>JAUQVP010000012.1:0-40669 GCA_039794745.1 Thermostichales cyanobacterium HHBFW_bins_127 | reverse complement strand
ACTGCCGGGTCAAAGCGTGCCGTCGTATTACAGGTCATCAGCACAACCAAATGTTGATTGAGATGATGGCGGCTATCCGTCACACTTTGATAAAGGGTACCATCCAAAAGGGTGAGAATATGCTCAGTGCGTAGGGATTGTTGGGCGACTTCCGAGGCCCGATCCTGAGCCAAATTATCCGCTTCATTGATGATTAAGCATATACGCTCCAAATAGGTGGGTGGGATAAAGTTTTCCACCGCCTCATGATCCAAAATAAACACCACATAGCCCAAAGGGATCAAAAATTCCCGTGCAAAAGCTTGGGTCCAAGCGGTTTTACCGGTTCCGGGCTTGCCCTGGGCAATCACTGCCAATTGGGGTTGACTGAGGACCTTTTGCTGCACCAAATCCGTAAAGGTTTGAATCTCAGGGGGAAAAGAGCTGAGGGGAAAAGCACTGTGCAGTTCCCCCACCCGGCTCTGATAGCCACTCAACATCACCGATAGTCCCCGGGTTGCTTTGCGCACCAAAGGAGCTAGATCATGCCCAATTAAGGTGTAGCGTCGTCGGCTCCAATCCGAGGCACTCACCTGTACCCACAACTCAAAATCCGGCCAATAGGCACAGACCGTCCCCAAAACCGTCAGCTCATTCCAGGAGACAAAGCGATCCACCGGTAAATCAAAAAAACGCTCTTGGTAACGCTGCAAAATGATCTGCGGTCGCCCGACAATTTGCAACACGTTTAAAACCGTTTTCTCCTGCAATCGCTGCAGGACATCGTCAATGGGAATACTGTGGCGACTCATCACCGTAGCAATGGGAGTATCCGTGGCCAAAACATCCTGATAGTACTGAGGATCCGGGCCCAAAGGGGTAGGGGTAATGTAATCCCAAAACTCCGCCAGCTCAAAACGTAAACCCTCAGAAAAGAGATTCAGCAGATTGGCAAACCAACTGTACTCCTTGCGGCCAAGGGCATTGGCAATGTCACTGACCGTATCCAAGCTGCGCACCAAAAACTCCCAGGGATCCCGGGTGATCAATTGGTTAAGGAACTGCCAGTCGAGTTGTCGCTGGTGAGGTCGCCAGCCGGCCCGCAGCAAATCCTGATCCTGGGGCCGCCGGGAGAGGGGGGAGTCATCGTAGTCATTCCAGCTAAAACGACCCATAACTTGCCCCAAACCTTGACCCAAACTTGACTTGCTGCGATGAATGGCAAAAAAAGTAACGTAATATAGCATTGTAACTTTAACGCCATGGTTCTGTGGCTGCCATGAAGCTTCGTTCTGCTTTGCCGCAGCTATCGGCGCGGCCTTCCCGGTTGCAGCCCTATCGTTGGTTGGGGCCGGGGGTGGGGTGGCTCTTGGTGCTGCTGTGGAATTGGCGTTTGGGGTTGGCTTTGTTGCTGGCGGCGGCAACGGTCTTGGCCCACTTCTGGGCTACCCTCCCGGAGGGACGGCTGCTCTGGCAACGACTGCGCACGAGGCTAGCCCAGGTTTGGGGGTTGGCGTGGGTGAGGAGTGTGGGGCTGGGGGCAGCAGTTTTGCTGGGCAGCTACACGGCCTTTTCCGTCTGGCAGGAAAATCCCCACCACTGGGAGGCAATTGCCGGCATTGGCCAGGAATTGGCCCTGCTGGGGGTGCTAAGTTTGCTGGCCGTTGATCTGTGGCAGCGGCGGCAGTGGCAACAGCAGCAAACCCTGGAACGGTGCTGGGAACAACTGCAAGCTCCCTCCCCGCAAAAACGCCTGCTCGCCGTGCGCACCCTGCAAACTCTTGTCCACCCCGGGGATCCCGAAACGGCGAGGTTGGCTTTGGAGATGGTGCAGTTGGGGTTAGAGCGGGAGGAGAGCGGGATTGTGCGGGGGGCGATGCTGGAGGCGGTACAGATGTGGCGGCAAGGAAAAATCTTCTAGACTGAGATCAGGATCTACAATCATCGAGGTAACCCTATGGCTCAGGCCACCCTGGAATTGACCAAAGAAAACGTCGAGAAGGTGCTGGATCAACTGCGCCCCTATTTGATGGCCGATGGTGGCAATGTGGAACTGGTGGAACTGGACGGCCCGGTGGTGAAACTGCGCCTGCAAGGGGCCTGTGGTTCCTGCCCTAGCTCCACTATGACTTTGAAAATGGGCATCGAACGGAAGCTGCGGGAAACTATCCCCGAAATTGTGGAAGTGGAACAGGTCTTCTAAGTCCGGTCAATGATCTTAACAGCAGGTTAAGATTAGTCACAACCCTGGTAAGGGGCTGAGAGGATGGTTTCACACTAGAGTTGACCTGCACGTAAGGAGTGGTTGCGGTTGTTGAGTTGGTTAGCTACCTGGTCGTGGACATCGGTGATGCCGGTTCTGGCTGCGGTGGGTGTTCTCGCCTTTTTGATTTTGATCCATGAGCTGGGGCATTTCGCCGCCGCCCGCCTACAGGGAATCCATGCCACCCGCTTCTCCATCGGCTTTGGCCCGGCCCTGTGGCGCTACCAGGGATCCCGGACGGAGTATACCCTGCGGCTGTTGCCCTTGGGGGGCTATGTGGGCTTTCCCGATGATGACCCGGAATCCCCCTTTCTAGCTCGGGATCCGGATTTACTCAAAAATCGCCCCATTTTGGACCGGGCGGTGGTGCTCAGTGCTGGGGTGCTGGCCAATTTGCTGGTGGCCTATGTGGCGCTGGTGCTGATGACGGCGACGGTGGGGATCCCGGTGGCGGAGGTGCAGCCGGGGATTCGGGTGCCGCAGGTGGCGTTGGACAGTCCGGCGGCGCGGGCAGGGATGGTCCCTGGGGATATGCTGTTGGGGGCGGAGCGCGGGGAAGTCCACCTCAGTTTCCAGGATTTGACCTCCCGGAGTCAGGCTGACCAGGCGATTCAAGCCTTCCAAACCCTGGTGCGGCAGGGATCCCCGTTGCAGGTGCAGGTGCAGCACCCTGAGCAAGGGGGGCCGACGACGTTGTTGCTGGAGCCTGACACCAGTCAAGGGGTGCCGGTGATTGGGGTGGGTTTGGAGGCCAATGAGACGATGGTTTTCCGTCGTCCTCAGGGGTGGGGGGAGGTGCTGCGGGAGGCAGCCCGGGCCTACGATGAGATGGTCTGGATGAATGTGCGGGGGCTGCAGCAGTTGCTGACCCATTTTGGCGATACGGCGGGGCAGTTGGCAGGGCCGGTGGGGATTGTCAAGGTGGGGGCGGACATTGCCCAGACTGGGCCGATGAAGTTGCTTCATTTTGCCGCTTTGATCAGCATTAATTTGGGGATTTTGAATCTTTTACCTTTGCCGGCTTTGGATGGGGGGCATTTGGCCTTTTTGCTGATCGAGGCAATTCGGGGCAAGCGGCTGCCCAAAGATTTCGAGGAGCGGGTGATGCAGACCGGGCTGGTCTTTTTTCTGGGCTTGGGGGTGGTTTTGATCCTCAAAGATAGTGTTGCCATTGCTACGGGTGCAGGCTAGCTATGGGGGTACGGCGGGCGGATCGCCAGCGGGCCTTGGAGATTTTGCTGCGCCTAAAGCGGCTCTATCCTGAGGCAAAGTGTAGCCTCAACTATCAAACACCACTGCAATTGTTGGTGGCGACGATTCTTTCTGCCCAGTGCACAGATGAGCGGGTCAATCAGGTGACGCCGGCTTTATTTGCCCGTTTTCCCGATGCGCAATCCTTGGCAACAGCTCCCCGTCTAGAATTAGAAAATCTGATTCGTTCCACGGGGTTTTATCGCAACAAAGCCAAACATATTCAGGGAGCCTGCCAGAAAATTATCCAAGATTTTGCCGGTCAGGTGCCCCGCACCATGCCAGAACTGCTGACCCTGCCGGGGGTGGCCCGCAAAACGGCTAATGTGGTTTTGGCCCATGGCTTTGGCATCAATGCCGGCGTGACGGTGGATACCCATGTCAAGCGCCTCAGTAACCGCCTAGGCCTAGTCAGTAGCGAGGATCCCCTGAAAATTGAGCGACAGTTGATGCAGTTGCTGCCCCAGCCGGATTGGGAGAACTGGTCGATTCGCTTGATCTACCACGGTCGGGCGGTGTGTGAGGCTCGCAAGCCCCGCTGTCACGAGTGTGGGTTGCTGGATTTATGTCCCACGGGCACGGCCTTGACCCGGTTAACGGGGGGAAAGCCAGCTATTGAGGCGGGCGCTGAGCGGCAATAGCCAAGCTGACATTGGGTATCCCTTGCAGTGCATCCATCACCTGCACCACCCGTCCGTGGGTGAGGTTGAGGTCGGCATTGATCACCACCAACCGTTCCCGGGGGGGGCGATCCGCTAGCAGTTGGGTCACCCGGGCCGTCAGTTGATTGATGGGGATCACCTCCCGGTTGACAGCCACTTCCCCCGAGCGGGTGACGCTGACAGTGACGGCGGGATCCAACTTTTGTTGGGCGGTGCTGGCATCGGGCAGTTCCACATCGAGGGCTTGGGAGCGAGTCAGGCTCAAGCTGGCCACGATGAAAACCACCATGATACTGAAGACAATATCAATCAGCGGCACGATGTTGATTTCGCCGGGTCTAGAGGTCTCTTCCGGGATTCGCATAGAGGTTTTCCGTGAGGGGAGATGGGGAAGACAAAGGCTGCTCCAGGCGCAGACGGTGAATCAGCTCCAACTGACCACCATACTCCTGAATCTTGGACATTTGCCGGGCATAAAGGGAGCGAAAGACATTCGAGATCAGCAGGGTGGGAATGGCCACATATAGCCCCAAGGCAGTGGAGTGGAGGGCTTCCGAAATCCCCTGCTCCACCCCCACCGAGCCCGCTGCCACCGCCTCGCCGATGCGTAGGCTGCGCAAAATCTGGATGATCCCGGTCACTGTCCCTAACAAGCCCAAAAAAGGCGCCAAGGTAACAATAGTATCAAAAACGGTGGTGAAGCGCTTCAACAGGGGAATCTCTGCATAGGTAGCTGCCTCCAAAGCCAGGCGAAACTCCTCTGGACTGGCGGAGTCCACCTCCATCGCACTCAAGAAAATGCGAGCAATGGGCAAATCGGCATTCTGCTCCAGCTTAAATAAAGCAGCCCGGGGATTGCGGGGGTAAAGAGCTAGGCATTCCCGCACCACACTCTCCTGGCGGTGGGTGACCTTCCACCAAAATAACCAGCGCTCAATCATCAGGGCCAAGGCAATAATTGAAAAACTCAGGAGTGGATAAACAACCGGGCCACACTTGCGTAGCCACTCGATGATTTCCCCCATATCCTCATCTCCACACCGCTCGGCCGCTTCTTCCTCATTAGTCTGACACGTTTGCCGGCTCCTGGGTAGGTCGCGTTGCCGCCAAAATCAGGAGGTAGATGCCCACCCCGGGCAACGTCGCCAGGGCCGTCAGGGCGTAAAATAAGGGCCAGCCCAAGGTGGCCAAAAACCCCGACAGGGATCCCAAAAGGGTGCCACCGAGGGGAAACAGGCTGGAGAGTAAAGCATACTGGGTGGCAGAGTACTGTTTGTCACACAGGCTCATCAGGAAGCCGAGGAAGGCAGCGGTGGCAGCGCCAGCACAAAAGTTGTCGATCACCGTGGCACTGAACATAGCCGGATAGTTCACCCCCAGCAAAGCCACCACCATGTAGCTGAGATTGCTGGCTCCCATCAAGATCCCAAACCCAATCAAGGCCTTGGGGATCCCGAATTGTTTGACCACCCAGCCGCCTACGGTGACGCCGGCGATGGTGGCGGCAAAAATGAGCCAAATCCGCAGGCTCAAGTCCGTTTTGGTGAAGCCCAACTTAAGCAGGAAGGCGGAGGTGACTGGGCTGGCCAGCCGGTCCGCTAGTTGGTAGAGGACGATGAATATCAGGGTCAGCAGGGCCACCGGACGATTGAGAACCGGTAGGGATCCCCAGCGGGGGTAGCGTTGCCAGAAGGCTTGGAAGGGTTTGACCACGGCTTCCAGCAGAGTTTTTGGGGATCCCTGGTCGGGGGGTTCAGGGGCGAGGTAGGTGATGATGGCCAGGGGGAGGAGGAGGGTGGCCAGCAGTTGGTAGACCTGTTGCCAGGGGAGGAAGGTGGCCAGCCAGAGGGCGGTGGAGCCACCGACGAGGACAGCGATGCGGTAGCCCAGGACATAGGCAGCCACCCCGGCCCCCATTTCCGGCTCAGTGAGGATGTCGGTGCGGTAGGCATCGACGACGATGTCTTGGCTGGCACTGAGGAAGGCCACCCCCAACACCAGGGCAAACAGGACTTCCGTCTCTTGGGGGTTTTGGCCGCCGAGCAGGATCAGGGCGATCAGCAGCAGGATTTGCAGGATAAATAGCCAGCCGCGGCGGCGACTCTGGTGGAGCCGACCGGGTAGAGTGGGGGTGAAGCGATCCAGCAACGGCGACCAGAGAAACTTAAGGGAGTAGGGCAGCCCCGCCAGGGCAAACAGACCGATGGTGATGATCCCCACCCCACTGTCCGTCAGCAGGGCTTGCAAAGGCTGCCCCAACATCACCAACGGCAACCCCGAGCTAAACCCCAACAGCAGCAACACCACCATGTGCCACTGCCCATACACCCCTAAGCGATTCATCCCCTCTCCCCTTTACAATGAGAAACAATTCCGAAAAGTCCCTATGCGCCCTGCTTTGGTTGCCTTACTCCTGTTGCCCGGTTGCCTGCTGCCCGGTTTAGGTGCGGGCTTACCGGCCCTAGCCAGACCAGCCCCCCCCAGAACCTTGGTACAACAGCACACGCGCGTCCGGGTGGCCGTAGACCCGGCTTTGGGATCCCCCTATTTTTACACGGACTTGACGAGCCGCAGCTACCGGGGGGTGGAGTGGGAACTGCTGCAAACCTTGGCGGAGCGCCTCCGCTGGCAGCTTGAACCTGTTTATATCCCTTGGGGGGATCAGCTCACGGCCCTAGAGCAGGGGGAAGTGGATTTGGTTTTAGGAGCCCGGGAAGCCACCGGACTGGACCTCGAGAAGTTTCGCGTCACCCGTCCCTACCTCTGGACCATGCAACGCCTGGTGGTGCGCCGACCGGATGCGGACAACATCACCCGACTGTCAGATTTATTTGGGCGGCGGGTGGGGGTGGTGGTGGACAGCGCCGGCGCCGCCCTCATGGAAGCCTACAACCGTCGCCGCGGCAACGCCATCCAACTGTTTGCCAGCAGCCAACCCCTGCGCCTATTTCAGCAGTTACGCTCAGGGCAATTAGATGCTTTACTCATTGATCAAGCAGTAGCCATCCTGCACACTAAAGATGGTGAGCTACAGATGGTGGGGCCGGGCTTGCTCCCTACCCCCCTAGTCGCAATCACCCGCCATGACGCTGAGTCTTTACAGACCCTCACCAATCAGGCTATCACTGAGATTCAGCAAGATGGCACATGGCAGATGCTCCTGGAGGCATGGCAACTATGGGATCCCGCGTTGACAACCCACGTATCAACAAAGGACTAGGTCTCTACCAACCTGACTACTATGCGGCTTTGGGGATCCCGATCACGGCTACTGCCGATCAGATCAACGAGGCCTACAAGAAAATTGCCCGTTCTAAGACCTTGCGCCCGGGATTTTTGGGGCAGACCACCCCAGAGGGGCAGTATGCCAGTTGGCTGTTGTCGCGTCTGATCAATCCTGCCAAGGAATTGCTCCTCAAGGAGAGTGAGCGGCTTGAGTACGATGCCACCCTCAAGTTACAGGTGCGGCGGCTGATGGAGGACAAATCCCGGGATCCCTATCCCAGCAGTCCCGCCTGTGAGGCCCTGCGGGCGGCGCCGGACTTAGAGGCAGCCTATCGGGAAGCGGTGGCTAAAATTGCCTCGATCCAGTTTGACGACTTATACGGGATTTTGGAGCAGGCAGAGGCTTTGAGTGAATTGAATCTCACCTTTTTGCTCTGTCGGCTTTACCCCAGTACCAAAACCACAGGGGCCAGCCCCATTCCCACCCCGGTTGCTGCCCAGCCAACGGCCCCCTCTAGAACAACGGGGGCCAATCCCATTCCCCCCACCCCAACCGGTGGGCAACGCATTCCCGCCACCAACCCCACCCTCACCCCCAGCGAAACCCGTTTCCGCCAGGCCATGGAGTTGGCCTCCAAGGGGGATTACAAACAAGCGATACAGTTTCTCAATTTTGCCATTTCCATCGATAGCGACAAACCGGAGTACTACTATGAGCGGGCCGTGGCCCACCAACGCCTCGGCAACCGCGCCAGTGCCCGGCAAGACTATCAGAAAGTCCTAGAACTCAACCCCAAGGACAAAAAAGCAGCCAAGGCCCTCCAAGAACTGGAAGGATCCCCGGTCACCCCACCTCCCCAGCAAGTGCCCCAGCGTGCCACCAACGCCGCCGCGGCCAAAACTCCCCCCAAACCTCAGGACAAGTCCTCTGGGGGTGGGTTCTTTGGTGGTTTGTTTGGCGGCAAAAAATAATCACCTAATTGCCCTCCAAATCCAACACCAACTGCTGCAATTCCGCCGCCGACACCTGATAGACCTGGTTGCAAAAATGGCAGGTCGCCTCCGCCCCCCCATCGGTGAGGATCATATCCCGCAACTCCCGGGATCCCAGCAGTTTGAGGGCATTGAGCACCCGCTCGGCGCTACAGGGGCAGTAGAAGCGGGGGGTTGGCAGGGGTGGCAGCAGAAACCCTTCAAAATCCGCCAGGATTTCCAGCAGCACCTTATCCATCGGCTCCCCCGAGGCCAACAAACTGGTGAACACCGGCATTTGATTCACCCGCTCCTCCACCAAAGTCAGCAGTTCTTCCGGGTAGCCGGGCATCAACTGCACCAGGATCCCCCCCGCCAGTCGCACCCGTTGCCACTCCAAAAACTCCCCCACCAGCATCACCGAGGGGGTTTGCTCCGACAAAGCCAGATAGTGAGTCATATCCGTGCCGATTTCCCCCGTCACCAGCTCCACCGTACTGGTGTAGGGCGTCCCTTCCCCATAGTCGCGGGTGACATGGACATAGCCGGAGCGACCTACCGCCTCCCCCACCGCCAGCTTGCCCCGCTCATCCAAAGGCAACTCCACCTGGGGATGCTGCACATACCCCCGCACCGTCCCGTTAGCTCCGGCATCGGCCCAGATCGTGCCTAGCTCCCCATCCCCCTGGATCTGCACACTCAAGCGGGCCTGGGGTTCCTTAAAGCTAGCCGCCAACAGCAAAGCCGCACTCATCACCCGTCCCAAAGCCGCCGTAGCCACATGGGAAAGCTGATGCCGGGCCTGGGCCGTCGCCACCGCCTGGGTGGTGATCACCCCGATAGCGCGAATATACCCCTGGCGTGCCGTTGCCCGCACCAATTGATCCGTCACCATAGCGCTGCCCTAGGAAGAAAACGTCTGGTCAAACTCCTGGAGCAACTCGTCAATTTCCTCAAGCGCTTGCTCCACATCAATGCGCAACGATCCCAAATCAGGCTTGCGCAACAGACGCGCCACAGCCGGGCGACGCTGACGAATTCGCTCCACCCGTTCCTTCAAAGCAGCAACAGCAGCAGCATCCATGGACAACCCAAAATGGCAATCTCTTTACAATTCTACACGATCTTAGATGATGGTGTCGTTGGGGATCTGTCCATCCTTGAGCACCACCACAATCCCATCTTTGATGCAAAACCCCTGCTCCACCCGCTCCGCTTCCTGGACATGATCCTTGTTGATAATTTTGACATTGCGACCAACTCGGGCATTTTTATCAATAATGGCACGGCTGATATGGGAGTTCTCCCCAATCCCCACCGGTGGGATCCCTTGGGCTAAAGCCGCCTCCCGTTCCGCCGCCGACTCATAGTAATCTGCCCCCATCAGCATACTGTTTTCAATCACAACATTGCTTTCAATGCGGCTGCGAATACCAATGATCGAGTGGCGCACCGTCACATTTTTGAGAATACAGCCGTCACAGATCATGGACTCTTCAATGGTGACATTCAGGAGCTTATTGGGGGGCAAAAATCGCGAGCGTGTGTAGATAGGTGCTTGACCATCATAAAAACTAAACTTGGGTTTGGGTTGCTTGACAAGAGCTAGGTTAGCCTCGAAAAAAGCCGAAATAGTTCCAATATCTTCCCAGTAGTCTTTGAACAGGTAAGCCTGCATTTTGTAGCGCCCTAGGGCAGCGGGCAAAACCTCTTTGCCAAAGTCCGTATGCTCTGGGTAATTGAGCAGACAATCCTCTAAAACTTTGGGCTTGAAAACATAAATACCCATGGAGGCAATGTAAGGTTTTTGGGCAGCGGTTTCCGGATCGAGGCCCAGGCTGCGGGTATCTACCTGCATGGCTTTCAGGGCTTCCCCCTTGGGCTTTTCAGAAAAGCTGGTCACAAACCCCTGCTCATCCAATTTCAACAGACCAAATCCCATCGCCTGCTGCTCATCGACGGGAATCACCGACAGGGTAATATCAGCACCGGTATCCCGATGGTGTTTGACAAAGGGACGGTAATCCATGCGATAAAGATGATCCCCAGAGAGGATTAAATACTCGCTGGGTTTGTGGGAAGCCATCAGCCAAAGATAGCGGCGCACTGCATCCGCCGTCCCCTGGAACCAATCGGGATTTTCATTGGTTTGTTGGGCCGCCAAAATATCAATAAATCCATCCTCAAAGGGAGAAAACCGGTAAGTATTGACAATGTGCCGATTCAGGGAGGCAGAATTAAACTGCGTCAATACATAAATCTTGCGAATATCGGAGTTAATACAGTTGCTGACAGGAATGTCAATCAGCCGGTATTTCCCCGCTAAAGGCACAGCGGGCTTGGCGCGCCGTTGGGTGAGAGGATAAAGCCGGGTCCCCCGGCCACCCCCCAAAATAATACTCATGACTTCCCGCATGCTACCCCCCTAACAACCTGCCCACGTCCAGCATACCGCACCGGGATCCCCTAGAATCTGAGGGCAATTGCCACTACCCTGATTCCAGAAACTGCTTTCTGGTTGTCTATGTCCACTGCCCCGGATCCCCAGGAGGTGCGGCAGCAGGCGATGGCCGCCCTCAGTCAAGAATTGATCCGCCAAGGTCACCCCCAGGAGTATGCCCGGCATATGGCGGCGGCGGTGATCTTCCAAGCGGATCTCGATCTGTGCACCGCCCAATTAGCCCGCCTCCTCAGCTGGCTCAAGGAAACCCAGCCCCAACTCTACCCCCAAGCCCTAGAACTGGTCACCGCCACCCGCGTGGAGTTTGAGCAACGGGTGCAACAGGGCTAGAATGTAAAGGAATGTTGAGGGATCCCTGTGACGATTGCCCCCTTTGCGCTGACCTGGGAGCAACTGCCGTTGGAGCAGGTGGAGGCAAGTTGGGATCTGCAGCAGGGCTGGGGCACTATCCCCATGGATCCGGTGTGGCGGATGCTGGTGCTGGGGGATGGTTCCATGACCCGCACTCTGGGCTTGCTGACGGGACAGCCGATTGGGGTGGAGGTGCTGACCACCCAGGGGGTGAGCGGGATCCCTAAGTCGGTCAGTGAGTTTTTGGGCAGTGCCCGGGGGATTGTGCAGCGGCGGGTGTTTTTGGGGATCCCGGGGGGGGAGCGGTTGGTGTATGCGGTGTCCTGGTGGCGGCAGGAGGTATTGGATCGCTATTTGCCCCAGCCCCAGTGGCCGATTGGGGTGGCTTTGGCTCAGCAGCGCTTGGCGGTGTACCGGCAGATTTTGCAGGTCTATCGGGGAAGTTCGCCGTTTTTGGCTCAGGTCTGGCAGGCTCAGGGGGGGTTGTGGGCGCGGCGCTATGGCATGTGGCAGCAGCAGCAACCCTTGACTTTGATTGATGAGGTGTTTTCCCCCCACTTGAGCCGATTTTGGCAGGGGTACAATGGGTAGGCATTTGTCCTGCCTGCGTCATGTCTGGAACCTACCAAGTTACTTTTCATCACCGGGGCACCACCACCACGATCACGGCCCCGGCAGACGTACCCATTTTGGAGACGGCGCTTCAGCAGGGGTTGGATCTGCCCTATTCCTGTAGTGCTGGGGTCTGTACCACCTGTGCGGCTCGGATTCGCTCCGGGTCGGTACAGCAGCCGGATGCCATGGGCATTGCCCCCAAACTGCAAGCCCAAGGCTATGTCCTCCTCTGTGTCGCCTATCCCACCTCCGATCTGGAGATCGAAACGGACAAAGAAGAGGAGGTCTACTACGAGCAATTCGGCAAAGCCCAGCAAAAATAGCCCCATGACCATCCTCTGCACCACCGTCACCCTCCCCTGGATCCCCGATCCCTGGGTGTGGGAGCAGCAGTTATGGCAAGCTTTGGGATCTGCGGCAGTTTTGCGCTGGGCCATCAGTCGCGTGGAGGGGGGGTGGGTGACGGTAGAGGCAGTGGTGTTGATTGCAGCAGTCGTTGTTTGAGTTTTTGGGCAGAAAGGGTGTAGCCGCCGTCGGCACCATCGATGAAATGCACCTGTCGCCCACTGCGTTCAAACACCAAGCAGGTCATCAGGGCCCGATCAGAAGTGTGGATGCCATAGACTAGGTTGCCGGACTGAAACTGCTGTTCTAGAAATTCGTGCAATTGTTGTCGTTGTTGGGGGGAACTGCTAATCACCAGCCGCAGCACATCATCAAACTTTTTATAGTCTGTTGCTGCAATTACCAACTGCTTATAAGTACCCCAGTTGAATTGACCAACTTTGATATGAAATCGCATCAGAAACCAGCCCAAAAGATTGATCATTTTCAGCTTAAAAATAGCTAACCATCGCTGTATGCCCCTAATCGTCGGCTGATAAACCCGCGTCTCATCAATGAGCTGTTGATCCTGAAAAGATAGCCTGAGGCTGCTGCCATCTACGGGATGCAAGGCCTCTTCACTCCCGTAAATGGCCTCCAGTTTGGCAATGACTTGACGATAAATATCATCGGAGATTTCGGGATCTTTAGGGGTAGCGAGTACCAGCAGGGTGAGGATTTCCCCATGGCGGCTGGGAATATCTTGCCAGCGACATTCTAAGCCAGAAAAATCCGCTAACCTTGTGGTGGGATCCAATTCATAGCGGAATTGGGGGCTGGATTTGAGCAATTCATTAGCTGCCAACAACGCCCCACCTTTGATCACAGCTTGGGCATAGTGGGGGGCAATTGCTAACTTAGCAATTTGTAGGGGATGGTTTTGGGTAACTGCGGCAATCGGAATTATCCCTACCCGCAGATCTAGATTAAAAGCTTGGCGGGCCATCAGTTTGGTTCCGAGCAGGGCCTGTTTAGTTGCTTCAAATTGAGAGGGTGGAATCAGTAATGTCGCCCCATCACCGCCGAAAATAAATGGGATCTCGAGATTGCCTACGGCATTCAACACGCTGACAATTGAACAGGCACCGATCAGATTAATTTCCTTGTAGCGACCCGCCCTAATGGCAGCGGTGGATCCCACCACGTCGGTCATGGCAATCAGCCAATCTTGGGGGACAGGGACAAAGTGTTCTGGCTCGGTGATCTGGATTAAGCGGGTGAGGGTCGGTAAGCTTTGATAGAACTGATCAGGGTTTTCAGCCATGGCTCTGGCCTCAGGCTAGCCAGATTTTATCCGGGGGACTGGTGCTGGTGTCAGGGGCATTGTCCCAGATCTAGCTGCTGAAGGGCGAAAATAAAGTCATGCCCTATGACTATGACCTGGTGGTAATCGGCGGGGGGGCCGCCGGGCTGGTGGTCACCAGTGCTGCTGCCCAATTGGGAGCCAAGGTGTTACTGGTGGAAAAACATCGCCTCGGCGGTGACTGCCTCTGGGCTGGCTGCGTCCCTAGCAAATCCCTGATCCACCAAGCCCGCCGCCTTCAGGATCTGCGCTGTGCCTTCCAAGACGGCCTGATCACAAGCCCCAGTTGGCACCTCAACCCCACCGCCATCTGCCGGCATATCCAACAGGTCCAAGCAACAATTGCCCGCCACGACGCCCCAGAACGCTTCCAAAGCCTGGGTGCCGAAGTGGTCATCGGCCAAGGCAGCTTCTGCGACCCCCAAACTTTCTCCCTCAACGGCCGTGCTATCCGTGCCCGCGCCTATGTGATTGCCACGGGATCCCGCCCTCGACTGCCTGGGATCCCCGGCTTGGCAGAGGTAGGCTTCTTGACCAATGAGCAGGTGTTTGGGCTGGATCGGATCCCGGATCGTCTGGGGGTGATCGGTGCCGGGCCTATGGGCTGTGAGTTAGCCCAGGCCTTTGCCCGCTTGGGATCCCGGGTTAGTGTAGTGGCTCGGCAGGTCTTACCCAAGCAGGATGCGGAAGCGGTGGCGGTGGTGGCGGCGCAGTTGCAGCAGGAGGGGGTGGAGTTCTTGTTGGGGGAGCGGGTTAGGGCGGTGGCTAACCAGGGGGCAGCCAAGGTCATGCAGATCGGGGAAACCCACCGGGAGGTGGACGAAATCCTGCTGGCCTGTGGGCGCATCCCCAACCTGGAAGGACTGGGCTTGGAGGCTGCCCAAGTTGCCTATACCCCCGCCGGCATTCAGGTCAATGCCCACCTGCAAACCAGCAATCCCAGAATCTTTGCCTGCGGCGATGTGATTGGGGATCCCTGTTTGACCCATGTGGCGGCCTATGAAGGGGCGGTGGCTTTGGTGAATAGTTTATTGTTCCCGTTACAGCGGGTGAGTTATCGGCTGATCCCGCAGGTGATTTTCACCGACCCTGAGCTGGCCCAGGTGGGCTATGGCCAGGCGGCAGCGGTTGAGCGCTACGGTGCTGCCCAGGTGCTGATCCTGAAACAGGACTTTGCCGGGGTGGATCGGGCCCAGACGGAAGCCAGTCCCAAGGGTTTTGCCAAGGTCCTCTGCCGCCCCAATGGTCAGATCCTGGGGGCAACCCTGGTGGGATCCCGGGCTGGGGAGTTACTTGGGGAAATCGTTCTGGCCATGAAGCACCAGTTGCCCGTCACCGCCTTGAGTGGGATCCATGCCTATCCCACCTGGGGAGAAGTGTTGGGCAAAGTTGCCTTGCAGTTTCGTCGTCAGAACTTTCAGCCTTGGCAACAACAGATCCTGAGGGGGCTGTGGCAGTGGTGGCGCCGCTAACCCCGCCCCGGTGGCAGCGAGCTTGGGGGGCTTAGGCTGGCTGAGCTTGTAGGGATCCGTTCCCCCCTCAGGGATGAACCCAATGCTAAACTAGCAGAGCAGTTCGTGTAGCGCTGGGTGGTCACATTGGCACATCAAGGGTTCGGAGTGGATTTAAGTCAGTACCTGGCTAGCGGGGATCCCGAAGTTTTTGGCTGGGTGAGCAAAGAATTACAGCGCCAGCAGGATCACCTGGAGATGATTGCCAGTGAGAACTTTGCTTCCCTGGCAGTGATGGCAGCCCAGGGTACGGTACTGACCAACAAGTATGCGGAGGGCTTGCCCCACAAGCGCTACTATGGCGGTTGCGAATTTGTGGATGAAATCGAGCAAATTGCCATCGAACGGGCAAAGCGCCTGTTTGGTGCTGCCCATGCCAACGTCCAACCCCACTCCGGCGCCAATGCCAACCTGGCCGTCTTCCTAGCCCTGCTGCAACCCGGCGACACCTTCCTAGGCATGGATTTGTCCCACGGCGGGCATCTCACCCATGGCTCCCCCGTCAACCTCTCCGGCATCTGGTTCAACAAAATCCACTACCAAGTGGAACGGGACAGTGAGCGGATTGACTTCAACCAAGTTCGCGATCTCGCCCACGCCCACAAACCCAAACTGATCATCTGTGGCTACTCCGCCTACCCCCGCACCATTGACTTTGCCCGCTTCCGTGCCATCGCCGATGAAGTGGGAGCCTACCTGATGGCCGACATTGCCCACATTGCCGGGCTAGTGGCCGCCGGACTCCATCCCAACCCCGTCCCCCTCTGCGATGTCGTCACCACCACCACCCACAAAACCCTGCGCGGGCCCCGCGGCGGCCTGATCCTAACCCGGGATCCCGACCTAGGTAAAAAGCTCGACAAAGCCGTCTTCCCGGGATCCCAGGGGGGGCCTCTAGAGCACGTGATTGCCGCGAAAGCCGTCGCCTTTGGGGAAGCCCTGCACCCCAGCTTCAAAGACTATGCTGCCCAAGTCATCGCCAATGCCCAAGCCCTAGCAGAGCAACTCCAGCACCGCGGCATCCGCTTGGTCACCGGCGGCACCGACAACCATCTGCTCTTGTTGGACCTGCGTTCCGTCACCCAAACCCTCAGCCAGCAAGGACATCGGGATCCCGTGATGACTGGCAAGCGGGCGGACCTCTTGATGGACAGCATCCACATCACCGCCAACAAAAACACCATCCCCTACGACCCGGAAAAACCCATGGTTACCAGCGGCTTGCGCTTGGGATCCCCGGCCTTGACCACTCGCGGCATGGGGGTGGGAGAGTTTCGCCAGATTGGGGACATTATTGCCGATGCCCTGTTTGCCCCTGAGGATGACGCTGTTCTTGATCGCTGTCGGCAGCAGGTAGCGGATCTGTGTCAGCGTTTTCCCCTTTATCCTGCCCTGCGTCCGCAGCAGCCTGCCTTGGTCTAGCGATGGTTTATTTGGTCGCCTTCCTCACTGCTTCTTACGTAGTGCTGTGGCTGACCCCAGTTGTGAGAGAAGTTGGCATTCGCACCGGCAAACTCGACCTCCCAGATGATCGCAAAATCCACACCCAGCCCATGGTGCGGCTAGGGGGGGTATCCATTTTTATAGCCAGCCTGATTGCTTGGTTACTACTTTGGGGGGCTGGGGAATTCTCCGGCCTCGATCCTGCCCAAGAATACGAAATTTGGGGAGTGACCATCGGTGGCCTACTGTTTTTTTTGATTGGGCTCGCCGATGATCTGTTTCAGCTTTCTGCCGCCGTACGCCTGCTGTTGCAGTTTTTGGTGGCTGCCGCCGCCTGGTGGGTCGGTGTTCGCATTGACTTTGTCACCCTCCCCGGCCTAGGGATCCTGCCCTTTCCTTGGTGGCTTAGCCTGATCATCACCCTGCTGTGGTTGGTGGGCATGGTCAACGCCATCAACTGGATGGATGGCCTAGACGGACTAGCCGCAGGGGTTGCCGGCATTGCCGCCGTTGTTTTGCTGGTGACCAGCCTACTGATGCAGCGCCCCGCCGCCGCCATTATCGCTGCCACCCTGGCTGGCGGTTGTCTAGGATTTTTACGTTACAACTTCAACCCCGCCAAAATCTTCATGGGAGATGGGGGTGCCTACTTTTTAGGATTCACCCTAGCTGCCACAGGTGTTATTGGCGTTGCCAAAGTCGCCGCCACCCTTGCCGTTTTATTGCCCTTTTGCATTCTAGCCGTCCCGATTGTGGACATGTCTACCGTCATTCTCAATCGCCTCCGCCGGGGGGCTTCCCCCTTCAGCCCCGACAAAGAACACCTCCACCACCGCCTGATTCGGGCCGGCCTACCCCACCGCCTTTCCGTCCTTTTCGTCTATGCCCTCACCCTTTGGGTAGGTAGCCTTGCCCTAACCCTAGCAGGACTACCCGCGGGAGGAACCTTCCTGGCCATCGCCACTGCGATTATGGGCTTTGCTAGCTGGGAGGTGAGCCGACGTATCCGCTGGTCACGGCATCAACCCAACCTGCCCCCTGCCGCCGACAGGGATCCCTAACTTGCCAAATAGCGTTCTAGGGTTTCTGCGATAGTTGCCTTAGGGACTGCCCCTACCATTGAATCCACCTTTGCCCCATCCTTAAAAACCATCAAGGTCGGGATGCTGCGGATCCCATACTGACTAGCGATTTGGGGGTTTTCATCCGTATTGATCTTCACGACCTTAACCTTTCCCTCATATTGTTCCGCGATCTCCTGAACAACAGGGGCTACCATCCGGCACGGCCCACACCACGGTGCCCAGAAATCCACCAAAACAGGAAGAGGACTTTGTAAAACTTCTTCGGCAAAGTTTTGCTCTTTGATTTCGATAGCTCCAGACATAAGCCGGAGGACTCCTTACTGACTAAGGTAGATCCTAGCATTACTGTCAGAATCCAGACTAGGACTCCAGCATAAGGATTACTAAGCTTAATCCTCAACCTTTTCCAATGGCAAGGAAGTATGGTAGATTAATAAAGCTGGAATTTGGGTCGATGCCCGAGTGGTTAATGGGGGCGGACTGTAAATCCGCTGGCTTACGCCTACGCTAGTTCGAATCTAGCTCGGCCCACCTTCCCGGCATGCCCTTGTGGCTCAGTGGTAGAGCACCCCCTTGGTAAGGGGGAGGTCACGAGTTCGATCCTCGTCAAGGGCTTAGGCAGCTAGCGCTTACCCTTGAAGATATCCAGCCATTCCTGCACTTGGGCGGCGGCGATGGAGCGGCACCCTAACCCAAAGGCAAGGGCAATGGCCACCGCAATCGAGCCAAAAAGCAGACCAAAGGCAAGATTGACAAGACTAGGGGCGATCCCCATTTGCTGCAGAGCTATCGCCCCTACAAACGTTAAAAGGGCAAGGCGCACTGCCTGTGCTACCAAGCGAGATTGGGCAGTTCCGGTGCTGCTCAGGATGCGAAAAGCCAGATTGGCAAAATACAAGCCGACCGCCAAAACCAGAATCCCTACCAGTACCCGACCGAGCACAACCACCAAAGCACTGACAAAAGCCGTAAGGGCAGAAATATTAAGGACTTCCACAGCGGCTATCGTACCCAAGAGCATAATTCCCACCAAAGTAATCATGCCCACGACTTGGGAAGGCGGCTGTTGATAGGGACGAGCTGCATTAGCTTCATGAGAGGCAGTCTCCCCTGCCTGGGAAGTTTCAATGCCTAGCCAACTCAACACCTGATCAAAGCCAATCGTATGCAAAAAGTTCTGAACGATATCTGCTACAAAGCGCCCAATCCCATAGGAAAGCAACACAATAACCCCTGCCATAAAGATTCTTGGCAACGCCGTCAAAACTAAATTGAGCATTGCCGTTGCCGGTTGACTGATTGCCTGAATTTGCAAGGCATCAAAAGCAGCAATTGCCGTTGGAATTAAAATCAAAACATAGATAGTCCCCCCTGCTATCGTGACCAAAGAATCCCCTAAGCTTGCTTGTTCTGGACTTAAACGTTGACCAAGGCGCTGCACACCTGCCGCCGTCATCAGGTTGATGGCAATCCCCCGTACAATCCGGGCAATCAACCACCCTACCACAGCAATGATCCCCGCCTTGAGAATAAAAGGTAAAGCTCCCAAAAGGTCATTGAGAAGGTTTTGAACAGGCTGCAATGAACCTTGAAGCTCCAGCACCCCTAAAATCAAGGGCAAGAAAAACAGAAGTACAAACCAATATAAACTGTTTCCCAGCATGTCACTTACAAGGATTGCTGGTGTGTCTGCTTCTCCCCCTCCCTCCGGAGATGTTGGCTGCAGGGGGCGATCCAAGTTGAGGGATCGAGCTGATTGTACCGCCACCATTTTGGCAAGGGTTGCCACTGCCCAAGCTATCAAGCCTAAAATTATAGCCGCACCCAATTTCGGCAGAAAGATAAAAACTTGGTTGAGGAAGGCACTGAGGGGCTGGGAAGCTGTTGTCAAGCGCAAAGCATCTAGAGAAGCCACTACTGCCATCAAAAAAATGACCCAGAAGATCAGGGTAGAAAGGAGAGCAGTGATAGATATACCACTTCCTAAAATTTGAGATAGACGATTATCAAGTTGAAACTT
The DNA here is from genome assembly GCA_039794745.1 of Thermostichales cyanobacterium HHBFW_bins_127. GTDB lineage: Bacteria > Cyanobacteriota > Cyanobacteriia > Thermostichales > Thermostichaceae > JAUQVP01. The sequence continues at coordinate 21,144 of JAUQVP010000012.1, read as the reverse complement.
TTTAAGAAAGAGCTGGGTAATCTTAGCCAAAATAGCAGCAATAATCCAGCCAAAAACTAATACGATAATAGCCAGACCTACCTGCATCAAGGTAGCTCCCAGATCGGCAAGATTAAGGTTAAATATACCAGGGGTCTCTTGAGCAGTCAGTTGCGCAAATAGTGGCTGAATATCCTGCTGATATAGGTAAATAAAATTAGAAAACTCACTAGACATCACTGCCACCTTTAGCCAAGACTAAAGTAAGTCAGAAAGAATAAGCTCAGCCCTACTATACCTGAATACCCTGAAGCTATCAATCATTCCAACAGCGGTTTTTATGACAATCTGTTACAGATTATCTAGATATACTAAGTTGTTCTAATTCATGTAGATAAGACTATCCTTGATAGAAGCCCTAAAAATAGCACATATCCCATACCTGAATCTTGGGTCAACTTATCTACCCCCCCATTTCTGTAGCTTTCTTGAGCTTAGGTTGCAGCTCTTAGCTCCCCAGCACAAAAAGGGTTCTAGGATTCTAGCTTTTTTTGAGGGGCATGCTGCGAATGTGATCCAGAATTTTTTGCAGTTGTTCTAGGGAAAGCTGGTCAAGCTTCTCTTGAATTTCCGCCTTCAGACGAGCCTGGCGATCAGTATATTCCTGGGCCACTAGCCAGACCTGCACCGGACTAGGAAAGCTGACAAAGTGTCTATGCCAAGCATCACTAGGCTCTGGAGCTGTCGCAGCTAATGAACCACTGTTCAATCTAATCGCAGAATCATACCCCAATTTTTGGGAAGCTAGCCTAAGTTCTTGGCGAGTAAGCTTGCGATTCCAAGCCTCCTCCCAATCCATTATCTTCAAAACCTGTCTGACAAAATCCAGAAACTCCTTAGGAACCTCAGCCTCAGGGAAATAGGGATCCCAGGCAATAGTTGTGACCAGTTGATAGTCATGTCCCCGTTGCCAGCTTTGGGGATATTTTTGGATGAGCTGCCATAGATCTGACCACTGTCGCAATGATAACAGCAGTCGCATAAGAAGAGGCCAGTCCCTTAGGCGACCTAGGGCAGTTTTGATCCATTTAATGTGATCCTCCCAGCTTCCATTCATAGGGTATCCATGGGCTTTCCAGAGATCAATAACCTGATGATCCTGATGGTCTTTACAAAGCCACTCCAACTTTTCAGGGAGAGAAGTTACATGAATCTTAGCCTTATAATAGTGGGGGTAATTAGTATCCTTTTCCTCTTCCCATAATTGAATCGCTTCTTGATATTTCATTTCCTGATAGTAAATCTCAGCAATTAAAGCTTTAATTTTCCTAGCTTGTTTAGTATCTCTGGGGAGCTTTTCCAAAAGCTGATTGAGCCGATGCTGTAAATCTCCTAAGCCAAGGGATCCCGACAGTTCTCCTAGGATAGGTAGACTGTTTAGGATCTGTTCGACTGCTTGGGAGTAGGTTTCCAGACAGGATTGCCAAGTTGAGTCCTGCCATTTGGGGAGTTGGGGAGCCTGGTCTAGCCACTCATGCCAGCGACGAATAGGGGCAAGGATCTGGCTTCTGAGATTTTCCGTCAGATCCTTTTTCTCTAGCAGTGCTGGTACCCGACTCATAAAGTCAACTAATGTTTTATAGTTAGGGATGCCGTCATTGAGGAAATGCTGGTCATAGTTTTGCTTCAGATCAAGCCAGCATTTTCCTTTCCAGAAGCACTCCCAAGCCTCCCGCTTAGGACTCTTCTGAGCTGTTATGAGGTTTTCTAAATTGAGAAATAGCCTGCCGGCCTGCTGATAATCGCGTTGGATTTTAGCTGCCCATGCCTGGCACTCCCGTACAAGCTCATTATCACCAGCCCGTTTGGCATACATTTCAGCGTCTTGCAACTTCTGTAAATCCTCTTCTTGGATCCCTGCGGCTAGAAACTGCTTGGCTTGCTCGAGGTCTTCCTGTTGATTTCGCTGGACCCAAGCATTGAGGTTAACGACAGGAACCATAGTCTCGAGATATTGCTGTTCCCAAGTTTGCCGATGATGATTGTCCAGTTTATTTCGCCATTGATGTATCTCTAAGTTGGGCTTCCAAAACTGCTGATAACCTTGCTTTGTGTCAATGATAGCTAAAGCTTCAATAGGTCGAGTTACACTTACATAAAGTTTATTGAGAAAATACTGAATCGCCAAATAATTAACATCCTTTTCTTTAACTCTCAAAAGGGAATTATATTGATGACTACAATAAAACTCTCCAAATTTATACAAAATAACTTTAGTAAACTCCATCCCTTTAATCGAGGAAGCAGTTTGTAGCATTGCTGGCTTTTGATCCTGTTTTAGCTCCTCAGCGAAAATAGTCCTTAAGTCTTGATCCTGTGTTATGTACCCCAGCTCACCCCCTTGATCACAGGGCAGAAGACAAATAATCCCAGATTTCAAGATACTTTCTAAGTCTTTAGGGGTAATGTGATCCCCTAGGATCATGGACTGAACCGGGATCCCTCCTTGTTGGGGACGCCAGGGTTGCTGGGGTTTTAGGCTGGTTTCCTGAAAGAGAACCCTGCGCCATAGGTTAATAACGTTGCTAAACTTGGTGATTCGAGGATTGCAGCGATAGTTATTGACTAGCTCATGGGGTTCTTGAATCTGAAATCTATCGGTACCAAAGGGCAAATAGCTAATAATTTCTTCATAGAGATGTTTTTTCAAAGAATCCCAGCGAAATCCAGTGGGATTAATGGTCTGCATGGGATCCCCGGCGAAGGCATAGGGTAGGGAGTCAATCTGGGCATGGAGCTGGAAATGAGTCCAGGGAGAAAGGCGGAGAATCAAAAGCAGCTCTAGGTTGGTGAAGTCCTGGACTTCATCACAGAAAATCGCTGGATAAATGGGACGATGCTGGCCATAGAGGATTACATCTCGAACTAGGTCTTGGTCATCCCAGTAGCCCTGATACAGGGTATAGTTTTGGTAGGCTTGCCAGACACCATCATAAACCTTTTGAAAATCCTGATCAGAAACCGAGGATCGATCCCGATGGGGGACTTCCTGAAAGTCTTCAGGGGTCATGTAGTCATGGGGATTATCAGCATCTTTGATTTCATAGCCCTTGATCAAGGAGCGAATCACATGCCAGGCAAGCTCTGCACCTCTTTGGTGCTTGATGAGTTGCTGAAAGCGGTGATAATTGATGTATTTATCTTCCTGATAGCGCTCCTGTTTCTCAATCGGTAAGAGAGAAATCAGCAATTCATGAAATGTGCGAAAATATGAATCACAGCTTGCAATTTGCTCAGGGGTTAGACTGCCTTGTTCTAGATGTCCATAGTGAACTCTTAGGAGGGTTTTGACCTTGCGGCGAGCTTGTTCAATCAAGTTTGCATTATAGGCTAGAAATAAGGGCTGATAAGGGGTCTGTGGATCCCGCTGAGCAAATTCAATAGCCAGACGACAGTAGTCGGAAAAGCGATAATATAACATGAGCGATTTACCACTACCTGCCCTCCCTGTAATCAGCAGAGGCATTGTTGGATGACTGAGAATAGATTCTTCCTCCATAGAGAGTGCATAATTGCCAATATCACTCTGCTGCATCTCTAACCAAATCTCTTTTTCAGAGAGCATAAAATCCGGGTAGGAGCGGCGAACATAGGGTTTCAGCTCTTCTAGGGATAGGGCTTTGTCCAATACTTCTCTGTTGGCTTTAATCCCAAATAGATTAGTATCTCCGCCCAAGCTTGTGTAATCTCCTAAGTTTGGCTGACCGGTCAAGACTCCGATCAAAAGCAGGGGCTGAGCCGCTAAATCATTACATGTAATTCGGCTGATGATTAAGTGGATTTGATCCCGTTGATAAACTTTGGGGTAACTTCTATCGGATTTGTAGGATTTAAGTCCATGGTAGATGTCCCCATTTTTATCATCTGCTAAGGTAAGAACCATCTCATAAACTTGACTTTGTTGATCTGTACATAAGCGACTAAACTGCTCTCTCCAAACGCTGCTTTCTAAAATCAGTTGCTGATCGGTTTTGACGTTGCCAAGGAAGTTTAGCCACTGATAGAGATCCTCAGGAAGTGGCTTGCGTTCTCCCTCCGGTTCCCCACCTAAACTGCGGATGTAGCCCTCAAGGTGCTGCTGAGACAGGCTACTCCTAATAGCCATTTGATAGCCGGGATCCCCCCTTCGGTGGAGGAAGTCTTGGTACTGCTCGCTGCCCCGGGTCCATAGTCCGAATAGGTGGAGCACGGGCGTATTATCAACCCAGCGGAGATCCCCGACGAGGCGGTAGCGATACTGGAGATTACGCTTCCAAAACGGATAACGAATCCCAAAGAATTGCCCTAGAGCCGATACCCCAAGCTGTTGTAATCTGGCTTCGATTTTTTTCAAGTCGCTTTCAAGGTTGTGGGTCTTAGCTGCGGCTTGTACCTCTTCAGAAATAAAGATACGCATGGGGACATCACCTGGCCAGTCAGGAGCAAGAATTGTTTTACAGGATAGCTGATTCTCTTGAGATTACTTAACTAGATTTGTCAATTTTTGTAAATTATGCCCCCAAGTAGAGATGGGCAGGGCAGTAGCTGCCAGGCAGATGATCTCAAATAACGTAAAAAATGCAAAACTGGCTGATGCCTAAGCTCAGCCAGCAGGGAATTGAGTCTTGTTGGCCTAGCGAGAAGAGCGAGAATCTTCCCGAACCGGTACCGGGGCTGGTTGGGGCTCATTGCCAAGGAGGGCATCAATCAAGCTGTCTACCCACTCCCGCAGCTTTTCCCACAGTTTCTCCAGCCAATCCATGCCTGTAACCTCTAGCTTTGACCCAGTATAACGTTTCCCTCGTGACCCTGTTAAGAGCCCGTTGACTTTTTCGGCGTGGGGTTATTGTTGTTTTTGAGACGGAAGGTAATCCGACCCTTGGTCAAATCATAGGGGGTTAATTCCACCTTGACCCGATCCCCAGGTAGGATTTTGATGTAGTTGCGACGGATCTTGCCGGAAATGTGGGCAAGAACGTTAAAACCGTTGTCCAAGTCCACCCGGAACATGGCATTGGGCAGGGACTCGGTAACGGTTCCTTCCATTTCGATGGCGTCTTCTTTAGACAAGCACAACTCCCTTAACGATTCCTACACTATTGTAACCGATGCTTCCTAGAAGCTAGCTTTGTGCTTGATTAGGCTCAAGAATTCTTCGCGGGTGCGATGGTCGGACTGAAATACCCCCAACATGGAACTGGTGACGGTCCAGGATCCCGGCTTCTGTACCCCCCGCATGACCATGCACATGTGGCTGGCTTCGATAACTACCCCAACTCCTTGGGGTTCCAAAACTTCCATCATGGCTTCGGCAATTTGGCGGGTCAGCCGCTCTTGCACCTGCAAACGGCGAGAGTACATCTCCACAATCCGAGCAATTTTGCTTAACCCCAACACTTTTTGGTTGGGAATGTAGGCGACGTGGGCCCGCCCAATGAAGGGCAAGAGGTGATGTTCGCAGAGGCTAAAGAGGTCAATGTCGCGCACCAAGACCATCTCGTCATGACCAACGTCAAAGATGGCATTGTTGACCAGGGTTTCTAGGGATTGGTCGTAGCCGCTGGTCAAAAATCGCAGGGCTTCCGCAACCCGCTTGGGGGTACGCTGTAAACCTTCTCGATTCGGGTCTTCACCAATGCCCTCAAGGAGAGAACGGACGGCAGCTTCCATGCCTGCTTGAATGATGGCCGGATCCTCACCGGCATTCAGCCGCTGCTGCAAACCATATTTGTCGGCGTTGCCGCTGACGATGGTTTTCAGGGATCCGTTGCGGGGAATCAGGCTGTCGGGAGCCATAGTCATAGGGGTTGTTCCTTAAGCGAGAAGGTCAGAGGGTGCCGGCAGCGGGCATGAGGACAAGTTCTTGCAAAACCGCTTCCGGCGGCAGCAGAATGGCTTGCATCACCATGGCTGCCACGGTGCTAGGCGAGAGCATTTTGCTGCGGTCAAAATTGCCCTCAACATCATCCCACAAACTGGTTGCCACAGCCCCTGGACACAGGGCGGTGACACGAATGCCGTGGGGCTGCTCTTCCTGAGCTAGGGTGTGGGTGAGGGCGAGAAGGGCAAATTTGCTGGCACAGTAGGCTCCCCAGTGGGGAAAGGTTTGCTTGCCGGCGATGGAAACAATGTTGATGATGGTTCCCCGCCGCTGCTGACGCATTCCCGGCAGGACAGCTTGCATGGCAAGTAGGGGGGCAGTTACATTCAAAGCCATTAACCGTTCCCAATCAGCTAAGGGGGTGGCCGCTAGGGGGGCTGTGTAACCCATACCTGCATTGTTAATCAAAATTGAGCAGGGGCCAAAGTCAGCCAGTAGCTGCTGCCATTGCTGGGGCAAAGATTGGCTGTCTGCTAAGTCCATGGGATAGGCATGGGCTTCTTGCCCTAAAGCGATAATCTCTTTCACCTGAGCCTCAAGCGCCGCTCCATCCCGCGCTACCAAGCCCACCGGGATCCCGTGTTTGACCAGTTCAGCGACGATGGCTTTGCCAATCCCCCGGGAGGCGCCGGTGACAATGGCGCGGGCTGAAACGTCTGTCATCAAGGTTTGTTACACTTCTTTACTCACCCTTCATCCTACCACTGAGTTAGCTGTTGTTAGCTGTTGTTAGCTGTCAGGGTGAGGGGTTTGGCCGGCAACTAGGTGGGTGATGGGCTGCCGGGGAAAGAAACGACCCCGCAGGGCATAGGTGACTAGCCCGGCATACTCCCGATAGATGGTCAGAGCCTGACGATAGGGATCCCGGTGTCCGGGTTGGATGGGGTCGCTGGGATGGGGGACAACCTCGAAGCCAAGGCTGCGAAAGCTCAGCCAAGAACGCAACAAATGGGGGGGATCGGTGATCAAAATCAAGCGATGGATACCTTGAGCCTGGAGATAGGCAGCGGTAAACTGGGCGTTCTCCTCGGTGGTCAAGGAACAGCCCTCAAATTGAATCGCTTGAAGGGGGATCCCGGCGCGGCGCAGGGCTTTGGCCATGCGGGGGCCATCGTTCTGACCGCTGGCAAAGATCAGGGGAACCCGCCCTTGGTGCCACAGGCGCACGGCTTCAGTCACCCGGGAGCGTTCCCGCCCCCGCCCCAGGATGACCGCCACTTCCGCCGGTTGACCATCGTCAACTGGGGTCAGTTGAATCAGCAACTGCTCTGCCCAGGCCAAAACAGGAGGCAACGGTGCCAGCAAATAGAGCCCCAGCAGCACAGCCCCGGCACCGCTGACCCAAGCCCGCCACCGCCCCCGCCGCCACCACCACGGGATCCCGATGGGGATCAGGAGTAAGGGGATGATCAGGGCGGGTGTGGTGATCCAGGTACTGAGCTGAGCTTTCAGGGCTAGGTAGAAACTGTCTGAGCGATAACACCATTCTGCCGGTAGGGTCAGATCCCCAAGCTGGCTGGCCAGAACATCCGACATAGCTACCGGGTTGCAACTGCCGAGCGCTGTTTGCGAGGACGAGAACTAGCTGCCTCCATCTCCACACTCTTCTCGGGGAGTTTAGCTTCTTTCCCTTCCACCCTGTCGGTGGGACTGGGCATGAGCAAAACGATAGCAGGTTTACCGGATAAACTCTCCCGCAGCAGCCGGCGCAAACTGCGCTCCAGACTGTCCCGCAGCCCGGCCCAATCCACCAGGGTTTTGCCACCCGCCACCGCCCGGGCAAACTCGGGCCAGCTCGCCTCCAGGGCGGCTTCCAAAGTGGGACGAATCTGAGCCACCCAAGCCCGGGATTCCCCAGCCAAACCGGCCACATGAATCTGCGGCTCGTAGAGCAACTGCCCCTGCTCACTGACACTGATGGCCACCGTCACCAAACCATCCCGAGCCAACTGCTGCCGCTCCTCCATCACCTTGTTCAACACCACACTGCCCTGGGAAGACTGATCCATCAACTGCAACCCGGAAGGCACCCTGTCCACCACCTTAATCTCCTGGGGACTGACCGCCACCACATCCCCATTGTTGATAATGACAATGTTCTCCCTCGGGATGCCCATGGACATGGCTGTTTCGGCGTGTTTGACCAGCATCCGGTATTCCCCGTGGGTGGGCACAAAAAACTTGGGCTTGGTGAGAGCTAGCATCAGTTTTTGGTCCTCTTGGGCGCCATGCCCGGACACATGGATCCCCTGTTCTTTGCCGTAAATAACCCGAGCTCCCCGGCTCATCAACTTATCAATCACCCGCACCACCGGCACCACATTGCCAGGGATGGGGTTGGCTGAAAAAATCACCGTATCCCCCTCCCGGATGTCAATTTGTCGGTGTTCCCCATAGGCAATGCGGGTCATGGCTGCCAACGGCTCTCCTTGGGATCCCGTGGTTAGGATCAGCACTTGGGAATCGGGCAGTTGTTCGATCATCGGCATGGGGATCAAAGTTTCATCCTTACAGCGGATGTAGCCGAGGCGGCGGGCATGGGCTACCACATTGAGCATGGAGCGGCCCAACAGGGTGACTTTACGCCCTAACTTTTCAGCAATTTGCAGGACAATATTGATGCGGTGGACGGAAGAAGCAAAAGTGGTGACAAAAACCCGACCGGGGGCACTGGCAATCGCCTTAGTTAAACCAGGGATCACCGAGCTTTCCGAAGGGGTAAATCCCGGCACTTCCGCATTTGTAGAATCACTAATCAGACACAAAACCCCCTTTTCCCCATGCTCTGCCAGGCGTTGGAAATCCGTGGTTTCCCCATCGGGGGGGGTATGGTCAATTTTGAAATCTCCCGTTTGGATGATTACCCCGGCGGGAGTGTGGAGGGCAATGGTAAAACTATCGGCAAAAGAGTGGGTATTGCGGATGAACTCCACCACAAAGTTCTTACAGACCGGAATAATATCCCGGGGAGCCACGGTGCGCAGTTGGGTGCGATTGAGCATCCCAGCTTCTTTCAGCTTTTCCTCCAGCAACGCCAGTGCCAGCTTTGGACCATAAATCACCGGAATGGTAAACTCCCGCAGATGATAGGGAATGCCGCCGATGTGATCTTCATGGCCATGGGTGACAATCATGGCCCGGATCTTGTCCTGGTTTTCCTTGAGGTAGGTCATGTCCGGCAAAACAATGTTGATGCCGTGCATGTCCGCATCGGGGAAAGCCAAGCCAGCATCCAACAAAATGATGTCATCCTCATAGCGAAACACCCAGGTGTTTTTGCCAATTTCCTGCTCGCCACCCAGGGGGATCATCAACACAGGCGAAACCGCTTTAGGCTTAGGTTGGGCATTAACAATAGGCATAGGTAGCTGCGTCCTCACAACAACGAAAGTACAAAAAAACTCCAACACTAACTTCAGCACTGACCGTGCCACAGCATCTTCAGGGCAAATCTCAAGGCAAATGTCACACAGGATCAGCGCGTAGGGCTACCATATAACTTCCCTTTTCCTCTAGAAAATCTACATTATTGAGGCAACAAATCTAACTGCTGCAGGGTCAGACGCAGCCGCTGCTGATTGGCTTCCCCCATGCCCACCAACGGCAACCGCGGTAAACCCACTGCCCACCCCTGCATCATCAAGGCTGCCTTGACCGGAATCGGATTCGTCTCCAAAAATAAATCCCTAAACAAAGGCATGAGTCTTAGATGAATCTCAAGAGCTTTCTCCGGATGCCCCTGCCGAAAAGCTGCAATCATCTCCTGAAGGGCAATCCCTACTAGGTGGCTGGCTACGCTGACAACCCCTACAGCCCCCAAAGCCAAAAGCGGCAGTGTTAAAGCATCATCTCCAGCATAAATGGCAAAGTTGGGATCCGTCAAGCGCCGGACTTGAGCGGCAATTTCCGTGCCACCGCTGGCTTCTTTGATGCCAACAACGGTGGGGAGCTGGGCTAGGGTGGCAATGGTTTCCGGCTGCAGGCCAACGCCCGTGCGCCCAGGGATGTTGTAGAGCAAAATCGGCAGGTCGCTGGCGGCAGCAATGGTCTGGAAGTGGGCCAACAGTCCAGCCTGGGTGGGTTTGTTGTAGTAGGGCACCACCTGCAGGGATCCATCCAGTCCCAGGCGGGCAGCCTCTTGGGTAGCAACGACCGCTTCCCGGGTGGAGTTGGAGCCGGTGCCGGCGATGACCTTGGCTCGACCCCGCACGGTATCGCGCACCACCCGAAATAGCTCATACTCCTCGGCCCAGGTGAGGGTGGGGGATTCCCCGGTGGTGCCACAGATGACCAGACTGTCGCTGCCGTGGCTGACTAAGTGATCCGCCAGTTGGGCGGCCAGATCGTAGTTGACTTCGCCTGCGGGGGTGAACGGCGTCACCATAGCCGTAATTACGGAGCCAAAGTACGGCGTCCCTGTCACTGCCACACCTCACTGCTTTATTCTCATCCTAGCGTTAACCCGATCCTCAAGCTGATGACTTTTACCTACGAACGCTGGATCCATATCGGCGATACGGACTGTGCCGGAATTGTTTACTTTACGCAACATCTCCACATCTGCCATGAAGCCTATGAGGCCTGGATGCGAGCGGGAGGCATTACCCCGGCCGATTTCGGCACGGAGCGGATTGTGCCGATTGTCCACAGCGAAATGGACTACAAATACCCCCTGCGCTGGGGGGACTGCTGCCAGGTAACGCTCACGGTTACGGAACTCAGCCCCCAAGGCTTTGCCCTCACCTACCGCCTGTTTGTCCCTAACTACCCCAAGCCCGCTGCCCTAGGGCTGACCCGCCATGTCTGCATCCACCCGCAAACCCGCCGCCGCCAAACCCTCCCCACATCCCTCTACCAATGGCTGCAACAGCATCGGGATCCCGACTCTGTCAGGGATCCCTGACACAAGTGGGTCTGGGCAGAAAGACTCAACAGAGATTTACAAAAAGGGCTTGATCTGGGCACGAACGATGGCAGGATGAGGTATGGATGTTTCTCTGGTGATTCCAGAATGGCTACCTATAAAGTTACTTTAATTAACGAAGAGCAAGGGCTGAACGTCACCATCGATGTTCCGTCGGACGAGTACATCCTGGATGTGGCAGAAGAACAGGGGATTGAGCTGCCTTATTCCTGCCGGGCTGGAGCGTGTTCCACCTGCGCTGGCAAGCTGGTGGAAGGGGAAGTGGATCAGTCGGACCAATCGTTCTTGGATGATGACCAGATTAGCGCCGGCTATGTGCTGACCTGTGTGGCTTACCCCCGTTCTGACTGCAAAATCATTACCCACCAAGAAGAAGAACTCTATTAAAGCTGGTAATCAATAGCATTACGGGTACCCGCAAGGGGTATCTGAATTCATCCCCGGTCAGTTATGATGGAGGGATGGAATGGGGTGTTAGCTCAGTTGGTAGAGCGCAGCAATCGCACTGCTGAGGTCAGGGGTTCGACTCCCCTACGCTCCATCTGGACATGCCTAGGAAGGGGCTGATGAGAAGGGGCTGATGGTGGTCACGCTGGGCCTGGAGTCGCTTTTGGAGAAGGCGGTGTTTTGGCAGCTGTGCCAGCACAATTGGGACCGCACTGGCCATGGGGAGCTGGTGTGCATGGTTCCGGTGGGCAGTGAAGGCAGTGCATTCAACGTCGGGGTGGTCCCTCAACTGTGGCTCTGGCATCGGCGGATAGGGGCTGTTTTTGATTCGGCGGCGGAGTTTGTGCTGGGGGGATTCGCTCCCCGGATGGGGCTTGGATCCCTAGTTTCCTGGTGGAGCTGGCAGTGATGAGCTAGGGAAGTTGGGGGGCAAGATGCAGGAATATCTGGAGAATGGCCGTCAGTTGGGCTGGCTGCTGATCCCAGAGCTGAAGCAGATGGCGATCTATGGCCCGCAAATCCCAGCCCAGGTGCTCAACCAACCCACCTACCTCTGGGGGGATCTCTTGTTGCCGGGGTTGCGGCTGGAGTTGGAGTGTGTGTTTGGGCTATGACAAAGCAGGAATGGCGGCGGCATCTCAAGGAACAGCGGGCGCGACTTTCCCCAGAACAGTTGCAGGGCTTGAGCTATGACATCTGCCGGCAACTGTTGAGCTGCCCAGCCCTGCAAACCGCCGCCTGTGCCCTGGCCTATCTGGCGTTTGGCAGGGAAATCTCCCTAGAACCTCTCTTCCTCGCCTGCCCAGACAAAATCTGGGGGATCCCCCGCTGTCTGCCGGATCGGCAACTCGCCTGGCACCGCTACCACAGGGGAGATGCCCTCGCCCCTAATCCCTGGGGGATCCCGGAGCCGCTGCCGACGGCACCGCTGCTGGATCCAGGGCTGGCCGAGTGTATTCTGGTACCGGCCCTAGGCTGCGACCACTTCGGCATCCGTCTCGGCTATGGGCAGGGGTTTTATGACCGCTTTTTGCCCCAGGTGCCAGGACTACGCCTGGCGGTGATCCCCGACCAAGCCCTGGTTCCACAACTCCCCCGGGATCCCTGGGATGTGCCGATGCAGATGATTGTCACGGAGTCGCGGATTGTGAGAATCTAGGGCTAGGGTGTTCTGGGGATCCCTATGGGGAAGCGGCTGCTGGCCTTGGTTTGTGTGGTGGTGTCGCTGCTGGTGTCGGCTTATGGGCGGATCCCGCTGGAGTTGCGGGATTTGCACACGGTGGATTGTCCGGAGACGGAGGAGTTTAGCAATGTGACGGTGTCGGGGGCGGCCTCGACGATTGCCAAGTGCTTTTTTGTGGAGGGGACGGTGGTCAACCGCGGCAAGCAGACCCTTTACAATGCGGATGTGTTTGGGCGGATTTATGATGCCAATGGCAATGATGTGTTGCCGGAACGGGGTCGCCTAGGGGCGATTGAGGAGGTGCCGCCGGGGGAAAGTCCCTTTGCGATTCGGATTACGGTGCCGCCTACCAATGCTTTGCCTTTGCGGCTGGAGCAGTTTAAGGCGACGGGATTTGCCGGGACGGTGCGCCGCTGAGGATGCCGACGCCAGCGTTTGCCACCCCTGGTCAGATTCGGGCTTTGTTTGACCGCATTGCCGGGGACTACGATGCTCTCAATCAGCACTTGAGCTTGGGGCTGCACCAGATTTGGAAGACCATGACGGTGCTGTGGGCCGATCCCCCCCGGGGTGGGGAGGTGGTGGATCTGTGCTGCGGCAGTGGGGATCTGGCTTTGATCTTGGCCCGCTACGTGGGGCGGCAGGGACGGGTGATTGGGGTGGATTTCAGCCCTAAGCTGCTGGCCATTGCCCGGCAGCGGGGGGAACGGCTCTTCCCAGGCTTTCCCTTTGTCTGGCTGGAGGCGGATGTGCTGGAGCTACCCCTGCCGGCAAATCGCTATGCCGCTGTGACCGTCGGCTACGGCCTGCGCAATGTCGTCGATATTCCCCGCTGTCTGCAGGAAATCTCCCGGATCCTCAAACCGGGAGGGAAGGTGGCCATCCTGGATTTCCATCAGCCCCGGGATCCCTGGGTGGCAGCCTGGCAGGGGTGGTATTTGCAAAACCGGGTGGTGCCGGAGGCGGGGCGCCGGGGGCTGGGGGAGGAATATGGCTATATTTTGCCGAGTGTACGGGGGTTTCCGGATGGGGAGAGGCAAAAACAGTTGGCTCAAGAGGCCGGCCTAGCTGACCCGCACTTTTATCCGCTGCTGGGGGGGATGATGGGGGTGTTGCTGGCCCGCAAGCCTGATTAACCGTGTTCAAAAACAGCACTGTAACCCAAGCGATCCAACTCGGCAAAGGTGGGAATACAGGCCATACATTTTTGAGCTAGATCCCAACGATTTTCCCGCTTCAACATGGTCTCAAGCTTGTGGCGGGCGGGAATCAAATAGCGCACATCATTGGCGGCATAGGCCAACTGCTGCTCGGTCAAATCCCCCACTGCTCCCCAATCAGAACTCTGGGCAGACTTGTCCAATTCAACCCCGCACAATTCTTGGATCAGCTCTTTCAAACCATGCTTGCTGGTGTAGGTGCGGGCCAGTTTGCTCGCCACTTTGGTACAAAAAATCGGTGCCACCCGGATCCCTAAGTTCACCTGCAAGGCTGCTAAGTCAAAGCGGGCATAGTGGAAGATTTTCTCGACGCCGGGGTCGGTGAGGAGCCGCTCTAGATTGGGGGCTGCCGTTGTTCCCTGGGGGATGCGCACCGCCGTCACCAAACCTTGGGGATTACACAACTGCACCAAACACAGGCGATCCCGGTGCAGCACTAACCCCATGGTCTCCGTATCCACAGCCACGTAGGGATCCCGCAGGTAGATCTCGAGATTGGCGGCGGGGAGGTCCCCATCGCAGAGGCAAAAGTCACTGCTGCTGACCATGACTACCAACTCGATTTGGTCACTCCGGGGAGGAGCCCCTGGTGGGCCATTTCCCGCAAGGAGTTACGGGACAAGCCGAAGTGACGATAAAAACCCCGCGGGCGGCCGGTCATGGAGCAGCGGTTGTGCAGCCGGACGGGGGCACTGTTACGGGGCAGGGCTTGCAGTTTGGCTTGCAATTCAAAAAAAACTTCGGGGTCCAAGTCGGGGTTGGCCAGAGCGGCTTTGAGCTCGGCTCGCTTGGCTTGGTACTTTTTCACCAGGCGTTGGCGCTTTTTTTCGCGCTCAATCATGCTTTTTTTGGCCACAGGGAGAGTCTGATAACACAGCCTATCTATCTTAGGGTAAAGTTTCTGGGTCTAGCAAGCCTGGCGCTGGGCAGCCAGTTCCCGGAAAGCGGCGTGAAAATCTGACTCTTGGATGGTGAGGGGATCGCTGCTGCCACTGCGGCGATGGCGTTGGATGGCGGCAATGGCAGCCCGGTTGCTCAACAGGGCCAGATCGGCACCGCTCCAGCCCTGGGTCTGCTCGGCCCAAGCAGCCAAGTTGACGTCCGCCGCCAGGGGGCGTTTTTGGTTGTGCACCTGCAAAATGGCCAGCCGCTCCCCTGCATCAGGGAGATCCACCGTCAAATGCAATTCCAAGCGCCCGGCCCGGGTCAGGGCGGGATCCAAGCTGGCTTTGCGGTTGGTAGCCGCAATTAACAACACCCCCTGGCTGGGACGAATGCCATCGAGTTCCGCTAGCAACTGCCCCAAAACCCGGTCGCTGACGCCGCTATCCCCCTGGTAGCTGCCCCGGGCGGGAGCTAAGGTATCAATTTCATCAATAAAGATCACGCATGGAGCACACTGACGGGCCTTGGCAAATACCTCCCGCACCGCCTGCTCGGAAGCCCCCACCCATTTGCTCAACAGCTCCGGCCCAGAAATGGCAATAAAATTGGCCTGGGCCTGGGAAGCAACAGCTTTAGCCAACAGGGTCTTGCCGGTACCGGGGGGCCCAGACAACAAGATCCCCCTGGGAGCCTGGGCCTGAGCCTGGGCATATAACTCCGGATGCAACAGGGATCCCTCTACGGCTTCCTGGAGGGTTTGTTTGACATGGGCAAGACCACCGATCATGTCCCAGGTGACTTGGGGGGATTCGATTTCCACGGAACGCAACACCGCCGGACGCACCTGCTCCAAGGCCTGTTGGAAGTCCGCCTGGGTCACCAGCAACGATCCCTGGGGCACAGGGTCGGTGAGATTGGGGACTTGGCGGCGCAGGGCCGCATAGGCGGCGGCTTGGCACAGCCCCTTCAGATCCGCCCCCACAAAGCCCAAGCATTGATCGGCGAGGGCATCGAGGTTGACATCTGGAGCGAGGGGCATCGATTGGGTGTGAATGGCCAGGATCTCCCGCCGCCCGGCCCGGTCGGGAACCTTGAAGACGACCTCTCGATCGAAGCGCCCAGGGCGACGCAGGGCCGGATCCAGGGCATCGGGGCGATTGGTGGCAGCTAGGACGATAATCCCGGGTTGGGCAGCAAAGCCATCCATCAGTCCTAACATCTGTGCCACCAGACGTTTCTCTACTTCTCCTTCCACACGGCTGCGGTTGGGGACAAGGGCGTCGATTTCATCAATGAAAATCAAGCAAGGGGCCGATTGGCTGGCTTTTTCAAACACCTGCCGCAGCCGGGCTTCTGCTTCCCCGTAGTACTTGCCGATCAGTTCCGGGCCGACAATGGCAATATAGTTGACCCCTAAAAACTCCGCCAGGCTACGGGCACAGAGGGTTTTGCCGGTGCCGGGAGGCCCCACCAAGAGCACGCCCCTGGGTGGCTCCAGTCCCAATTGCTGCAACAGTTCTGGGCGCTTGAGGGGAATCTCCACCAGCTCCCGCAAAGCCTGCCACTGCTCCTGTAATCCCCCCACGGGCAACTGAGGCTTCTCGGTGGCCGGGGAGGGCTGGCCGGTTTCGGGTTTATCAGGGGAGTGAATGACGGGATCCTGGGTCCAACTGGCTTCCGGAGGGGGCTTGACGGGAGGACGGCGGGGAATGGACCCGCTGCGGGGAATGCTGCTCAGGGGGCGAGTTTGCAGGCGAACTTCCGTGCGCAATTCCCCACTTTGACTTTTTTCCTCCAAACGCTTGGCCACTTCCACCAACTGCTCAATACTCTGGAAAAAATTACTCAGATCGGTCATGGCCGCACCCCTCAGGAGTTGCTTTCCAGATTATCCCAAGGATGCGGGATCCAGGCCACCTGCAGGATGTTCCCTTGCTCTTGATAACTCAATTGCCCCCCCATCACCTCAGCCAAACGCCGGGGTACCTGCCAAAAAAGAGTTTCCTGCACCGGCAACCGGGATCCCTGAATTTGCCAGAGAATGCTGTTTTGTGCCGGGAGTATCTGGATCTGTCCCTGCACTAGCTGCTGCAAACCCCAGTAACTCACCCCCAACCCAAGTTCTATGCAGGCTTGGGGATCGCCGCTGATCAGGGGTTGGGGGGAAGACAATTGGGGGAAGGTGATGGCAATCCGCCGATCCTCAGCCAGGGGGGTGATGAGTCGGGCTACCACCGGCCAGGGGGATGCCAAGGGCAGGGGCTGGAGCTGCAGGGGTTGCACGGGCAGGGGGGTAGCCAGGAGGTCTTCCAGGGTTTGCCAATGGAGTTGCCATTGATGCAAGGCAGTTTGCAGGTGCTGGAGGTGTTGGCGTTCTTCCTGGGGGGATTCACACCAGCCTTCTAAAATCAGGGTGAGGGTGGTGGCTTGTTTGGCAGCGGGACTGCGCAATTGATGGGACATTTCTAGCCAAAGCTGCTGCTGAAACTGACGCAGCATTTCCGAGCGTTCGTAGAGGAGTTGCCAGTTCACCGGCGACGCAGCTTAGGACGGATGAGCCAACGGTAAATCACGTAGCCAATGGCAGCCACTACAGCCAGTTTGATGGCTAAATCCAACAGGCGCAGCAGGAAGCCTAAAGCCACAACCACGCCAATACCCCCGACCAACCATTGCCAACCTTTGAGGGGGGAAGCGCTAGATAAAGGCTTTGGGGGATCTTGGGTAGCTTTTTGGGGCGGGACGGCGGTGGCGTTGATCTCCAGTTCCAGGGAGCGCAGACGATTTTGCAGTTCTGGGTCGGTCATGGAAAAACCTGAAAAACAATCGGAGATTGCGCCCGCAAAGGCATCTATACCTAGATGCTAGCAGGGCTGCTCCATGAGCTACCAGAACCCAGGAAAACTTATTGGCTCCCCTAGCATTCCTGCCCCCCATGGTTAACCCCCGAGCCACCCCCACCAAGGCAACCAGACCAATACCAAGCAGTAGCCAACCCATAGCCCCATTCCCATGGAGACTGCAACAGATCCCTCTCCCCCTGCCCCTCTCCCAGAGCAGGAGAGGGGGATTCAGAATAAGTCCACAAATGGCTAACATCGAGGCCACCGGAAACTCCCTAAATAACCTGAACCCTTGAGGGACTGTCCAGAGGCACTTTGACAACGCCGTTACCGGTTGGAGTGGAGACTGGGTCAGACCTTGCTCACAACAGTACCCCTGTGGCGTGTTTGATGGGATCCTAAAAGGTATGACTCCTCCATCCTTCACGGTTCTGGTTACCCGGGCCGAAACACCCCAGCAAAATCTGCGCCAACTCCTGGAAGCAGAGGGAGCTACGGTGCTGGAGATGCCCACCCTCTTGATCACCCCCCCAAGCTCCTGGGATCCCTTGGATGCCGCCCTCAGCCACTTGCCAGACTACGACTGGCTGCTGCTTACCTCCGGCAATGCCGTCACGTTCTTTATGCAACGTTTCCACAGCCAGCAACGGGATCCCCAGTGGCTGCGGGACGTGTCCATTGCGGTGGTGGGGGAAAAAACAGCTCAGGTGCTGGCCCAGTTCGGGCTCACCCCCAAGGTGATCCCCAAGGAGTTTGTGGCTGAAGCCCTGCTCCCCCACTTGGCCGGCGCCAGGCAGATCCTCTTTCCCAGGGTGGAATCAGGGGGAGGAACGGAACTGACCCAAGCCCTGCGCCACCAAGGATCCCGGGTGGATGAGGTGCCAGCCTATGAATCCCGCTGCCCACCCCACGGGGATCCCCAGGTGTGGGAGGCTTTAGCGGCGGGGAGGGTGGATGTGATGACCTTTGCTAGTTCCAAGACGGTGGAGCATTGTGTCCAGTTAGCCAAGCAAGATGGGATCCCGCTGCAGGTGGTGGCCCGGCCGAAGTTGGCGGTCATTGGTCCCAAGACAGCAGCCACCTGTGAGCGGTTGTTGGGGCGGGTGGACATTCAGGCCCAACCCTATACCTTGGAGGGGCTGGTGCAGGCGATTGTCAGGGATCGGTTTGGGGGCTGAGCCGCCCTACCTGTTCCAACAACCAACCGGTCAGCAGAGCCAAGGGCAAGTAGGTGATCCCCTCCCAGCGCAGTTGCACCCAGCCGTTGCCCCAGCGCCATTCCATCCAGCCATCAATTGCCCCCCACTGAATCCAAGTCATCCGCCCCGGTGACTGCTCCTGCACTTGGGAGGCCAAAAACCAAGGGCCAAGCTGCACCTGAAATCGGGATCCCGGTTCCAGCTGGGGGGGGGAGTCGGTGAGGGTGAGGGGCCAGATGGGTTGGGGGTGGCTGAGGTAGTGGGCGATTTGGGCAGCGGAGGCGGCGGTTTCTATCCGCAGCAGTGCTTGTTGACAAACTCCCCACATCTTTCCGCTCCTGTTTGGCTTCGATGGCACTTTCATCTTCCTTGAGCTAAGGGGTTAGGGGCAAGCTAGCGGCGGCGCAAAGTGCCAGGGGAAAGCTAACATAGCCTTGAGTGGGTGTTGGGTGTCCATGAAAGGGGGCAATTTTCTCGACCAGACGGCTATGGTGCTTTTCGGGCTAAGTTGTCTGGTGGCTACGGCTGTGGTGAGTTTGGCTTTTGGCTATGCCTTCGGGCAGCGGGCCCTCTCTGGCGTCAGTACCCCCGTCACCAGCGACGGTCGCCCCCGGCAAATCCGCGATCCCCGCACTATCCCCCTGGTCAATGAAGCAGAGGTGATTGCCAAAGTCAAATCCCAGTTGGCTGCCGGGATCCCGACTCCACCCCCGACCCCTAGCCCTAGTCCTACCCCTGTGGACTTATTTGCCGCTACCCCTACCCCGATGGCTTTGGAGTTATCGCCGGAATTGGCGCCCGTGGCTTTGGCTTCGCCGTCTCCCCTTCCGCAGAGCGGTTCTGGTGCCCGGGTGGTATGGCAGGTGGTGGGGGTGGAGCGGCGTGGGGAGGAACTGGTGCTGTCAGTGCAGATTCAAAACCAATCCCAGCAGCCCGCTCGCTTCTTGTACAGCTATCTGAGTGTGACCAACGATGCCAACCAACCCATTGCCGCCCGCACCCAGGGGCTACCGGGGGAATTGCCCCCCCAGAGCAATCCCTTTTTAGGAACTATTCGCATTCCTGTGGCAGCCTTGGGCAGTAGCCGCAGCCTGTCCTTGAGCCTAGCAGACTATCCCAGCGGGCAAAACCGCCTGGAGATCCGCAATCTACCTATCCCCTAGGGCTGCTCCAACTGCTGCTGCACTTGGTTTCGTTGCTCCTGAGCTGCCTCTAAGCTTTGCTGCAGATCCTCCCGCACCTGATCCAGCCGCTGCAGCGGCACCGGCGTCATCGGCGCCTCTAGCCCAGGAGTCGGGGGCGAGGCAGAGGGGGGATCCCCAAATAGGGTGGTACGGGTGGCATACCAAAACACCCCCGCCACAATCAACGCCACCACCACTAAAGCTGCCATCAGCCCAGATCCCAATAGTCCTGTCCCGATCCATACTGCCACTGGGCCCGGCGTTGTTGCCAGTAGAAGTTTTGGGGCAGGGGCAGGCGGGCGAGCAGGCTAAATCCCCCCAAAGCTGCCAGATCCCCTAACCAGGGCAACAGGGATCCCCAGCCCAACTGGGGGATGAGGCGGGCCACCAAGGTGGGGTGGCGGGCGGTGACGGCCACCAGGGTTTGCACCAGGGGGGCAAACTGGATGACATCCTGCAAAAAGGGTTTGAGGGTGGCTTCTCCCAACTGGGCCATGGTGGCAAACACCACCCGCAGCAGATCATTGACTTGGTTGGGCTGGTAGGGCTGATCCAGGGGCACCTGCATCGCCCGTTGAAACAACCAGGGGATCGCCAGATTGGGCTGGTAGGGCTGCAGCAACTTCAGGGATCCCGCATCGAGGGTATCCGCTTGGAGGGCCTGTTGCAGGCTGCGGCTGAGGCGGGGCAAATGGCGGCACATGGCCCCAAAACCCCCGAAACTCAAGGGCGACTGTTGCCCACTGCTATCCCCCACAAACAGGATCCGATCGCCGAAGTTGGCCAGAGGGCTATCCCGATAGGCGGGAAAACAGCCCGCCAAAAACCGCCGCCAGCTCAGGGCTGGCCAATCCACCCCCTGATAGTGGGGCAACCAGCGCCGGTACATCCCCAGCAGTTCCTGCAAGCTCAACCGCCGCGGATCCGCATCCACATAGGTAAACAGATAGACCGTCCGCCCATCCCGAGCCGGAAACGCCTCCCAAAAGGGCTGGCAAAACTGCTCAATGGGCGTAAAGGTATAGATCACATCCCCCGTCCCCTGCTCAGGGATCCCCTGGGCACAGCCCCCCACCACCAAACACACCCCCTCCGGTCGGGATCCAGCCCGGGCCTGGGCCACAATCGGCGAGCGATGGCCCATGGCATCAATCAGCAGCCGAGCCCTAGCCACAGCCCCCGTGGTACTGCGCACCTCCACCCCATCTCGGTAAACCCGCACCGCCGCCAAGGGGGTTTGTTCTGCCACCTGTCCCCCCCACTGCTCAAACCGCTGCTTCACCGCCGCAATGAGAGCGACCGGATCCACCCCCACATTCAACACATCCCGCACCCAGAGGGGATCCCCACCGGCAAACTG
>JAUQVP010000011.1:0-40804 GCA_039794745.1 Thermostichales cyanobacterium HHBFW_bins_127 | reverse complement strand
CGAAACTTCATCTCCAAATCACGAGAAATAATCTCCTTATCCCAACTGCCTATCGGCTGCTCCGGATGATCAATCTGCTGCCGACATACCCGCAGGGATCCCAAGATTTTGCCGCGGACGCGCAGGAAGGAGGACTGGATATAGAGGCGTTGTTCATCGGTGAGCTTGCGAAATTCTCGCCAACTGATGCCGGTTTTGGAGTCTTGGAGCTGGCCGACGAGTTCGTTGTAGCGATGAACTTGGGTGCTGAGGGCGGACACCGCTGCAGCAAGGGCTTGGCTGGCCCGGTCAAATCCCCCTGGACTGAGGATCCCTAAATGGGTTTGTCCTGACTTGCGCAACAACTGTAGCCGCCATCCCACCAGTAACAGCAGCACAATCCCTACCCCTGGCACCCCATACCACAGAGAGGACTGCCGGCTCACCAGGATCCACACCAAGGACCCTGCCACCAGGATCCCCAGAGCGACACCTGCGATCAGCAAAAGCCGCTGCTGCCGTCGCCCCTGAAAAAAACGTTCCCAGACATCGTACAGGCCCACCCCATCCCGGAGGGGGATCCCGAGGATGTCCTGGAACTCCTGGTCTTGGATCTGTTCAACGCCGTTCATAGGACATCAGAGAGGTTATGGGCATTGGGTAAGCTGGACCTTAGGAGTGGGGGGGACGCCATGCTTCCAGGGTATCAGCAACGGCATCCGGGGGGGCAACCGCAGCATCACTGGGAATCAGGGTGAGACCATAACCATTATCTCGGCAAAACTCCAGAATCTCGCGGCTGTCAAACCATTCCAAGCTGGGTTTAGGTAGGCCTTTTTTGCCCAGTTGTTGGGCATATTTGCGGGCAGCAAACTCCTGATCAAAACAAACTACGATGTCCTGGCTGCCAAGGCGCTGGGTGTAAATCCCCTCTTGGGATCCCTGGCGGCAGAGGAGCACGGCGATCTGGGGGGGAAAATCGGCGGGGTTGAGGAGGGCTTGGCTTTCCCCCCCAAGCAACAGATCCCGGGCTTGAATCAGCCGCTTCAGTTGCGCTTCTAGCAGGGGCCGCTGCCGTTCGTCATCGAGTTGGGAGAGGGCAGCGGTCAGGCGCTGATATTCCTGAAAGAGGCGACTGCGCACCTGCTTGGGGCTGGCACCAGCATCAAGCTGTAAAAGATGGAGGGCTTCGGCTTCGGTCATAGCAGATTCAGTAGGGATCCCTACTAAGGGTTTTTCTGGGTGATGTTTAACGGCGGAGGGCGGTGGGGGGGATTTTGGATAAATCTTGCATGACGGCTGTGGCTGTTTGGTAGCGAGTATTACTGTTGGGGTCGATCATTTTATCAAGGACTTTGGCAAGGCGGGGGCTGACTCGGATTTCTTCTTGCCAGCGCACGGCTCCGGTCATGGGGTCTTCGAGGAGTTGGTGGGGATAACGCCCGCTGAGGGCTTGGATGGCCACCATGCCGATGGCAAAAATATCGCTGTTAGGGCGGGGGCGGCCAGCATATTGCTCCATGGGGGCATAGCCGCGGGTGCCAATGGCAATGGTTTTGTTGCCTGCTTCCCCTTGGAATTCCTTGACTGCCCCAAAGTCAATTAAAACCAGTTTATGATCGGCTTTGCGGCGAATAATATTCTGGGGTTTGATGTCCCGGTGAATGACATGATGGCTGTGAATAAAGTCCAAGATCCCCAGGATGTCCAAAAGCATGACCAGAACTTGTAGCTCACTGAAGCGGCGCTGATTGAGTTCATCGCTGAGCATCGTGCCTTCGATATACTCCTGCACCAGATAAAACTCATTGTTCTGCTCAAAATAGGCTAAAAGCTGGGGAATCTGATCATGCCGTCCTAGTTTTTCCAGGGTTTCTGCTTCCGTGTTAAACAGGCGCCGGGAAATCTCCATAGCCCGTGGGTCGGTTTGCGGTGGACGCAATTGCTTAACGACCACTAAGGGCCGGCCCGGCCGCTGCTGATCCTCGGCCAAAAAGGTCTGGCTAAACCCCCCCGATCCCAAAACCCGGACCACGTGATAGCGCCCCCCTAGAGCCTGAGTAGCTTGCTCTTGAGCAGTTTTGATCTGAGCCTCCAGCATGGCTTGCTGCCGCCGACTCGACTCCAAACGGGAGAGTTGGGCTTTGATGCGCGCCTGGGCCACAGTGAAATCAATGGGCTTGGTGATGTAATCGTTGGCCCCCAGTTCCAGGGCCCCGGCCACATCCTCGCTGCTGTCCTTGGCTGTCACCATAATCACCGGTAGATCAGCGCTGCTGTGCTGCTGGCGAATCCACTGTAAAACTTCGATGCCACTCATGTCCGGCATCATCACATCCAGTAAGACCAAATCAAACTGCCCCTCGCTGAGCAGGCGACAGGCCTGCTGCCCCCCCTCCGCCACCACCACACTGTAGCCCTGCCGCTGTAAGCGCCGCGACAGCATATCCCGATTCATCTCATTGTCATCAACAACTAACAATCTGGGCAAGTTAGGGATCCCGGAGTCTGGTGTCGGCATAGGGGCAGGGGAAAGGGCAAGGGTTGGGGGGGGTGGAGCAAGGTGAGGTTGAGAGCGACTGAGGAGGGTGTCAATTTTCCCTAACAGCCGGGGTAGGTCAATGGGCTTGGTGTCGTAGTCATCACAGCCGGCTTCCAGGGCTTTTTCCCGATCACCGCTCATGGCATGGGCCGTCAAGGCAATCACCGGGATCCCTTTGGTGTGTTCGGAGGCTTTCAGGCGGCGAGTGGCTTCCCAGCCGTCCATGACCGGCAGACTGAGGTCCATCAGGATCAAATCCGGCTCCGTTTGGTAGGCTTTTTCTACCCCCTCGGCTCCGTCGGTGGCGCAAATAATCTCAAACCCTTTTTTTTGCAGGCGCCGCACCAGCATATCTCGATTCATTTCATTGTCTTCAACCAGAAGCAGCCTAACCATGGGAAGACATTTTGGGACTGCCTCCCAGTCTACTGAAATAGTTAGGGTTTTGACTAGTTTTGTGACTATCTCGCAACAGGAGCAATTAGAGCAATAAGTCCCCCAAAGGGGCGAAACCTTGCCGCTGAATGTTTTCCGTCACCACCCGTGGCTCAAGAAATTGCAGCAAATAATCCGGCCCACCCGCTTTGGATCCCACCCCAGAGAGCTTAAAGCCACCGAAGGGCTGCCGATCCACGATCGCTCCCGTGATCCCGCGGTTGATATAGAGATTGCCCACCTGAAACTCCGCCTGGGCCTGGGCAATGTGGGAAGGGGTACGGGAATACACCCCCCCGGTCAGGGCATAGGGGGTGGCATTGGCTATCTCCAAGGCCTGTTGGAAGGTTTTGGCCTTCAAAACCGCCACCACCGGCCCAAACAGTTCCTTCTGAGCCAAGTCCGACTGGGGATCCACATCGCTGATCAAAGTGGGAGCAACATAGTACCCCTCCTCAGGCACCGGCACACTGATCTCCAAATACCCCTTGGCTCGCTCCAGTGCCTGGCGCAAGCGGCTTTGGGATTCCCCATCAATCACCGGCCCCACCCGAAAAGCCGGATCCTGGGGATCCCCAACGGCCAGGGAGGCAATGGCTGCCCTCAGACGCTTGACCAGGGGGTCGTGGATGCTCTCCAAGGCAATCACCCGCGAGCAGGCGGAGCACTTCTGCCCGGCAAAACCAAAGGCCGACTGGACAATCCCCTGCACCGCCTGATCCAGATCGGCACTGGCATCGACAATGATGGCATTTTTCCCCCCCATTTCTGCAATCACCCGCTTCACATGCCGCTGTCCCGGGCGCAACTTCGCCGCTTCCGCATAAATCCAACACCCCACCGCCTGGGATCCCGTAAAGGCAATCAGATGGATTTGGGGATGGGTGACCAGATGGGCTCCTACCTCTTCGCCGATGCCGGGGAGGAAGTGCAGCACACCCTTGGGGATGCCGGCGCTATAGAGGATGTCCACCAGATGGGCGGCAATCACGCTGGCTTGTTCGGCGGGTTTGAGCAGGACACAATTGCCGGTGACCAAAGCAGCCACAGTCATGCCCGTGGTGATGGCTAGGGGGAAGTTCCAGGGGGAGATCACCGCCGCTAGGCCCCGGGGTTGGTAGTGGTAGCGATTGGTTTCCCCGGCCACATCGCGGTTGTAGCCCTGGGCCAGCCGTTCCATTTCCGCTGCATAGTAGCGACAGAAATCAATGGCTTCCGTCACTTCTGCGTCTGCTTCCGCCCAGGGTTTGCCCACCTCCAGCACCATCCAGGCACACAGTTCTGGGCGCCGGTCTGCCAGCAGGTTGCTGGCCCGCCGTAAACATTCCGCCCGCTCCGCCACCGGGGTACGGGCCCAGGTGGGAGCTGCTGCCTGGGCCGCGGCAATCGCCTGATCCGCATCGGCCGGGGTGGCCATCCCCACATAGCCCACCACTTGGTCCGGATGGGCCGGATTCACAGAGGTGAGCCGTTCGGCGCTGGCTACCGCCCGCCCGTTCACCAGAGGAGTATAGGTCTGCCCTAGCCGGGCTTTCACCTGCTGCAGCGCCGCCCAAAAAGGAGCCTGGTGAGCCGGTTGGCTGAAATCCGTATCCGCTGCCGGCACAAAACTACCCGGCTCTGCCGAAGCAGGGACCGGGGGCTGAGGCGGCGGCGGCGGCTGCAAAAGCTGGCTGGGATCCGATGTGCGGCTACTCTGGAGCAGAAAAGAACTGTTGGCAGTGTTCTCCAACAGCCGGCGAATCAAATAGGCCATGCCCGGGATCAGTTCCCCATAGGGACAGTACACCCGCACCCGCTGGCCCTGCTGCGCCAAAACCTTGGCTAACTTATCCGCCATGCCATAGAGCACCTGCAACTCCAAGCCCCCCGGCGGCACCGCATGGGCCTCGGCGGTGGCAATGGCATGGGCCAAAGAGCGGATATTGTGGCTGGCAATGGCCGCCCCTAGCACCTGGTGCTGGGAAAGCAACAGGGTGGTCAAGCGCTCAAAGTTCCAGTCTGTGTCACTCTTGCGGCTAAACACCGGCTGGGGCCAATGCTTCTGTAAAGCCCGAATCGTCTCCTGATCCCAATAGGCCCCCTTCACCAACCGCACCGTCACCGGCGCTCCCCGTTCCCCGGCCCAGGCGATCAGGCCCTGCAAATCCGCCTCACTGTCCCGTAAGTAGGCTTGCAGAGTCAGTCCGATATCGCGGCGCTGGCGAAACTCCGGCTCCAACAGCACCTGTTTGAGGATGGCCAAGGTCAAGGTCTTGTAGCGGTACTGCTCCATATCAAAATGGACACCCACCCCCAGCTCCCCCGCCCGGCGCAACAAGATCCGTACCCGCTCGCTCACCTGGCGAGTGGTGCCCGCCACATCCAAAGGATCAAACTGGGAATAAAACGCCGTCAGCTTCACCGAAACCTGCACCTTCGGCAGCGGCATGCCGTTGGCACTGTCAATCTGGGGGATGGTGGGCCAGTGCTGGGCTGCTTGAGCCAACTGACCCATAATCTCCAAATAGCGATCCAAATAAGCTTGGGCTTCTGCCTCTGTGATCACCGCCTCCCCTAGCAAATCCAGGGTAAAGGCCAACTTCTCCCGCCGCAGCCCTTCGATGGTCTTAAGAGCCTGCTTGAGGGTCTCCCCGGCAATATACTTGCGCGCCAAGGTCTGGATCGCCGTCTCCATACTGGTGGCAGCCAACTGCGCCGCCAAACTGTCCGGCTGGGCAAAATTCAACAGCCCCTTCAAAAATCCCGGCAACTCCACCTGGGGATCCCCGAGATATTCCTGCATGTGGCGGGCGATTTCGCTTTTGCTGCTCAGGGAGGGCAGACAGTCGATCAGTTGAAACAAAGGTAGGCGCAGCCGGGGATGGTCCATTGCCACCGCCAAGAGCTTGTCATCCCATTTCATGCTGTCGGCAACCTTGCCCAACCAACTCTGATCGTGGGTTGCCTGGAACAAACGCTGAGCAATGGCTTGCAGCCGCGCCTCGGTGGACATAGGACAACTTCAATGAAGGGGGCGTCTCTATCCTACTCCGGTTCCACCCGCTCCAGCTTGATGGTATTGCCACTGATTTTGATGTCGAACTCATCCCCAGGTTTGAGGTTCATTTTCTTGGTATAGGCAGCGCCGATCAGGAGGTTGCCGTTGCTGTGCACGGAAACTTTATAGGTGGGAGCGCGACCGCGGCTGGGAGCTTCTTCATTCCCTTCCAAGTCAAACCCAATCGCTTTGATCAAGGCATTCTGAAACTTGACCACATTCACCCGTTCCTGACCATTTTTCGTGTAGGTGAAGTAGCCACATGCCTTGGCCTTCTCCTTCTTGTCCGCATCCTTCATGGAGTTCACTTTAGCAATCAATTCTTGTCCGGTCAGAGGTTGAACAGGAGGTTTTGCCATAGATTCAGGTGCATCTGGATAGAACACAAATCAGTTTAGCCAGAGAATCCCTACATTGACAAGTCCTGATTCCGTTAAAAAATCCCCTTGCACCCTTCACAAAATCCGGCGGATTGATCATCAAGGGCAATGGGATCCCCTACAATAAAAGTCCAGCCGATCAGGAGAATCGTCGGTGCAGACTGGGGAGAAAACGCTGTGGAGCGGTCGGCGAATTTTGGTTGGGGTCTGTGGGGGTATTGCTGCCTATAAAGTGTGTGATTTGGTGTCATCCCTTAGCCAAAAACAGGCCCAGGTGCGGGTGATGTTGACTCAGGGAGCGGAGGGGTTTATTGCCCCCCTCACTTTGGCTACCTTGGCTCGCCATCCGGCCTATACAGACCGGGAGTTTTGGCATCACGGTCAGGGACGACCGCTGCACATTGAGTTGGGGGAATGGGCGGAGGCGGTGGTGATTGCTCCCCTGACGGCCAATACCCTCAGCAAAATGGCATTGGGGTTGGCGGATAATTTGCTCACCAATGTGGTGCTGGCGACGGCCGCACCGCTGTTGCTGGCCCCGGCCATGAATACCACCATGTGGGAACAACCGGCTATCCAAGCCCATTGGCAGCACCTGACGAACCGCTACTGGACCCTGGCACCGGCCTCTGGGCGCTTGGCCTGTGATGCGGTGGGGGCCGGGCGCTTGCCGCCCCTGCCTTTGCTGGAGGAAACCTTGGCAGCCCTGCTCTGGACGGGGGGGCGGCAGGATTGGCAGGGACGACAGGTGCTGGTAACGGGGGGGCCAACGCGGGAGTTTTGGGATCCGGTGCGGCTCCTCACCAATCCAGCCACGGGACGGATGGGACTGGCGGTGGCCAATGCCGCCGCTGCCCGCGGGGCGGATGTCACCTATATCTATGGGGGGGAATTGCCGGCAGATCCCCATCCGCGGGTGCAGAGGATCCCGATTGATTCGGCGGCGGAGCTGCTGCAGGCTTTGGAGGGGGTGTTTCCCCGGGTGGATACGGTCTTTATGGCGGCGGCGGTGAGTGATGTTCGCCCGGCGGTGTTCAGCGCCAGTAAGCGTCCCAAACAGGATCTGGAGCTGCTTTTGCCCCTAGAACCTGTGCCCGATCTGCTCAAGCTGTTGGCCCAGCGCAATCAAGCCTATGCCCCTCGCAAGCTGCTGATCGGCTGGGCTGCCCAAACCGGGGATCCCCGTCCGGCGGCCCGCCAAAAACGTCTGGAAAAAGGGCTCGATGCCATCATTGCCAATCCCATCGACCATCCCCAGGCGGGCTTCGCTGCCACCACCAATCAGGGCTTTTGGATTACCGCTGACCAGGAAGTGGCACTGCCCCTCACCAGCAAAATCGAAATGGCTCAGCGGATCTTGGATCTCGCCCTCACCCTTCACAGATAACCATGCTCCTGCAAAAAAGCCAACGACACTTCCGGCTGGAAGCGGGATCCCAGCAGCTTGTGCACATACTTGCCCAAAATATCTGCCTCCAGATTCACGGGATCCCCGATGGCCAGGTCGGCCAGGGTGGTTTGGTGGTAGGTGTGAGGGATGACGGCTACCGTCAGGCTTATCTCTTGGCCCATCTCTTGGCCCATCTCTTGGAGGTTGGCAATGGTGAGACTGACCCCATTGATAGCAATGCTGCCCTTGGGCACCACATAAGGCCAGAGCGCCGCCGGGATCCCAAAGCTCAGTTCCCAAGCTGCTCCGGTGCTCTCAATCCTCAGCACCTCCCCTACCCCATCGATATGGCCAGTGACAAAGTGTCCCCCCAATTTCTCCCCCACCCGCAGGGACGGCTCCAGATTCACCCGCCTGCGGCATCCCAGGGTGGAGCGCCGCCGGGTTTCCGGGGATAGATCCGCCAAAAACCCCCCTTCCATCAGCCCTGCCACCGTCAGACACACCCCGTCTACCGCCACACTGTCCCCGAGGGCCAACTCCCCTAGATCCTGATCGGGAATGATCAGCACCTGATCCCCCTGCCAAGGGCGCAGGGATCCCGTAGTGTGCACCAGTCCTGTGAACATTTAGCGCGCGCCACGGAGCCACATGTGCATTTCGTTGGGGCGGGGGGAGGCTTCGATGGCCGTTTCTTCCGTGATCCGCCCTTCCTGAAAGAGATTGTAGAGGGCTTCATTCATCGTCTGCATGCCGTCGTAGTGGGACTGAGGAATCATATTTTCGATTTCATCGGTGTCCCCCCGGCGGATGTAGTCGCGGATGGCATCCGTATTGCGCAGGATCTCGTGGGCAGCGGCCCGCTTGCCATCGGTGGTGCGCACCAGGGTTTGGGCAATCACCGCCACCAGGGTCTCAGCCAATTGCATGCGCATCGCCGACTGCTCCTCCGGGCGGTAGATCCCCAGCAACCGCTCGATGGTTTTGACGGCGCTGTTGGTGTGCAGCGTTCCAAACACCAAGTGGCCGGTTTGGGCAGCCTTGAGGGCAATATCCACCGTTTCCCGGTCCCGCATTTCCCCGATCAGCAGCACATCCGGGTCTTCCCGCAAGGAGGCTTTCAGGGCATTGGCAAACTCCAGGGTATGGATCCCCACTTCCCGCTGCCGGATCAGGGAGCGCTTGCTACTGTGGACAAATTCAATGGGGTCTTCGATGGAGATGATGTGCTTGGGGAAGTTGCTGTTGATGTAGTCCACCATAGCAGCCATGGTGGTGGATTTCCCCGATCCCGTCGGTCCTGTCACCAACACCAAGCCCTTGTGTTCTTCGGCGATGCGCTTGAGCACTTCTGGGGCCCGCAGTTGTTCCAACGTCTGAATCTTGAGGGGGATCAACCGCAGCACCATGGCTGGCCCCCGCAGCGACACAAACACGTTCACCCGACAGCGCACCAAACCCTCGTACTGCACCGCCGTATCCAACTCCATCCGTTCTTCAAACTGGCGGATCTGGCTTTCCGGCAACGACTCCCGCAGCCACTCATAAAACATCTCTTGGGTAGTGACGGGGTGATTGGTGGTGATGATCTCCCCCCGTTCCCGGAAGCGGGGGGCTTCCCCCACCCCTAGGTGAATATCGGAATACCCCTTGTCAAAGGCTTCCTGGACCAATTGCCGCAGGGTGACATGGCCCGCCAATCCCCCCCCTTTGGGGGCAGGAGTACTGAGGGTTTTGCCCGCCGGGATCCCGGGCATGGCGGTTGGGGAAGGGGGTGGGGCGGGGCGAGGGGCGGCGGGTGGCGGCATGGGAGCCGGGCGGGTGGGGGGCATGGAGGGTGGCGGTACAGCCGCCCCAAGCCGGTTCATGGCCGTATCGATTTGGGTGCTCGAGCTGGGAGGGGTGGGGCGACTTTTGGTGAATTGGGGTAGGGGGGGTGGGGTCCAATTGGGGGGATTAGGGGGCGTAGGTTGACTCATAGGGTTTGGGTGAAGGGGACTTGCGCCGATCTTAGCAGGTGTTTTTGAGATAACGTTAGAATGCAGTTCACCCCCCTAGGATTGGCTATGGCCCCTCGCAAAACCGCCAGCGCCGGGGACCGCCCGGAAAAAACGGAAAAAGAAAAAGCCCTGGATCAAGTCCTGAGTCAAATTGAACGCAATTTCGGCAAGGGAGCCATCATGCGTTTGGGGGATGCTACCCAAATGCGGGTCGAGACCTATTCTTCCGGAGCTTTACCCTTGGATTTAGCTTTAGGGGGGGGCTTTCCTAAGGGGCGGGTGGTGGAAATCTTTGGCCCGGAATCTTCCGGCAAAACCTCCTTGGCTCTCCATGCCATTGCTGAGGTGCAGAAAACCGGTGGTATTGCCGCTTTTGTGGACGCAGAACATGCCCTCGATCCCACCTATGCGGCTGCTTTGGGGGTAGATGTGAATAACTTGCTGGTTTCCCAGCCGGATACGGGGGAATCAGCCCTAGAAATTGTCGATCAGTTGGTGCGCTCGGCGGCGGTGGATATTGTGGTGGTAGATTCCGTGGCCGCTTTGGTCCCCCGGGCAGAAATCGAAGGGGAAATGGGGGATGCCCACGTGGGGTTGCAGGCGCGCTTGATGAGCCAAGCCTTGCGCAAAATTGCCGGCAATATGAGCAAAACCGGCTGTCTGGTGATTTTTTTGAATCAACTGCGGGCCAAAATCGGCGGCATCAGCTACGGCCCCCAAGAAACCACCACCGGCGGCAATGCCCTTAAGTTTTATGCCTCTGTACGTCTAGATATCCGCCGCATCCAAACCCTGAAAAAAGGTCAAGATGAGTACGGGATCCGCGCCCGAGTCAAAGTGGTGAAAAATAAGGTGGCTCCTCCTTTTCGCCGGGCTGAGTTTGATATTATTTTCGGGCAGGGGATTTCCAGCTTGGGCTGCTTGGTCGATCTGGCCGAAGAAACCAATTTAATCCGCCGCAAAGGGGCTTGGTATAGCTACAAAGATGAAAACATTGCCCAAGGACGAGATAATCTGATCGTCTATTTGAAGGAACATCCCGACGTCAAAACAGAACTAGAAACCCTGCTGCGGGAAAAACTGGCCACCGGCATCCCCGTCTCTGCCACCTCCGTTGCCCCCCCGGAAGAAGGGGACGACAACCTCGAAGAACTCCCCCCAGAAGAAGAATTCTAAGGGGATCCCCAGGCAGCCAGGATCTCGGTGATTTTGCTGGTGCCGATGCGGGTGGCTCCCGCCTGCCAGAAGGCTTCCACCTGGGCGGCAGTTTTGATCTGCCCGGAGGCTTTGATGCCCACCTTACCTTGGCTGAGTTGGGCCAGTTGTTGTACGTGCTCTAGCCGCGCCGGTCCTGTGGTGGATCCCTTCAGGTAGCTCACCCCCGCCTGCAAACACACATCCACGGCCCCCGCCACCTGCTCGGGAGTGAGCCCCTCCATGTCCAGCACCCCCTTGATGGGCACCTGGGCTGCCTCCCGAATGGCGGCAATCTCCGTAAACAGGGGATCCCAAGCTGCGGCTCGTATCCAGGCGGGATTGAGCACCAGGTCCAGTTCCGTGGCTCCCTGTTCTAGGGCGAGCTGGGCTTCAAAAAGCTTAGTGGCCTGGCAGTTGAGTCCCAGCGGGAAGCCCACCACCGTAGCCAGGGCGATGGGACGGCGATAGAGCCATTCCCTCACCTGTTTGACCCAATGGGGATGGACGCAGACCGCCGCCAGATGGAGCCGGTCGGCCTCCTGACACAGGCCCTGGATCTGCTCTGCCGACCAGCCCGGGTGCAGCAGCTCTGCTTCTAAATAGGGGGCTAAATCCGGCGGTAAATCCCTCATCAGCGTCGCTCACGCCAGGCAAAACCAGAATCTCCTAAGGGTTGAAACAGGCTATTGAGATAAATCCGGGCCGCCCGCCGATCCGTATCGCCATTTTGCAACAAAAACAAGGACAAAGCCGCCGTGAAGACCCGATCCTGATCCCAATCGGGATGGCGATCCAAATAGGTCTTGAGGGTCTCATGCAACTCCTCCGGAATCTCGGCCAAAATACTGACAACCGTCCCCATAAACCACTCCTGACTAAATAGTCCTCGCAGCAAAAAACCACCAGAAAAACAGCAAAACTCCCCCGGGATCCCCGGTGTTGTTGTCTTGGGCAGCTTGAAGGTCGTTTCTTAGGCTAGGTGGGGAGTATCAACACCAAGTAGCCTCACACAGGGCCAGACAGAACTCCCAAAGTCAAGAAACCATAGCCATTACCTGCACTTGTGGGACTATTCTGCCCTCCCCCCTAGGGGCACTGTCAACCACACCCCAACGGGATCCCCAATGATGCTATCGAGGTTTTTGGGTTTTTTTCGTTACGTGGATAAAAGGTTCGCGGAGAACATTTGCTAGAAAAGTTTTCCACAGAATCGGTGTAAACACTGAAAAATCCGCCTTGCTTCTGTGGAAAACTTGGGTTGAGGTTGGGGAAAAGCTGGGGAAAACTTGGGGAAAACTTTTTTGGGGAAGAAAATCTAAAATTTTTCGCCCCTGTTGGGGGTCTCTGGGGGGCCTACAATGGGGGATGTGGAGGGAGGGTATGGAAGGGTGACTACAGCGGTAGTACCGGAGCGTCTGGTGTATCCCGTGGTGGGGTCGCGGCGGTTGAGCGTGTATTTTTGGGCGGTGGTGTTGACGGGGGGTGGGCTGGGCTTTGTGCTCTCGGGGCTGTCTAGCTATCTCCATCGCAATCTCTTGCCCTTTTCCGATCCGGCCAGCTTGCTGTTTATTCCCCAGGGGATCACGATGCTGGCCTATGGGGTAGCGGCGCTGCTGGCAGCCCTCTATCAATGGTTGACGGTGCTGTGGGATGTGGGCGGGGGCTACAACGAGTTCGACCAGCGCACCCAGCAGGCAACCATTGTCCGCTATGGCTTTCCCGGGCAAAACCGCCTGGTGAAGTTGACCTATGGCTTTGATGAAATTGTCGGCTTGCGGGTGCAGATTAAGGAGGGTTTGAATCCCAAGCGGGCCTTGTATTTGCGGGTGAAGGGGCGGGGGGATATTCCCCTGACGCGGGTGGGACAGCCCCTGACCCTGGCAGAAATCGAAAATCAGGCGGCGGAGCTGGCTCGCTTCCTCAATGTGCCTCTGGAAGGGATTTAAGCCCGCTGATGTTCAGCCGCTGCAACTGGGGGGCGGTGCGCTTGACAAGGTTGCTCAAAACGTTGCCAGGACCAATTTCCCAGACATCGGTAATGCCAGCAGCGGCCATGGCCAGGACAGTTTCTCGCCAGCGCACCCCGGCGGTCATCTGCTGCCTGAGGTTGGCTTTGATCTGCTCGGGATCTTGGGTGGGGCCGGCGGTGGCGTTGCAGTAGATGGGAAAGCGGGCAGGGGCAAAGGGGATCCCTGCCAAGATTTGGTTGAACTGTTCAGCAGCTCTAGCCATGAAAGGGGAGTGAAAGGCGCCACTCACAGGGAGGGGCACGGCCCGTTTGGGCTGGAGAGCAGCCACCACCTGCTCAATTGCCCCTTTGTCCCCGGTGATCACCACTTGGTCGGGGCTATTGTCGTTGGCAATGGTCACCCCTACTGTGGCGGCACAGAGTTCCTCTAGGCGCTGGCGGTCAAAGCCGATCACCGCCGTCATCCCCCCCGGGGATCCCTGGGCCATGAGAGTCGCCCGTTGTTGGACGAGGTGGAGGGTGGTGGGGAAATCCAAAACCCCGGCGGCGTAGAGGGCGCTATATTCCCCCAGGCTGTGGCCGGCAACGCAGTCGGGGCCATGGCCGCGGCCCAGAAGCAGATCGGTTAAGATAGCCGAAACCAGAAACAAAGCTGGCTGGGTATAGGTGGTTTGGGCTAGTTCCGTTTCGGTGAGATCCAGCAGGGACCAGCCAAGGATTTCCTGGGCTTGGTGCAGGTGCTCTGCCCCCACCTCGGCCAAATCCTGTCCCATCCCCACCGCTTGGGATCCCTGACCGGGAAAGATCCAGGCAATCTTCATCTGTGCCCCCTCTGGCAGATTGTGCAGGGATCCCTAGAATAAAGGCAAAGGGTGTGTTGAGCCAACGGGGGTGAGTGTGAAAGCATGGATAATGGCCGGGTTAATGCTAGGGCTGATGGGATCCCCGGCGTGGGGTCAGAGCCAGGTTATTCGTCGGCTAGAAACTCCCCGTCCGGTGCCGGGTGCGACCCCGGCAGTTGTGGAGCCATCGCCGCTGCCGACGCCGGTAGCTCCTTTGCGTACCCCCATCCCTTCTAGCTTGGTGCCGACGGTGGATGTGTTAACGGAGTGGCATATTCAGGAGAATGTCTGTTCGGGGCATTGGCGACCGGAGGAGATGACGGCTTTATTTCCGCAGCTTTCGGTGGCGGAAATAGAGCTGATCTGCCGGGAAACCGCTGCTGCGAAGCCATGAGTTTTGCATGGGCGATGTTCTAGGAATGCCTGGGCGGTTGTAGGGACAAAACAGGGCTGGCCCGGGAAAGCCGGTTAGGCTGCTAGCTTCTCCCAAAGGTTTTATCAGGGGTGATTGGGTTCGAGGGTTCGATAGAGAGGAAGGCGCCTAGCTTCCCTGTTGATGATTTTGATTATTGCTGAATATCCCAATAAGCGAGGTTTGCTATCCCGGCAATCCCTTTTTCAAACCTATTTCCGCCTATTAGATCCCCCTCTCCTGCTCTGGGAGAGGGGCCGGGGGTGAGGGATCGGTTGAAATGACTGTGGGTGTCTGCTGGTGGGCAGGAAAGAGGTTAGTTACAGGCCCAATCAAGCTTAGTTTGGCCGCTCCCCATAGGGGATTTTCCCCCAGAAGTGTTGCAGACAGGGATTCCGGCTACCCAGAGATCACTCTGTGAGGCCAGCCATTCGCCCACCAAGACTGCCGATCATCATCCAATTGAGGATTGGCAGTCTGTAGGTTGCCAGCAGGGGTGCAACTAACCCCAGGGTAGGGGCTTGGGTCGTAACTCCCCGATTGTTGGTCCAAAGCATTCCGGATCAAGGGGGCTAGCACCATGGATCTGCTGAGCTTTGCCTAGCAGCCTGGATACTGACAGCTTGCCCGGCAACCTGCCACTAGGGGGTTTTGGGTAGATGAATCCGCCGGATTGCCCAAGGCGAATCTGCCCACCATCGGCTACCCTCAAAATGACGTGTCTGATGCTGTCATCCCGTGAGAAGGCGGTTGCAAGCTCTGGCCTTGGTCAGCCTGCTTGGCTGCAGCTTGGCATCCCCGGTGTGGGGGCAAGCTTTGTCCCGGCAGGCGCAGCAGGGGTTGACTTTGGTGCAGCAGGGGCGCTATGCCCAGGCGATCCCGCTGTTGCAGCAGGCTTTGCAGCAAAGCCCCGACGAATTAGCGATTTTGATTGGTTTGGCCACCAGCTTTCGCCGCCTCGGCCGCAACCGAGAAGCCACTGACATGTACGACCGCATCCTACAGCGGGATCCCAATAACATGATTGGTTTGCAGGGGATGGCGTTGGTGGGTGGGTTTGTGCCGGAGCGGCGCCCGCAGGCGCTGCAGGCTCTCAATACTTTGCTGGAGAAGGATCCCGACAGTTTGGACAGTGTGGAGTTGCGCTACCAGCGGGCTTTGGTGCTGATGTATGCTGGGCGGCACCAGGAGTCGTTGCAGGATCTGGAGCTGGTGTTGAGCCGGCGGCGGGATGCGGAGGTGCTGAAGACTGCGGCCCAGGTCAATTCCTATGTCCAGAACTTTCCTGAGGCGGTGCGGCTGTTTGAGGCAGCTTTGCAGGCCAATCCCCGGATTTTGGACACCAATGCCCGCCTCGATTACGCCCGCTCCCTGGTGG
Organism: Thermostichales cyanobacterium HHBFW_bins_127; assembly: GCA_039794745.1. Classification (GTDB taxonomy): domain Bacteria; phylum Cyanobacteriota; class Cyanobacteriia; order Thermostichales; family Thermostichaceae; genus JAUQVP01. The sequence continues at coordinate 25,240 of JAUQVP010000011.1, read as the reverse complement.
GGGCCAACCAGGTGGCTAAGGGCTTGGAGATCCTGGAGCGGCTGCGGCAGGAAAACCCCAACAACAGCGAAATCCTACTGGTGTATGGGCAAGCGCTGCAGTCCGCCGGCCGCCATGCCGAAGCAAATCAAATCCTCACCCAAATCGCTGCCGACCCCCGCTCGGTGTTGATCCGAGCCCGGGCTTTGGCCAATTTGCGCCAATTTGCAGAAGCGGGATCTTTGTACCAGCAAGCGTTGGCGGCCGATCCCAATAATCTGGCTTTGAAGCGGGAGGCGGCGGATGTGTTGAGTGCCAGTGACAGTCAGCGCCCCCTGGCCCTGCAGTTGTACCAGCAGCTTTTGGCCACCCAGCCGAGCCCGGAGCTGGAAATCAAAGTGCTGCAGTTGCAAGTCCAGCTCAATCAAATCAGCGGTGCGGCCCTGCAATCCCGGGTGCTGTCTTTGTTGCAGCGCTCCCAGGATCGCCCCCAAAATCAACAGGAACTTTTAGACCTATTGGTGAATCTGCCGGCTAGCCCCAGTTTGATTCCTTTTTATCAGGATGCTCTGAATGCCAATTTGGCTTCCCCGCTGCTGCGGTTGCGCTTGGCAGAGGCCTATTTGCTGGCTCAACAGCCCCAGGCCGCCAAAACCATCTTGAATGCCCTGCAACTGCCCACCACCGCGGCCCCAGAACTGCTCCTCTACCAAGCGGACCTAGAACGACGCAGCGGCAACCTGACCCGGGCTGCTACCCTGCTGCAAACCCTCACCCGCCGGGATCCCCAAAACCAGGCGGCGCTGCAAGCTTTGGCGGCTATCCAGCAGGAACAACAGCAGTTTAATTTGGCCGTTACCACCCTGGAACAACTGCAGCGGCTCAATAGCAACGACCCCAAGATCCAACGGCAGTTGGGGGAAGCTTACCTGGGGGCGCGGCAATTTGCCCAAGCGGCCCAAACCCTGCTGCCCTTGGTGAACCGGGATCCGGAGGTGGCGCTGCCCTTGGCCCGGGCTTTGGCCAATAGCAACCAGCAGCAGCAAGCTGCCACCTACTACCTGCAGGCCCTGAATCGCATCCCCAATCCCAGCCCGGAACTGCTGCAGGAAGTGGCCGATGTCCTGAGCGGGATCCCGGGTCAGGAGGGGCAGGCCCTGGAGTTGTACCGGCGTTTAGCCCGGTTGCGTCCTGAGGATCGCACCATTGCCACCCGCCTGCTGATTCTGGAAAATAGCCAGCGTCCTTTGAGTGCCCAGGATTTGGTGCGGCGCTTGCAGGGGGATGTGAGCATTGCTGCCGCCAGCCCCCCGGAACGGGAACAACTGGCCCGCTTGCTCACCAGTTTGCCTGCAGATCCCGCCCTGTTGCCCTTTTATCAGGAATTGCTCAACGCCGGCCTGAGGGATCCCCTGATTCGGCTGCGCCAAGCCCAGGCCCTAGCCAAAGCTGGGCAGAGGGAAGCGGCCCGTGCTGCCCTCAATGCCCTGATCCAAGAGCAGCCCAACACCAAAGATGCCTACTATGCCCTGGCGGATCTGGAGCAGGAGGCTGGGGATATTGCTGCTGCCATCCGCGCCTACCAGGCCATCACCCGCCTTGATCCCCAGGACATCGATGCCCTGCGGGCGGTGGCCGGCCTCAGCCAGCGCCTAGGGGACAATGCCACTGCCCTCGCCGCTGCCCGGGCCCTGGTGGCCCAAAACCCCGGGGATCCCCGGGCCAAGATTACCTTGGGGGAGATTCTGATCGCCAACCGCCAATTTGGGGAAGCCATTGATATTCTGCGTCCCTTGACGGCCAGTACCCCGGCGGCTCTGCTGCCCTTGGCCCGGGCCTATGCCGAGTCGGGGCAGGGAAGTTTTGCGGTGCCCCTTTATCTACAGGCTTTGCAGGCGGCTCGCCCCGCCGATCCCAAGGTGGTGCTGGAGGCGGCGGATGTGGCCAAAGGGGTGCCCGGGCAGGAGCAGGTGGCCTTGCAACTGCTGCAGCAATTGAGTGCTGCCGACCCCCAAAACCCCACCTATCGTCTGCGCCTGTTGGCCCTGCGGGCGGAACTGGGGCAGATCCCCCCGGAAACCCTGCGCGCTACCCTGTTGCAGGAACTTGGCCCCAGTCCTGATCCGGAGCGCCTTCGCCCCCTAGCCCCGGTGCTGGCCCAAATCCCCGGGGATCCCCTGCTGTTGCCCTACTATGGTCCGGCGGTGAGTTTAGCCCCGGACAATCCCCGCATTTTATTGCGGTGGGGGGAAGCGGCCCAAGCCGCCGGGGATGTAGCCACTGCCCGCACGGTGTTGAACCAGTACCTGGTCAAAGAACCCAACGACGTAGGGGCCTTGTTCACCCTGGCCAATTTAGAGCGGCAACAGGGCAACCTGTCAGCTACCATTCCGCTCTACCAGCGGATTATGGCCGTGCGCCCCATCGATCAGCAGGCCTTCCGCGGCGCCCTCGACACCCTAGCAGGGGTTTACCTACAGCTCAACCAACCAGCCCAAGCGGCCCAACTCTACCTGCAAGCCCTACAACAAAATCCCAATAACTTTAACGACCGCCTCGACTACACCCGCACCGCCTACCTGGGCAAACTGATCAACGAAGCCCGGGCCGGGGAAGAGCTGATCTATTGGTTCAGCGCCGGCAATCCCCGCGATCCCCAGCAGGCGCAGCGGGCACGGGCCCTCCTCGATGCCCTCCCCACCCGCCCAGAACTGCTTGGCGTCTACCAGAACCTGGCCGCCCGTGCCCCCACCAACCCCCTGCTCCAGATCAAATACGCCCAAACCCTAGCCATCCGGGATCCCCAAGGGGCGGAGCGCTATCTTTTGAACTTTTTCCAGCGCCAACCTGCCGACCTCGACACTGCCCTGGCCATTGCCGACCTCAGCATCCGCAACCGCAACTTTGCCCAAGCCGAAAGCATCTATCGCCAAATCCTGGCCCGGGATCCCGGCAACCTCCGTACGTTTGTCGCCATGGCCGCCCTAGAATACGAACGGGGCAACTACACCCAAGCGGAGCAGATGTTTCAGCAACTGTTGCAGCTCCAGCCCCGGGATCCCCAGGTGTACACGGCTTTGATTGACCTGGCGGTGGCTCGGGGCAAGCGGGTGGAGGCCCTGAACTTGATTGCCCAGGCGGAGTCTAGCGTTGGCATTGGTGTTCTTGGCAGCCGTCCCTTCCAGATCAAGCAGGATCTCTTGCGACAGCAGGGCTTTGCCTTGCCCTGGGAGCGCTTCTAGCCCTTGGCTTGCTTGAGGGCATGGATGGCATAGGTATCAGGGCCGCGCCCAAAGGCAAAGCGCAGGGAATCAGCCAGGGTGCGGTTCCCCCCCAGGGCAAACACAGCCCAGGCCAACCCCCCCATCCCCGCTGCCCAGACAAATGTCCCCCGATAGCCCACCCCAGCCACCAAAGATCCCGCCAGCGGTCCTGCCACGGCGATGCCGGCATCAAAGCCGCCGGTGCAGAGATTCAGGAGTCGGGGTCGTTCCCGGGGTTGGGAGCGATCCGCCACCCAGGCGGAAAACATGGGAATAATCAGCCCGAACCCAGCCCCTTGCACCGCTGCTGCCAGCAAAAACTGCCAATCCCTGTTGGCCGTAGCGAGTAGTAACAGGGCACCGCTCCCCAGCCCCAAACAGAGACTAATCCAGATCCCCCGTCCCCAGCGATCCGACCCTGCCCCTGCCACAAAGCGCATCACCAAACTGGACAAAGCTGCCACCCCATAAAACCAGCCCCCATTCAACCGGGATCCCGTGGATGGGATAAACACCGCCACAAAAATCGTCAGGGTTCCGAAGGCCAGCCCCACCAGAAACATCACCAGCGTTGGCACAGCGATGCGGGCTTCCCCCAACAGTCCCCAGAACACCCCCGCTTGTCCCTGCAGTTCATCCTCAGGGTCAATGGTGAGGGACCCTAGCACCAGCAGTCCCAGGGCAGCGATCCCCCCCATCACCGCAAATAGCCACAGATAGCCCCCCTGCAGCCGCAGACTTTCCCCCAGCACCGGCCCCAAAGACATGCCAATAGGATTGACCAGACTCATATAGCCGATCACCTCCCCCCGCTGCCGAGGCGGTGCCCACTGAGCCACCAAAGCCATATAGCCCGTGGCAAACGCCGCAATACTAATCCCCTGGATCCCCCGCAGCAGCATCACCACCGGAATCCAAGGGAACAGCCCATAGCCTAGGGGTGCCACCACCAAACTGCCCATCCCTACCCCCAGCACCAGCTTGTAGCCCCAGCGGTCCCCCAGCCAAGCCAAAGCCGGCCTCGAAATCAGCAGCCCCACCGCAAAACTGCCCATCACCAAACCGATCTCCGTTGGGGATCCCCCCAGATCTTGGACATAGAGGGGGAGGGTGGGCAGGAAAGCGGAGAGACTGACCCAGAACAGCAGCCCTGCCACAAACAGAATCACCCAGCGCCGGCCTTTGCCCATGGTTAATCTTGCTGGTGGGAAAACTGATAGGCTCCCCACAGGGCCAAGCCCGTTGCCATCAGCAGCAGCACCACCAGACTCACCCAGGGGAACGGCAACCCCAGCACCACCGCCCGGATCCCCAGACTGGCATGGGTGAGGGGCAAGGCATAGACCAGGATCTGCATTGGCAGGGGTAGGGTTGCCGGGTCAAAAAACGTTGCCCCCAAAAACGACATCGGCGTGATCAAAAAATTAATCAGCAACCCCACACTTTCAATCGAGGGCACATTCAGCCCTGCCACCACCCCCGCCCCGGCAAACACCGCACAATCCAAAGCCAGCAGCGCAAACACCCCTGGATGGAGCAGATTGAGATTTTGGGTCATCACCGCCCCCAGGATCATCACCCCCAAAGCCGTCACCATCCCCCGGGTCACCCCCGCCAGCATTTTGCCCAAATGCAGGGCCAACGGATGCACCGGCAGCAGCAACAATTCCTCAAAGGTTTTGCTAAACAGACGGTCCCCACAGATGGAAAACGTCGTCCCAGCAAAACTAATCGTCATCCCCGACAGCGCCACCATCCCCGGCAAAATAAACAGCAGATAGGACCCTGCCCCCCCCGTCAGGGCAGCACTGCGGCTCAAGGAAGACCCCAGCCCCACCCCGAAAGCCAAAATATACACCAGGGGTGCCACCAGCCCCGACGCCAGCAACTGCCAAATCCGCACCCGCAAATCCAACCACTCCCCCCACCAAATCGTCAACGTATCCCCCAGGATGGTTGCCCAGGGCAAGGGTTGGCGCCCAGCCAAGGTCATAAGCAGCACTTGATATTTCTTCACAAATTATCCCATGAAATTGTCATCCCGATCTGGACTTTCACGTAGCTCTCGATACATTCACTCCCCCCTGCCCATGATTCAATAACTCAATTTCTCAGGGGCACTCTAAGCTACGGAGATATTTTATGGTAGGCGTGGGTAGGCCAAGTTGGCTCAGAGCATGGATATTGACGCTGTTGATCGGTTTGGGACTGGTGCTGCTGACCATCAGTGGCTCTGCGGGATCCCCAAAACCTCTCCATCCTTTGGATCCCCTCACAGCTGAGGATATCGAAACCACCGCCACCGTCATTCGCAAAAGCCAAAATCTGGCAGCGGATGCCGTCTTTGTCACCATTGACTTGAACGAGCCGGACAAAGCCAAAGTTCTAGGTTTTCGCCCTGGGGATCCCGTAGAGCGGCAGTCTTTGGCCGTCGTCTATGAACCCAAAGCCAACCGCACCTACGAAGGGATTGTGGATTTGGGGAGTGGCAAGCTTGTGAGTTGGATTGAGGTGCCGGGGGTACAGCCGGCGATGGTGGGCAGTGAATTTGGCCTAGCCGCTGACATCGTCAAAGCCGATCCTGGTTGGCAGGCAGCCATGCGCAAGCGGGGAATCACAGATTTCAGTCGGGTGGCGGTGGACTGTTGGGCACCAGGTAACCTTAGTCCCGAGGAAGCGGCCTCCGGCAATCGCTTTTGTCGGGGGATTTCCTACTACAAAGGTGACCATTGGAACTATTACGGTGCACCCATTGAGGGAGTGTTGGCTACCGTTAATCTCAACACCGGTAAGGTGGCTAAGCTGATTGACAATGAAAGGGTTCCCTTCTCCAAGGAGAGCTTTGACTACGACTTGGCTTCCTTAGGCAGTGTCCGTCCCGCCCCCAAGCCCCTGCGCCTCAGCCATCCTAACGGCGCTAGCTACCGCATCAACGGTAACGAAATTACTTGGCAGGGGTGGAAGTTCCGCTATCTCATGCATCCCCGGGAAGGGTTAGTTCTCTACACCGTTCGCTACCAAGATGGAAACCAAGAGCGCCCCGTCCTTTATCGGGTCAGCCTCTCAGAAATGGTCGTGCCCTACGGGGATCCCGATGAGACGTGGTATTTCCGCAATGCTTTTGATGTGGGGGAATACAACTTTGGCTTGTTGGCCAACACCATGGAGTTGGGCAAGGAGGTACCGGAGAATGGTCTATTGTTGGATGCGGTTTTTGCGGACAACCAGGGTGGGTCCTATGTGATGCCGGGAGTGATTGGGCTGTACGAGCGGGACAACGGCATGCTCTGGAAGCACTACGACTACAACACTGAGCGCAACGATGTTCGTCGTAGTCGCGAGTTAGTCATGACCATGACGGCGGCTATCGGCAATTATGACTACGGCATCAGTTGGGTGTTTCATCAGGATGGCACCTTTGAGGTGCAGGCGGATTTAACCGGGATCGTGTTAGCCAAAGGGAGCAAGGCGGTGACCGTGGCGGATGCGGATCCCTTTGCCCCCCTGATGGCGCCCCACGTGGGTGGCACCAATCACCAGCACTATTTTAGTTTCCGGCTGGATCTGGACGTGGATGGTCCTGACAACGAGGTGATGGAAATGAATCTCAAACCTTTGCCCGCCGGCCCGGACAATCCGGCTCAAAATGCTTTTGTCATGGAAGAAACCCATCTCCACCGGGAACAAGATGCCGTCCGGGACATGAACATGGGCAGCAACCGCAAGTGGGCCATCCTTTCCACGAGCAAAACCAATGCCATTGGTGCCCCCACCGGTTATGTCCTCATGCCTGGTCACAATGCCATGTTCTTGCCCCTCGAGGGATCCAACGTTCGCGGGCGGGCTGGTTTTGCCACCCACCACTTTTGGGTCACCCACTACCAGCCGGGGGAACTGTACGCAGCTGGGGTCTACCCCAACCAGAGCAAACCCGGGGAGGGGTTGCCGAGCTGGATTAGCGACAACCAGTCCATTGCTGGAGAAGACCTAGTTGTTTGGTATTCCTTGGGAGTTTCCCACGTGCCTCGTCCCGAGGACTGGCCGGTGATGCCGGTACACCGCACGGGCTTCAAGCTGATCCCCTGGGGATTCTTTGACCGCAACCCCACCATCAACTTAGCTGAACCTGCCTAAGCCGAGCATCTGGCGAATTGCCGCTGATCGTGTCTAATAAAATTAGTCACTCCTAGGCAGGCGGGCAGGGTGTCCTACCACGTTCCGGTTTTGTGCCGCGAAGTTGTTCACTACCTCACCGAGCCGGGTTTTCCGGAGGCCGTGGTGATCGATGCCACGGTGGGTGGGGGTGGGCACAGTGGAGCTTTATTGGCCGCGGGGGTGCAGCGGATCATTGCCCTAGACCAAGACCCACAGGCTTTGGCCGCTGCCCAGATGCACCTACAACGATGGGGATCCCGGGTGGAGTGGCATCACAGTAACTTTGCCGATTTTCGTCCCGGCCGGCCCGTGGCGGGGGTGCTGGCGGACCTAGGGGTGAGTTCCGCCCAATTGGATCGTCCTGAGCGGGGGTTTAGTTTTCGTCATGATGGCCCCTTGGATATGCGCATGGATCCCCAGCATACGGCCAAAAGTGCTGCCGATTGGGTCAATAGTGCTGAGGAGCAGGTGTTGGTGGAGATTTTTTCTCGCTATGGGGAAGAGCCCTTCTCCCGCCGCATTGCCCATCAGATTGTGGCCAAGCGTCCGGTGCTAGGCACCAAACAGTTGGCGGATCTGATTTGGCAGGCGGTGCCCCCCCCTGCCCGTCGTGGTCGCATTCATCCCGCTACCCGGGTATTTCAGGCTTTGCGCATCGTGGTCAACCAAGAATTGGCTGCCCTAGAGCGTTTCCTACAGCAGGTGCCAGACTGGCTCCTGCCCGGGGGACGCCTGGCTGTGATCAGCTTTCACAGCCTCGAAGATCGCTTAGTCAAATGGGCCCTGCGTCGGGATCCCCGTTGGCGGGTATTGACCCCCAAGCCGATTCAGCCTTCCCCGGCGGAGTGTCAGATCAATCCCCGGGCGCGGTCGGCGAAATTGCGGGTGGCAGAGCGGCGCCGGGAGGAACCATGAGTCGCCGTTCCTATCTGCCGGTGGGGGTGAAGGCTTTGCAGCGCTGGCATCGCATCACCAGTTTGATGGCCGGCTCGTCAGTGGTGATGCTTTTGGGACTGTACACAGGTACGGTTTACACCCAGCAGCAGTGGAACGAGCACTATACCCTCTGGCGGGAGCTCGAGCGCCACGAGAAGCAGTATGAACTGTCCCAAGAATCCATCGCCAATGCCCTGCGGGAAACCGCCAGCCGCAGCAATATGGTTCCCCTAGGTCCGGAACGGCTACTGCGCATCCCCATGGCCCCCACCACCCCTGCCATCCAGCCAACCCCCCTGCCCACACCGGGATCCCCTTTTTTCCCGGTGGGCTATTAGGGGGGAGGGGTTGGGTTGACCGGCAAAGCTTTAGCAAGTCAGTGATTTCGCTGTGATGAAAATCCAGCGTCTTTCCAACCCCTCTCCCCCCTTGGCAGAGGGGCCGGGGGTGAGGGTAATTCCGAACAAGCCAACCTATCACTCCAAAACTCAGGAGCTCAGGAAAAGCTGAGAAAAAAATCTGAAAGCAAAAACACCAGGGTAGATATTCACACTACCCACCAAATCCTCCCCAGGGATCCCGCAGATTTATTATTTATTTTTATCGGTCATGCGGTATTTACGCATGAATTTTTCGACCCGTCCTTCCGTATCAATCACCTTACGTTGTCCCGTGAAAAAGGGATGGTTACCTGACCAGACATCCACCTTAATTTCCGGTTCCGTCGAACCGACCACCATTACCACTTCCCCGTTGCAAATCACCTTAGCTTCCGGGTACCAAGTTGGGTGCAATCCTTCCTTTGGCATCGTCTTCTCCTATAACCCTAACGCTTCGAGTACTGAGGTGCCTTGCGGGCCTTGCGCAGCCCATACTTACGCCGCTCCTTCGCCCGGGGATCCCGGCGCAGGTAGCCTTCCACCTTGAGGGGAGAGCGGTGATTGGGGTCAGCTTCACACAGGGCCCGGGCAACCCCTAGGCGAATCGCTTCTGCCTGGCCCCGTACCCCGCCGCCGTGGGCCCGCACCAGCACATCATAGCTATTTTCCAGTCCCAGAGTTTCCAGGGGGGACTTGACCAGGGCCACCAACGTCTCTTGGGCCTGCAAATACTCCAGCCCATCCCGGTCATTGATCCGAACTGCTCCGGTTCCGGGTACTAGACGCACACGGGCCACTGCCGTCTTGCGGCGTCCGGTCCCCCAGTAGACCACCTTATTACTGCTCATCGTTTCTCTCCAGGAATCGTCGACAAAGGATAGGGTTGTGGCTGTTGGGCACTGTGGGGATGTTCTGGCCCCGCATAGACCTTCAGCTTTGTAAACAACCGCCGTCCCAACCGCCCATCCGGCAGCATCCCCTTCACCGCATGTTCCACCAAACGTTCCGGCAGCCGTTGCCGTAACTGGGCCAAAGTCTCCATCTTCATCCCCCCCGGTCGTCCCGAGTGGCGGCGATAGACCTTTTGGGTCTCCTTCTTCCCCGTCACCACCACCTTCTCGGCATTGACCACAATCACAAAATCCCCCGTATCCAAATGGGGGGTAAAAATCGGCTTGTGCTTGCCCCGCAGCAAACTGGCCACCACACTGGCCAAACGCCCTAGCCGTTGATTCGTGGCATCCACCACATACCAACGCCGCTCAATCGTACCTACCCCTGGCAAAGGGGACTTATTCATAAAACTCATGGCAGACTCCAACACGGTGACAACAAAAAAGGCGGAAAAACACTCTCCCCAGGGCTGCCGCGAATCCCACAGGCAAAAGGATCATCAGCATAGCCAATCCCCAGCAAGCACAGCCCCCGCGCCGGCACACTGTGGCGAAAGCGCGTCCCCAGCAACTGCTTGTCTTGCCAGAGGCGCACAAACTCCCCCACACTCAACTCCCCCCGCCCCACAAAGGCCAAAGTCCCCACCAGCAGGCGCATCATCCGATACAGAAAACCACTCGCCTGCACCTCAATCCACAGCAACGGCCCCCGGCGGCAACAGTCCACCGCCTGCACCTGCACCCAAGAATGCTTGCGTGGGGATCCCGACAGGCGAAAAGCCTCCAGATTGTGATAGCCCAACAGGGATTGCAGAGCTTCCTGCATCGCCCCCACCTCCAGAGGCAAGCGGTGGTGCCAGACAAACGGCTCCCAAAACACATCCCGCTGCTCCTGATTGAGGATCACATAGCGGTAGCGCCGCCACAGTGCCGAAAAACGGGCATGCCAAGTCGGCGGCACCTCCGCCGCCTGCCACACACTCACATCCTCCGGCAAACAGCGATTCAAAATCATCGGCCAGCGATCCACCGGGATCGGACAATCCGTTTCAAAATGAGCCACCTGGGCCGCCGCATGCACCCCCGTATCCGTGCGCCCCGCCCCGTGCACCACCACCCCATGCCCCACCCGGCTAGCAATCGCCTCCTCCAAAACCCCCTGCACACTGCGCTGATTGGCCTGCCGCTGCCAACCAAAAAACCGGGATCCCAAATACTGGAGTTTCAGAGCCAGCCGCCGCATTGCCCCTAATCCACCAACTCAATCACAGCCATCGGCGCCCCATCCCCGCGGCGGTTGACCGTGCGCAGCACCCGCGTGTAGCCACCATTGCGACTGCCGTAGCGCTGGGGCACCTGCTCGAACAGATTCTTCACCAACTCCGGGTCATAGATGTACCCCAAAGCCTGGCGGCGGGCGGCCAAAGAACCATTCTTAGCCAGCGTGATCATCTTGTCAGCCGTCGAGCGCACCACCTTAGCCCGGGCCAACGTTGTCGTAATCCGCCCCTCCCGCAGCAGGGCTGTGGTCAAAGCCCGCAGCATCGCTTTGCGCTGATCCGCAGGGCGACTCAGTTGGGGAACACGGCAGCGATGACGCATAACAACCTACACAGCACTCACAAGACAGATCTTTAATTTTACCAGACTTAGCGGCTCTTTTCCTTAGGCAACGTCAGTCCCAAACGATCCTTGAGAGCTTGAACCACCTCCTCGGCGGATTTTTGCCCAAAGTTTTTGATCTCAAGCAGATCTTCTTCCGTATAGACCAGCAAATCCGCCACCGTATTGATTTGGGCCCGCTTCAGACAGTTGTAAGCCCGCACCGACAACTGTAACTCCTCGATGGGAATCTGATTCTTTTGACTGTCCTCCATCGGCTTGTCGGTAACCGGTGTATCCCAGCGGATTTCCTGCAGCGGACTAAACAGCCCCACCAGAATATTGGCCGCTTGACTCAGGGCTTCCTCCGGACTGATGCTGCCATTGGTGACAATCTCCAAGGTCAGCCGATCCCGATCCCCACTGACATTAGCCGGCTCCACGATGTAGTTCACCCGCCGCACCGGCATAAACACCGCATCAATCTGCAAATAATCAATGGAACTTTGCGGGTCATTGGGATCCACCGCCCGATAGCCATAGCCGCGGGCAATCTGAAACTCCATCTCCAAAGTGGCATTCTCCGCCAAATAGGCAATGTGGTGGTTGGGGTTGATCACCTCCACCTCACTGGGCAGCTGCAACTTAGCAGCGGTCACCTCCCCAGGCCCATGGGCATACAGCCTCCCAATCTGCACATCGCTGGTGTAGGAGCGCACCACCAGTTCCTTCATGTTGAGGACAATTTCCATCACATCTTCCCGCACCCCCGGCACGGTGGAAAACTCGTGATTCACCCCGGCAATGCGCACCGCCGTCACCGCTGCCCCCTCCAAATTGGAAAGCAACACCCGCCGCAGGGCATTGCCCACAGTTGTCCCCTGCCCCCGCTGGAGAGAATCCAAAACAAACTTAGCGTAGAGGGAGCCGTCCGCTTCCTGGCGTGATTCAACACATTCGGTCTTGTACACGGCCTAATCTCCTGTGACGAGGATAAAGACTAAACACGCCGCCGCTTGGGGGGACGACAGCCGTTGTGGGGAATGGGGGTAATGTCCCGAATCAAGGTGATCTCCAAACCTGCCGCCTGCAAAGCCCGGATCGCTGTTTCCCGCCCGGAACCCGGCCCGCTCACCATCACCTCAATCTGCCGCATGCCATTTTCCATCGCCTGCCGAGCAGCACTTTCCGCCGCCACCTGAGCCGCAAAGGGGGTGCCTTTTTTTGCCCCCTTAAAGCCACTCGATCCCGAAGAAGCCCAAGAAATCACATCCCCATTGGGATCGGTGATGGTGACAATGGTGTTGTTAAAGGTGGACTGAATGTAGGCAACGCCACTAGGGACATTGCGTTTAACTTTGCGTGTACGCCGCTGCTGCCGTGCCATAAAAACCAACCTTTAGGACTAGAGTTATTTCTTGCCAGGGGCCTTTTTCTTGCCTGCCACCGTCTTGCGACCACCACGGCGAGTACGGGCATTGGTGCGAGTCCGCTGCCCCCGTACCGGCAAACCCAAGCGATGCCGCCGCCCCCGGTAGCAGTTGATGTCCACCAACCGCTTGATATTCATCGCCTCTTGGCGGCGCAAATCCCCTTCCACCGGAAAATCACTGTTCTCCACCGCATCCCGCAGGGCCGCTATCTGCGCATCCGTCAACTCATAGGTACGAGTGTCAGGATTGATACCCGTGCGCTCCAAAATCTGCTTGGAACGGGATAAGCCAATCCCATAGATGTACGTCAGGGCAATCTCGATTCGCTTTTGTCTAGGGATGTCAATCCCGGCAATCCGTGCCATGATCTCTGGTGTCCTCTATCCTTGCCGTTGTTTGTGCTTTAAGTTGGAACAAATCACCATCACCCGCCCCTTGCGGCGAATAACCCGGCACTTGTCACAAATCTTACGCACAGAGGCGCGTACTTTCATGCAGCCGCCTAATGAAATCAGCAAATATCCATTGTAGGTTGGAGGGGATCCCTTGTCAAATGCCAAGGTAAGGGCTAGTTTACGAGTTTTTTGTGGAAAAGCAGCTGGAATCTGAGGGGCGGGAGCGCTGCAGTTGCCAGTTGAGGAGCAGCACTGGCACCAGCCCCACTAGGACAATGGCTAGGGATGGGGCCATGGCATCGGCGAGGCGCTCATCGCTGGCCATTTGAAAGGCCCGTACTGCCAAGGTATCCAGGTTGAAGGGACGAATGGTGAGGGTGGCGGGCAGTTCTTTCATCACATCCACAAACACCAGTAAGGCGGCGGTCACTAGCCCCGGGCTGAGCAGGGGAATGTGAACCCGCCAGAGGGTAGCGAGGGTGCTGTGCCCTAGGCTGCGGGCGGCTTCGTCCCATTGGGGGCGGATCTTGATCAAACTGGCTTGGAGGGTGGTGTGGGCCACCGCCAGAAATCTCACCAAATAGGCAAATTGCAGGGCAATCAGGGTGCCACTCAACACCAGCCCCGTCCCCTGCCCCGTCCAAGACCGCCACAGTCCATCCACCCAGGTGTCCACCGCTCCCAAGGGAATCAGGATCCCCACAGCAATCACCGTACCCGGGATCCCGTAGCCGAGGATGGCTAGGGTGGCAGCGGTGTGCACCAGTTTGCCCACAGGTCCTTGGCGGGACTGGCGCTGCCCATAGACCAAGACCAGAGCACACAGGACGATGATGACCGCTGCCAAGCTGGAGAGCAAGAAGCTATTGAAGGCAAATCCCCAAAAGCGGGCATTGAGACTTTCCTGCCAGTTTCTCAGGGCCAGGTACACCAGGATCGCGGCGGGGAGCAGAAATCCCAAGATCACTGGTCCCGCACAGGTCAGGATGGCCAATAGCCTCCATCCCCCCCTGAGCCGATAGCGCTGGATGGGCTGGTGGGTGGCAAAGGTCTGATAGTAGCGCCGCCGCTGCCGGGATCCCTGTTCCCAGAGCAGCAGGGCGATGATGACCAAGACACTGAGGGCGGACAGTTGGCTAGCTGCCAGGCGATCCCCCATGCCATACCAGGTGCGGTAGATGCCGGTGGTGAGGGTATCGAGGCCGAAGAACTGAACCGTGCCGTAGTCATTGAGGGTTTCCATGAGGGCAAGGGCGATCCCCCCTGCTAAGGAGGGGCGGGCGAGGGGTAAGGCTACCCGCCAAAAGCTTTGCCAGGGGCTACAGCCGAGGGAGCGGCTGACTTCGGTGGTTTGCTGGGATTGTTCCCGAAAGGCCACCTGTCCGGCCATATAGACATAGGGGTAGAGGGTGAGGACAAGCATCAGGATGGCTCCCCCCAAGGAACGCACCGGTGGAAACCAGTACTGCCCCAACTGTAGGGAAAAGGTTTGCCGCAACCAAGCTTGGAAGGGCCCCCCCACTTCCAAAAAATCGGTGTAGGTGTAGGCCAGGACATAGGCTGGAGCAGCCAAAGGCAGGAGTAGGGCCCAGGTCCAGTAGCGCCGCCCTGGAAACTCACACAGGGTTACCAACCAAGCGGTTGCCGTTCCCAGGACCGTGACGCCGATCCCGACTCCCACCGCTAGCCCTAGGGTATTCCAGAGATAGGTGGGCAAGACGGTGGTGAGCAAATGCTGCCAAATCCCTAGGGCCGGCGTAGCTAGGCTCCACAGCACCACGACCACCGGGGTCATGACCACCGCCGCCAGCCCTAAAGCCGCCATCAGCCAGGGGGTCAGCCAGAGGGGCAGCCGCCACTGCCTGGGAGTCACAAGGGGAGAAACAGCCATTATTGAGAATCAAACTCAGTAAACCTACCCCCCAATCATACCAGGGCCGCTTCCCAGGGGCGGTGGACTCGGGTACTATGAAGAAAAGTAACAAAAGTGCTGGTGAGCAGCATGGATCTGGGGGCGATTAGGGCGGGTTTACAGAGTGAGCGGCCGGCGGATCGGCTGGTGGCTCTGGCCCATCTGCGGGAGGTGCCCGACGAGGTGGCCGCCCCTTTGATCCTACCGTTGGTGGAAGACCCCAATTTGCAGGTGCGGGCCTTTGCGGTCTTTGCCCTGGGTATCAAGCGCAGTGAAGCCTCCCTGCCAACCCTGCTGCGCATCCTGGCCACTGACCCCGACTATGGCATCCGCGCCGATGCCGCCGGTGCCCTCGGCTATCTCGGGGATCCCCGGGCTTTGGAAGCCTTGGTGCGAGCTTTCTACGAAGATGTGGAATGGCTGGTGCGCTTCAGTGCCGCCGTGGCCCTGGGCAATTTACGGGATCCCCGGGCCTACGATGTCCTGGTCAAGGCTTTGGACTCCCCGGAACCTTTGATGCACCAGGCGGTAATCGCAGCCTTTGGGGAAATTGGCGATCCCCGCTGTCTGCCGTTGATTTTGCCCTTTGCTGAGTCTGAGGATTGGTTGGTGCGCCAGCGCTTGGCCCAGGCCTTGGGCAATCTCCCTAGCCCCAAAACCCAATCTGCCCTGGAATATCTGAGCCGGGATCCCCACGGCAATGTGGCGGCAGCAGCTTTGGATTCCCTGCGGCGGCTACAGGCTGCCCAAAAAGGCTAACGATTTCTGCCCCCAAGGGGATCGGCAGTTGTGGGTAAAAATGCTATCCTGTGGGGCATCCTGTGATCCCTATCACCCTGCTATGGCTGTTATTGCTCCGGAACGCTCCGCTGCCAGCTTATTTGAGCAGCATGTCATGTCCACCTATGCCCGCTACGACTTGACGTTGGTGCGAGGCAGTGGTTGTCAGGTGTGGGATGAGCAAGGGCGGGACTACTTGGACTTTGTGGCCGGCATTGCCACCTGTACTTTGGGGCATGCTCACCCGGCGCTGATCCAGGCGGTGGTGGAGCAGTTGCACCAGCTGCACCACGTCTCCAATCTCTACTACACTTGGCCCCAGGGGAAGTTGGCGGAATGGCTGACCCAGCATTCCTGTGCCGATCGGGTGTTTTTCTGCAATTCTGGGGCTGAGGCCAACGAGGGAGCCATCAAACTGGCCCGCAAATATGCCCACACGGTGCTAGGAATTGACTATCCGGTGATCCTGACGGCCCATGCCAGTTTCCATGGACGCACTTTGGCGACGGTGACGGCAACGGGCCAGCCCAAGTACCAAAAGCATTTTGACCCTCTGGTGCCCGGCTTTGCCTACATCCCCTACAACGACATTGAAGGCACAGAAGCTGTCCTGCACCAATACCAAGGTCAAGTGGCGGCGGTGCTACTCGAGCCCCTACAGGGGGAAGGGGGTGTCATTCCTGGGGATCCCGCCTATTTTCGCTGGCTGCGCCAATATTGCACGGAGCAGCGGATCCTGTTGATATTGGACGAAGTGCAAACCGGGATGGGGCGTACAGGTATGCTCTGGGGCCACTGCAACTTGGGGATTACGCCGGATGTGTTTACCCTGGCTAAGGGCTTGGCCGGTGGGATCCCGATTGGGGCGGTGCTGGCTCAGGAGCACTGTGCGGTGTTTCAGCCGGGGGAACACGCCAGTACCTTTGGGGGGAATCCTTTGGCTTGTGCGGCGGGTTTGGCGGTGGCTCAGACGCTGATGGCGGAGTCATTGGTGTGGAATGCCCAGCAGTTGGGGCAGCGGTTGCGGCAGGGGATTTTGGCGTTGCGGGAGGAGTTTGCCGATTTGATCCGCGGTGTGCGGGGTTGGGGGCTCCTGACGGGGATGGTGGTGAGTGTGCCGGCCGCAGAGGTGGTGAAGGCTGCCATGAATGCTGGCGTGCTCCTTGTCCCTGCCGGTGCTGAGGTGGTGCGATTTGTGCCGCCTTTGATCGTCACTCCGGCGGAGATCGACCAGGCCCTGTTGCGGCTGCAGGGAGCCCTGCAGTCCCTCTCTCCCTAGAAAGAACTGATGCGAGGGCTGGTGGCTGTGGGTAAGTGCACCTCTTGATTGGCAGGTGCCCGTTGCAGCCGTGCCCCTAGGCCCCGCAGTTTTTGCTCCAGATCTTCGTAGCCCCGATCCAGGTGTTGCAGGCCGCGGACGGTGGTGCGCCCTTCCGCTGCTAAACCCGCCAAAACCAAAGCCGCCGCCGCCCGCAAATCCGTTGCCATCACCGGTGCCCCCGAGAGCTTGCCCGCCACCCCGCGGATGATCGCCACAGAACTTTTGCGGCGAATATCGGCTCCCATGCGATTCAGCTCGGGAATGTGCTGCATGCGGTTTTCAAAGACCGTCTCTTCGATCAAACAGTCCCCAACGGAAATGGCAGCCAAGCTCATGATCGGTGCCTGCATATCCGTCGGAAACCCCGGATAGGGCAAAGTTTCAATGTCAACCGCCTGGGGATACCACTCGGGATCCCCGGATCCGGGGGCAATGCGCAGCCGGCTGGGGGATTCCTCCGTAATTTGCAGGCCCATGGCCTGGAGTTTGGCGAGCAGGGCCCGCAGGTGATCGGGGATCACAGGACCGATGCTGATGGTGGAGCGGGTGATGGCTCCGGCCAACAGTAGGGTGCCGGCCTCAATGCGGTCAGGAATGACCGTGTATTCGCTGCCGTGGAGGCGGGGAACCCCCACGATGGTGAGGGTATTGGTGCCAACCCCGCGGATTTTGGCCCCCATCGTGCGGCAGAAATTAGCTAAATCCACCACTTCCGGTTCTTGGGCAGCGTTTTCGATCACCGTTTCCCCTTCTGCTAGAGCCGCAGCCATTAGTAAGGTTTCCGTGGCTCCGACGCTGGGGTAGTCCAGATAAATGCGTCCACCGCTCAGTTTCCGGGCGGAGGCATGCACCACCCCGTGTTCAATCAGCACCGAAGCCCCTAGGGTTTGGAGACCGCGCACATGCAAATCCACCGGACGGGCGCCAATGGCACACCCCCCCGGCAGGGGCACCCGGGCAATGCCAAGGCGGGCTAACATCGGCCCAATAATAAAAAAGCTGGCCCGCAATTGGCTGACCAAATCATAGGGAGCTTGGGAAGCATTCAGATCACGGGCATTCAGCTCCAGGCTGTTGCCATGGAAGCTAACCCGCACCCCCACAGCCTCCAGAATCGCTGCCATCCGTTGAATATCGAGAAGACGAGGCACATTGTGGAGCAAACAACTGTCCGGAGCCAAAATTGCCGCTGCCATCAGGGCCAAAGCAGAATTCTTGGAACCGCTGACCTGGGCAAAACCACTGAGGGGATAACGCCCCCAAATGTGCAACACTGGCTCCGGCTGCTCAATCCCTTTCAAGACCCCTCCTCTCCCACTCCTCAACACCTATAGCCATGAAGCATACACGATATTCCTTAAGGCAGGTTGATCCCTGTGCCATGCTGAAAATAATCCACCTCAGGTTCCAAGATGTCTGCTCCCTATCTGGTCATCTACGACGGTCTCTGCAATCTGTGCAGCGGTCTGGTAGCTTGGCTACAAAAACTCGACCACCAGCAACTCTTCACCTACCTCCCCATGCAAGACCCACAAGTCCACCAACTCTGGGGGATCCCGCCGGGGGGCTGCGAGCTGGGCATGATCCTGATTGACCAACGGGATCCCCAGCGGCGCTGGCAGGGGAGTGGGGCGGCGGAAGAAATTGCCCGCTTGTTGCCGGGGGGACAGGTGCTGGTGGACATCTATCGAGCTGTGCCTGGTTTGAAAGCCCTTGGGGATCACTGCTACGTGCAGATCCGCGACCATCGCTACCAGTGGTTCGGGCGGCGGCCGGAGGTTTATCAAGTTTCCGAGCGGTGAGGGTAGATTTTGCGCAGGAGTTGCTGCAGGCTAGCATGGCCGGGGACCGGGCGCCCATTGCTGGCCTGGCGCTGCACCTGTTGGGTAGGACTCAGGGGCTGGGCCGGCCGCGGCGGCTCTGTCAGCTCAGCATCCTTAGCAGGAGTTGCAGCCGTTGCAGTCAATGACTGGTAGAGCACTGGGTCATCCACCCGCCGACTGCGATCCCCAATCAGGGATCCCGGTGGTACGACGGTTTGGGAGGCAATGTCCGGGTCGATCAGGGTGGAGCGCTCGCCGATGTCTGCCTGATCCCCGATCGTCCCTGCCCCGACGATCAGCACCCGTGAGCCTAGACTGACTCCGGCACCAATCACCAAAGATCCCCGGCAGGCGTGGAGGATGCAGTTTTCACCGATGTCGGCTCCGCTGTGGATTTCAATTCGGCTCCCCGCTTGGGCATAGAGAATGACACCGGCAGCGAGGTGGGCACCGGCCGCCACATACACCTCGCCAGCGGGCCGGGGTTGGGTCAGGAGCATAGGTCACGGCGTTTGAATCACTTTCTCAAGCACCCGTCGTTTGGCTTTGGGGTCGATCCCCAGCAGGCGCACGTATTCCCCTTGGTGTTCTTGCAGGCAGGCTTCCAGTTCCCGCAGCACCTCTGGCAGGTAGGTACTGGCGATGGGGGTACAGCTTTTCCAGGAAGAGGTGCGGTAGCGGCGGGCATCTGCATGTTCTGTACCGATGCGATAGCCCTGGGATAACAAGTTTTGTACCTCCGCCTGCACCTCGGCACTGAGGCGACTGCTAACCACCGGACTGGCCATTGGGCTGGAACGTCGCACGGGATTGTCATGGGCATAGCTGGGGACATCCACCGCCGGTGCTGCTGGTGCTTGCCCCGGCTTATGAATTATTTGCTCCAGCACTCGCTTTTTGGCCTTGGGATCGATCCCCAGCAGGCGCACATAGTCAGAAGCATGGCTAGACAACGCCGCTTGCACCTGGGCCAACACATCCCCTTCGTAGCTAGAGGGAATCACCCCGCCGCTGGTCCAGGAAGAGGTGCGATAGCGGCGTTCATCGGCAAACTCCAGACCCACCCGATAGCCTTGGCTGAGTAAACGGCGAATCTGCTCCTGCAACGACGACCCCAAACCACTGCCATTGCTAGCGGACGGCCGACCATTGGGCACCGGGCTAGCCCCAACGGCTGCTGCTCCCCCAGGGGTTTGGATCAGCTTTTCCAACACCCGCTTTTTTGCCCTCGAGTCAATCCCCAGCAGCCGCACATACATCCCCGGATACTGGGCCAGCAACTGCTGGAACTGCTGGGGGCTATCGGTAATGCCAGCACTGGTCCAAGAAGAGGCCCGGTAGCGGCGTTCATCCGCCACCTCCAACCCTACCCGGTAACCCTGGTTTAACAACTGCTGTACCAAGGCCATCACATCTCCCACCGGCGCTGCCCCGCCAGGTTTTGCCCCCACCGGCCCACTCACTGGCCCACTCATCGGCCCACTCACTTGGGCAAACACCTGAGCCGGCTGATCCTTAGGAGTCTGCACCACCTGCTCCCACACCCGCTTCTTCCCCTTGGGATCAATGCCAATCAAACGCACATACATCCCCCCCAACTCCTGCAAATGGCGGGACAACTGCGCCATCACCTCCCCCGGGGATCCCGAGAGGGTGGGGCCGGTTTGCCAGGAAGAGGTGCGGTAGCGGCGTTCGTCGGCAAACTCCATGCCAATGCGGTGGCCTTGGCTGAGGGAACGCTGCACCTGATCCAGGGCAGCAGACACAGGAGACGACATCAGGGATCCTCCAGAAGCAGCAGCAACAGATTGTTGGAACTTGAGCAGGCAGCTATCGTCTTCGGCGCACTGATAACCGGCCCGCAGGGCATCATTGATTTCGATGATATGGGACGTGAACTGCAGATCGCTGGGCAGCACATCCGGCAGGCGATCCGCCTGTTGTTGGGTGGTGATGATGGCCCCTGAGGGCACATACTTACCTGGGGGGATTTCCACATCCTGTACCAAAGCGTGCATCATCACCACACAGCCATGCCCCACCTTGGCATTGAACACTGTCGAGCGAAAGCCAATAAAACAGTTATTGCCCACATAACAGGGGCCGTGGATCAGGGCCATGTGGGTAATGGAGGTATGGTCGCCAATCCACACCGAATACTCTTGCCCATCATCCCCCTTCACCCGTCCCTTTTCCAGACCATGGATCACCACCCCATCCTGGACATTGCTGTAGCGCCCAATATGGAACGGGGATCCCTCATCGGCGCGGATGGAAGTGCCCGGGGCCACCAACACATGTTCGCCGATGCGCACATCCCCGATCACATTGGAAAACGTGTGCACATAGGAGGTGGGGTGGATTTGGGGTTCTGCCAAGCTGCGGGACCAGGGGGTGGGGGGGGCAGCATCACTGAAGGCAGCAATATCATCGGTGTACAGCATAGACTTCAGGGGTGAGAGGACTTAGTTCAACAGACGGTCTTTGCGATAGATGCGTTGATTGCCTAGGGTTACCGTGTCCACAATGGCAATGACCACCGCGTCCAAGGGGCGGGTTTGGTTGCCATCCGGCTGACGGGCAGCACTGCCGCGGCTGATCAACACCCATTCATCAATGCCGGCCCCCACCCCATCGGCGGCCACTTCGTATTCCGGCAAGGGTTGTCCTTCGTAGTCCAGCAGTTGAACCAGAAGAAACTTGACCCCCACCAGGCTGGGTTCCTTTTGGGTACTGACGATCGTTCCCAGCACACACCCCAACTGCATACTTACGGACGGGTAAAGGGACGGATTGCACCCACACTTTCCCGGAACTGAGCTACATCATCGGTGTAGCGGATCGGCAGCACATACTCCAAATTTTCATGGGGACGGGCAATAATGTGCCAGGACAACAACTGCCCGCCGTTCACCCGCTTAATCGATTCAATCCCGGCGGAAACCGACGCCTGCACCTCCGAGACATCCCCCCGGACAATCACCGTCACCCGTCCGCTACTGATCTTTTCGTAGCCCACCAAAGTCACCCGGGCGGCCTTGACCATGGCATCTGCCGCTTCCACCACCGCCGGAAAACCCAACGTCTCAATCATCCCAACTGCAATCGCCATCGTCCTCTCCTAAAAAACAACCACCAGCCAAGTACTAACTGCGAAACTGCTCCACCGCCTCGGTGTAGCGAATGGGCAGCACATACTCCAAGTTCTCATGGGGGCGAGCAATAATGTGGTGGGAGAGGATTTCCCCGCCACTGACCCGTTTGGCCGACTCTAACCCCGCCGCCACCGAAGCTTGCACTTCCGAAACATCCCCGCGAATGATCACCGTCACGCGACCACTGCCGATTTTTTCATAGCCCACCAAGGTCACCCGGGCGGCCTTGACCATGGCATCTGCTGCTTCCACAACAGCAGGAAAGCCTCTTGTTTCAATCATTCCCACAGCAATTGGCATCGGTCTATCCCCTTAATGAACCAACACAAATCAAGCCATTACATGCAATCCCACAAGTGCCAATCTCTTCAGGGCTACTCCTAACTCCCAACCGGAATGGCATCCCTTCACCTGTCCATCTCTTGTCCATCTTGACTGGTTTTGAGCTGTCAGCGTGAAGCTTGATTACCCTAGAAAAGGCCCCTGCCAAACCATGAGGTTAGTCTTTCACCCTACCACATCCACGAGACTGCAACTCAATCTTATCGCCCTAACCTTGGGGTCTAAAATCAATATTCTTAATGGGTCTGATAGTTTTTTGTTAAGGAAATCCATAACCTAGATAGAGAAGCACATATTCCTTTACACAGATAGGGGGGGGATCCCGTTACGGTTTCGATACCTAGAGAAAAGCTTAAGAAGCTTGTGGGATGATGGAGGAGGGATCAGGTCGGTTGTATGTCGGTGGATCGCTCGGTCATGGACGGGTCTCGGGTGGCACCTCAGGGGTTGCATCTGCTGCTGGTGGTGGATGGTCGCTTGTTGGCCAAGGATTTGGTGGGGCTAATTCAGGGGAAGTTGGCCCATTTGGAGGGGGAGTATCCGGCTTCCCTGGAGGTGGTGGATGTGGGAGAACGTCCCTATGTGGCGGAGCACTATAAACTGGTAGCAACCCCAGCTTTGGTCAAGTCCCATCCCTTGCCGGCCCAGGTGCTGGTGGGCAATGACCTAGCCACGCAAATGGAAGTGTGGTGGCCCCGCTGGCAACAGCAGGCAGCCGCTGCCCAACAACGGGATCCCGATCCTTCCGGGTCGGCAGCAGAGAGTATGTTGCGGTTACAGTTGTCGGAGGAGATTTTTGCCCTGCGGCAGGAGCAGGCGCAGCTGCGGGAGCAGTTGGCGTTTAAGGATCGGATTTTGGGGATGTTGGCCCATGATCTGCGCAGCCCCTTGACCTCGACCAGCCTGGTGTTAGAGACCCTGTTGCAGCACGACTTGGATCCCCAGATGCGGCGGCAGTTATTGGAGCAGGGGCGCAGCCAAATGCGCAAAATGGAGGAGTTGATCACCGATATTTTGGAGGCGGCCCGCAGCAGCGAGGTTGTTTTTCGGCTCCATAGTCGCGAGACCCACCTAGAAGAGATTTTCCAGTCGGTGATGGATGAGTTTCTGCCCCGAATTAAAGCTAAAAACTTAACCCTATGTACAGATATTCCCGCTCAGTTTCCCGCGGTACATGTGGATCAGGAACGGATCCGGCAAGTCTTTGTCAATCTGCTGGACAATGCCGTTAAATATACCCCCCCCAACGGCAAGATTTCCGTTGCCTTTTTGCACCGCACCACTCAAAAAGTACAGGTGAGTATCGCCGATACTGGCCCCGGGATCCCGGACGAAGCGAAGGAAAAGATTTTTTGTGAGGCAGTGCGTTTGATTGAGGATAAGGGGGGTTATGGCATTGGTTTGGCCTTGTGTCGGCGGATTATTCGCGCCCACTATGGGCACATTTGGGTCGAAGATGCTGAGCCCTGTGGCAGTGTGTTTCACTTTACCCTGCCGGTGTACCGTTAGCGAGATGGTTCAGGGCAAGTTTGTGCTTGTTCATGCTTTCCTGCCCTAATCTGAGGACTAGCGGTAGGTCAGGGGGTAAAAAAGCCAGGTTTTGGCGCTGCATCCTTCCTCTCAAAGGGGCGAGGGGATCGGTTTCAGTCTCA
The DNA here is from genome assembly GCA_039794745.1 of Thermostichales cyanobacterium HHBFW_bins_127. Classification (GTDB taxonomy): domain Bacteria; phylum Cyanobacteriota; class Cyanobacteriia; order Thermostichales; family Thermostichaceae; genus JAUQVP01. The sequence continues at coordinate 1,219 of JAUQVP010000011.1, read as the reverse complement.
ATAGAAATTGTTATGAGCTGTGAAGTTCCCTTTTGCTAGATCGACCAATGGGGTCACCGCTAGCTCCAAGCTACCTAGTGCCAGCCTCCTCCAATGCTGCCTTATGTAGAATTAAATAGAAAAGCTGTGATTTGCTTCTACTGCATCAGGCCTAGCGTCTCAACTTGGCTTGAAACTTGCCTAAAATTATCTAAAAGCAGTTTGTCCTGGGGCGGGATTCAGTACCGTTTCGCGGTCCAAGCATATTCTGCCGGTTGCCAAAGGTGGCAGTCATGACCTCAGTAATCTGCAAACCCTCTGCCAAACCTGCAACCAACGCAAAGGCGACCGCATTGACCGCCGCTTTCGACGGCACTTTTCAGGTTAATTCACCACCTTTTGACCGCTGTCCCCAGAAAACCACCACCCCTAGGATCAGGGTCAGCAGGATCCCCAAGCTCAAGGCCAGGCTGCGTTCGGTCAGATCCGTGGCGGTAAAGTGGCGATAGATCAGCACCGGCACCAGGGGAGGGGCCGCCGGGCCAAGGAGAAAAGGAACCTCCAAGACGGTGAGGACGGCAGCAAACACCATGATCCCAGCCCCAGTCAGGGTGGGAGCCAACAAAGGCAGGGTAATTGCCACAAAACACTGCCAAGGATTAGCCCCCAGCAAACTGGCTTGCTGCCGATAGCTATCCCCAAGGGCCTGCAGCCGAGTCAGGCACAACAAGGCCACGAAGGGGATCTCTTTCCACAACCAGTGCAACACCACCCCCCGATAGCCGGGATCATTGACCAATAAGGGCCAGTCCTGATCCCTTGCCAGCCAGCCCAGACCCACCCCCAGCCGCGCCAACCAACCACCAGGAGCCAAGAGCATCATCATCCCCGTCACCCCCACCAAATGGGGTAACGGCAATGTCACCTGACATAACCACAAGGTCAGGGATCCGCAACGGCGCAGGAGCAGCGCCAACCCCAAGCCACCCACAACAGCCAAACCCGTGATTGCCAGAGCCAAACCCAGGGTAAGGGTAAAGGATCGCCACATTAATCCACTGCGGAGGATCCCCAGGTAATCGGCCGGGGTTGTGCGCAACATGGCCAGCCCTAACCCAGTTCCATACAGCCCCACCGTCAGCAGCAGCGCCGGCGCCAACAATAGCCAAGACCAGATCCGCACAGGCCTACCGGGATCCCTGGAGGGCAGCTTCCAGGGCTTGACTGTAGTCGGGCAGGG
>JAUQVP010000010.1:0-41779 GCA_039794745.1 Thermostichales cyanobacterium HHBFW_bins_127 | reverse complement strand
GGCGGCAGCCACGGTGGCAGCATTGGAGAGGTCAAAGCTGACAAAATGAACCTTATCGGCATAGGCTTGCTTGAGGGCTGCCATGGTGGGGGCTCGCTTCTGACAGGCAGAGCACCAACTGGCCACCAAGTCCACCAGCACCGGTTTGCCCTGCAAACTGGCTGCCAAGGGCCCACCGACGGAAGTTGGCTTTTTGGGTAGGGGTATCATACCGGCACAGGAAGCCAGCACCCGCGGTGAGGTCATAGTTCCCGTGATCAGGAAGAGAACCGCCAGGGTGGCTAGATAGCGAACCTGCATGAACAACCTAAAAACATAGCTTCCTTATAGTTTACGTCTCGATCCTCCTTGAGGAATGGACCCTGGGGTTTTTGCCAGTAGGGGGAAGGGTTACAGTCCTGCCGTTACCAAAGCAAAGTAGCTTAAAATCGGTCAGGGTAGGCTAGTTTATTTGAGGCTAGCCCAGGTGTCTATGCTATTCTAAGGTCAATGTTGAAGAATATTAAAGACTGTTAGGGGGTTAGCTTTTATGAAGAACCTGAAGGGCTACGGGGGAGTTTTGCTGGGAATGGGCTTGAGCTTGGGTCTGCTGCATGGCCCCACCTGGGCCCAAACCTTTGTTGAGCCGGACTGTTCCAAGGAGTTTGACTACCAAACCCGCCAGGCTACCACCACGAAGCGCACCCTAACCTTGCCCCAGTTTGGCATCCGCCTAGCCATCCCCGCGGACTATCGGGCTCTGGCTATGGAAAGGGGACGGGTGTTGATTGTGGATCCAGGGGCCTACCACACCATTAAGTGTCAGATCCCCTCCGGTTTGTTCAGCACCAGCTTAGAACGCCATGCCAATCCCAAGGGAATGAGTTTGCAGCAGTTTGCCGCCGAGAAAACAGACCCTCAGTCTTTCTATCCCCGCCGTTTACAGTCCCGTAGCTTCAATGACCTCACAGTTGTGCTGGTGGACTACCCGGGTCCCGACGGCATGAACAATAGCGGCTACAGTTCCCATGCTTTCTTCCAAGTCCCCGGGAGCACGGATGTGGTGGAGCTGAGTGTGGTGTGTGATTGTCCCACCAATCAGGACGATTTAGTGGAGCACCTCAATAACCTGAGTCTGCTCTAGGGCAGGGGAGACCCTAGCCCAAAATTGCCGCAGCTGCTGGGCTAAAGCCTCTGCCTGACCGACATGAAAAAAATGCCGCCCCCAAGGGGCTAGCCACAAGACATCTTGGGGCTTCAAATGCCATCTTTGCAACTGGGCCACATCCACCACCGGATCATCCCAACTCCCCCCCACAAAAACCGGGATCCCCAACGTCTCTAGGGTGGGCAAATGGCCGACCGCATGCCAAATGGAATAGGGACAAGGAGCATACTGCAAATCCATGGCTAACCCCTGCACCAAATGGCGCCAACAAAAAGGATGGGGATCCCCGAAAAGGCTGCGACTGAGTCTCAATAAGATTTGTTCGCGACTGTCCACACAAAAGCGCCGTTGCACGTAATAGTGGCTATGCCAGGTGACCGCTTGTGGGCTGACCGCCAGCAGCACCAAAGAACCGATCCGATCGGGACAGGCCTGGGCAGCCAGCCAGGCGACCACCCCGCTCAAGCCGTGCCCCAGCAGATGGAAGGGTTGCTTTTGGGTTCGCAGGTAGGCAACCAAGAGGTCCACTGCTGCGTAGAGATCGGCCGGTTCATCCAGGGTCTGCTGATAGTCCCAGCGTTGAATGCTGGCCACCCAGGGCTGCAACGCCCGCCCCAAGGGCCGATACGCCCCCCGCAACCCCGGAGATACCGATACACACAGCACTGACCCGGCCGTCATCCTCTCTCCTTATTAAGAAATCTTCCTATTAAGCCCAAGAATAAGTGGTGGTTGGGGGGTTGTCAAGGTTGACAGGTTGGGAAACTGTTGCTAGGGTTAGCAGTGGTGAGGAGTGAAGAGAAGAAGTCCTTGGGGTCGAAACGCGGAAAGACGCCCGAGGGCTTTTTTCTTTGGGGAGCATAGGCAGGCAACGATGACAATCCTAGATCCCCAAAAGCGGTTGATTTTGCTGAGTGGCAAGGGGGGAGTGGGCAAAACAACCCTGTCCTCGGCCCTAAGTCAGGAGTTGGCTTGGACATTTCCAGAACGGCAGTTTCTGTTGGTCTCGACGGATCCGGCCCATTCTTTGGGGGATATTTGGCAGTGCCCCGTCGGGGATGATCCGCGCCGGGTTCATCCCAATCTGCAGGTGCGGGCGTTGGATGCAGCCCGGCTGCTGAGGGATTTCAAAGCTCAGTATGTACCGGCGTTATCGTTGATTGCGGAGCGGGCTAGTTGGCTGGAACGGGAGGATCTGCTGCCCCTGTGGGATTTGAGTTGGCCGGGGGTGGATGAGTTGATGGCGTTGCTGGAAATCCATCGCCTGCTGGCAGCCGGGGTGGTGGACACGGTCATCCTGGATACGGCCCCCACCGGACATACCCTGCGGCTGTTGGCCCTGCCCCAGTTCTTAGAAAATCTCTTGGGGGTCTTCCAGATTTTTCAGGAGAAGCACCGGGCACTGCAGGAGCATTTCGGCGGCCAAATCCAGCCCGACCCAGCGGATCACTTCCTTAAGGAGATGCAACAACAGTTGGAAGCCGGACAGACCCAACTGCAGGATGCCGACAAAACGGCCATCTGGTTGGTGATGCTGCCGGAAGCTTTGAGTCTAGCCGAAACGCAGCGGTTCATCAGGGAACTGCAAAACCGCCAATTACCTCTGCAGGGGATCCTGGTGAATCAAATTGTCTCCCCTGCCTCCCCCCGCTTCCCTGCCCAACAGCAGCAATTGCGCTTCCTAGAACAACAGTTCCACCCCTACCAGCGCTGGGGCATCCCCTGGCTCGCCCAGGAACCTCTGGGATCCCGGGGGTTGGCGGAGGTGGTGGCGGCCATCCGACCGTTGCAGGCTTTTGTGGAGGAGGTGGAGGTTGAGGGGGGGCTGGTGCTGCCGCCGCGGCCGCTGCAGCGCCTCAGCCAGTACCTGCCGGTTGGGGTGCGGCTGGTGATCTGTGGGGGGAAGGGGGGGGTGGGCAAGACCACCGTGGCCGCCAGTTTGGCTTGGGCATTGGCCAATCGGGATCCCGGGCAGCGGCTTTTGCTGGTCTCGATTGATCCGGCCCATTCCTTGGGGGATTGTTTGGGGGTGGGGTTGGGGCAGGAACCCAGGCCAATTCTGGACAATCTCTGGGCTCAGGAGGTGGATGCGGAGGTGATCTTGGGGCAATTTCGCCAGGATTACCTGGAGGAGATGGTGGCGATTCTGGCGGGGGATGGGGAGTTGATGAGCTATGATGCCTTGGCTTGGCAGCGGATGTTGGCAATGCCGCCGCCGGGCTTGGATGAAATCATGGCTTTGATCAATGTCCTGGCCGCCCAGGACACCTATGACCTGATTGTGGTGGACAGTGCCCCTACGGGTCATTTGCTGCGCTTTTTGGAGATGCCGGCAGCTTTGGAGGGATGGCTGGATCTAGCCCTGAAATTGTGGCTCAAGTACCGCGACCGCATCGGACGCATGGAACTGGCCCAACGGCTACGCCACCTGCGCCACCAGGTCAAACAACTACAAAGCCAACTGCGAGATCCCCAATTGACGGCTTTTGTGCCTGTGTTCAACCCGGAACAGGCAGTTTTGGCAGAGACGCAACGGCTCCTGAGCAAGCTCGATGAGATCGGCATCCCCCATCCCTGTGCTGTGGTCAACCGGGTGGAAAATGCCCCGACTGGTGGGCAGTCCCCCTGGTCAGAGCAGTTGGGTGTGCCGGTGGTGGTGGTGCCCTTTCATCCTGACCCCCGCCCGCAGGTATTAGCTGCCTACGTTTAGGGTTTCGGCAGGGGTGAGGCGGATCAGGGATAAACCTTGTTTGATCAGGGTTTCTTGGGCAGTGGTGGGCAAGCTGTAGAGCCAAACTACATACTTGGTATTGATGTAGTCCCGGCCTTTTTTCATCAGGCTGACATGTTCATTGCCCATCAGCACCTCTGGACTGCGGTTGACCCAGGCTTCCGAAAGGCGGATGCGCTGCATCATCTGGCTGAGGCGTTCCTCCGGACGTTGGACAAACACCAACACCCCCACATCACAGGGGTTGTAGTAGCTGCCTAGGCCGCACAGCAGCAGCGCTTCGCAGGGTAAGACGGTAGTCTCTTGGTCCAACCCCACCACCGGAAACAAAAACGGGCGCAACTCATGGGACTGCCAGGCATTCATGGAGCGTAACTCTGTATCCCCCCGCACCCAAGTTGACACGGAAGGGAAAACCGCCTCATTGAGGAGCCGATAAGCTTCCTGGGGACGGCCTAGCCAACAGAGGGCAGATTCATAAAACTCTTCAGCCACCGAAACCATAGGCTTCCCTACAGGGTGCGAAAGCTGCTCACCTCCAAGACTTGACCCACTTGGGCTGTGGTCAACATATCCTGACGCAACTGCCCAGTGATGGTCACACTCAAGCCCTCCTTGAGCAATTCCCGCGGCGCCCGGAAAAGCTGGTAGCGCTGACCTGTAGGGGTTGTCAGCACCCAGACCCCCCCCTCGAGATCCAAAAACTCAACGGTTCCCGTCCATTCTTGGGTCGTTGGCGTCGCCATCACAGGGACCTCCCGCTCGGGGACAGGTGAGAGGACACCGCTTGCGTAGACAGGTAAGCTAAGCCCAGGCACAACAAACCATTGACCAATAAGAAGGAGCGCCCAAGCCATTCCAAGGAACCAAGCCATAGCACATCCTGATAAAAGACCGTCCCAGCCAGCAGCAAATGGGCAGCCATCCCAGTACTGATCCCCACCACCAGCCCCCGCCAAGACCGGGATCCCAACAACAGCAGGGTCAGCAGCCCCGGAATCAAGACACTGGCAAAAACGGGATTGAGCAGGGGAACCGGACTCCAGGCAGTGCCCAACTCAGGGATGCTGCTGCCCAACAGCCGCAGGGGCCAAGCGGGGAAATCCACCACCCGGATCCCGTGCAACAGGAATAATCCAGAGCTGCCCAGGATCACTCCCAAGCCAAAGCCCCAGCCAAAGGGCCAGCGCTGCGGCTTCGGTGCCAGCCACCAGCGCACAATCACCGAAATAATATAGCCACCCAAAACCATGATCAGCTTCGGCACCAACGCCACTGCCCCACCATCCAGCCAGAAGCGAGGATTGAGATAGCCATTGCTCGCCAAATAGTAGAGAAAATCCTTGAGCCATAGCATCAGGGGATGCTCATCTTCCCGGGTGCTAGCCTGCAAGACCGCCTGTTCCGCATTCAAACGACCCGCCCCATAGTAGTTCAAGCGGTCGTTGGGCACGGGAGTTGCCGATTGCTTAAGGATTTTTTCCACCTGATCCGGATCTTTCACCCCTTGAGCTTGGATCAGAGCTGCCACCCCTGCCACGTGGGGACTGGCCATGCTTGTCCCTTGGAAATAGGCAAACTCCGCCTGATCCGGGTTGCGACGATTGATTGTCTGCTGCAAGATGCCCCACTCCGGATGCTCAGGGGTTTTGGCGCCCCCAGGGGCAGCAATATCCACCCCCACCCCATAGTTGGAGTAGGGGGCTTTTTCCCCACTCGGGCCGGTGGCAGAAACCGCAATCACATGGGGATAGCGAGCCGGAAACCCAGCTTGGCTGCTACTTTCGTTCCCAGCCGCCGCCACAATCGTCACCCCCTTGCTGTGGGCATAGTTGACCGCTTCCTCTATGATCTGGGCGGGGGAAGGACTGCCCAAACTCATGTTGATCACCGTGGCCCCGTGGTCGGCAGCAAAACGAATCCCCTCCGCCACATCCACAGCCGTACCGGCGCCGTTGGCATCCAACACCCGCACCGGCATCAAAGTAGCCCCGTAGGCCACCCCAGCCACCCCCAGCCGATTGTTGGTGGACTGAGCGATGGTGCCCGCCACATGGGTGCCGTGTCCGTGCAAATCGGTGGCATCTTCGTCGTCATCCACAAAATCGTAGCCCTCCGTGAAGGCGGTCTGGGCCAAATCGCTCACCCGCGTAATCCCGGTATCAATCACCGCAACCGTGATCCCCTTGCCGTTGCCTAGCTCCCAAGCAGCCGGCATCTTAATCGCTTCCAAGTTCCACTGCTCCGGGTAGCGCTCGTCATTGGGCACAAAACTAATGCTGTAACGAACGTTGGGCTCTGCGTACTCCACCCAGGGATCCCGATTCAGTTGTTTGAGCAGTTGGCGCAGGTTCCGCTGTCCCTCGATGGGAAACCAATAGATCTCCTCTTGGTAGGCAAACAGGCTGTCACTGTTGCGCCGCAACTGGATGCCGTAGCGCTGGGCTAACTCCTGAACCACCGTGGCATCCGCTTGGTTGACCAAGTTGACAATAATACTGTCAAACTCTGCCTGGGGGGATCCCGTGCAGGCGGTGAGTAGGCAGCCGATCACAAGCAGGCAGAGGCTGCGCCAGATCGCAGTAGGGGAGAGACGAAGCATGGCTGGGCTGGAATTAGATTTTTTTTAGTATGCCCTCTGGTCAGGGCTGGTGGCTAGGGGCTAGAGGACGAAGTTCACCAGTTTGTTGGGGACAACAATCACTTTTTTGATGGACCGATTTTCCAGATAGCGCTTGGCCCCTTCCGTTTGCTGCGCCAACTGCTGAACTGTGGCAGCATCGGCATTCGCCGGCGCCTGGAACTGATCCCGCAGTTTGCCGTTGATCTGCACCACCATCGTCACCGTGTCCACCAGCAAAGCTTCCGGATCCCAACGGGGCCAAGGGGCGCGGTGGACGGAATCCCCCTTGCCGAGGGCATGCCACAGTTCTTCGCTGATGTGGGGGGCAAAGGGAGCCAGCAACACCACCAAGGTCTCTAAGCCTTCCCGGTAAAGGGGGGATCCCTTGAGGGGGCTGTCGCTGAGGGCATTGCTGAGTTTCATCAGTTCGGCGATGGCGGTGTTGAACTGATAGCCCTCTTCAATGTCTTCACTGACGGCCCGAATGGCCGTGTGAATGGCCCGGCGCAACTCCTTGCCAGCTCCGGGATCCCCGCTGGGTAGGTTCTCGCCGTGAACCTCCTCAAACACCAGTCGCCACACCCGCTGCAGGAAGCGATATTGCCCTTCCACGTCCGCTTCGTCCCATTCCAGGTCTTTTTCCGGGGGGGCTTTGAAAAGAATAAACATCCGCGCCGTATCGGCCCCATAGTGGCGCAGGACGTCTTCGGGATCAACGCCGTTGCCCTTGGACTTGGACATGGTGGCATACATCACCTGCAACAGTTCTCCGGTTTCTGGATCCCGGGGTTGGTTCTGCTCATCCCAGCGGACGCGGGCGGCGGGGATCCAGCGGTCTTTGTCCTGGCGATTGGGATTGACGTAGGTGAGCCCCTGCACCATCCCTTGGGTGAGGAGGCGCAGGAAAGGTTCATCGCAGGTGAGTAGCCCTTGGTCGCGCAAAAACTTGGTGAAAAAGCGGGAATAGAGCAGGTGCAAAATGGCATGCTCAATCCCTCCCACATATTGATCCACGGGCATCCAGGTGTTGACTTTTTCCGGGTCAAAAATAGCCGTCTGATTTTGGGCGTCCGTAAAGCGCAAAAAGTACCAGGAAGAATCAATAAAGGTATCCATGGTGTCGGTTTCCCGCCGGGCCGGGGCACCACAGCGGGGACAGGGCACCTGCAGCCATTCAGGCAACTGGGCCAACGGGGATCCCCCCCGGCCGGTGATCTGCACGGTTTCTGGCAGGAGAACTGGCAGGTCCGATTCCGGCACCGGTACCAGTCCGCACTGGGGACAGTGGATCATGGGGATCGGGCAGCCCCAGTAGCGCTGCCGGGAAATCAGCCAATCCCGCAGCCGATAGGTGACTTGCCGGCGTCCTAGCCCCTGGGCTTCCAAGTAGGCAATGGCTTGGGCAACACTCTCCCCTTCCCCTTTCCCCACCGGGATCCCGTTGAGGGGGCCGGAGTTGATCATCACCCCACCTCCTGTCCAGGCGGCGGTCAGGTCTATGTCTGTGTTGGGGGGGGTGTCGGGGGGTTGGACGACCACTTGGATCGGCAGTCCAAAGGTGCGGGCAAATTCAAAGTCCCGTTGGTCGTGGGCAGGCACGGCCATGATCGCTCCGGTGCCATAACCCATCAGCACGTAGTCGGCGATCCAAATGGGGATTTTGGCGCCGTTGACGGGATTAATGGCGTAGCTGCCCGTCCAGACGCCGGTTTTCTCCCGGTCTTCGGCGGTGCGGTCGATTTCGCTGCGCCGGGCTGCCGCCTGCTGATAATCCTTCACCGCAGCTGCCTGCTCTGGGGTGGCCAGTTTTTCCACTAGGGGATGTTCCGGCGCCAAAACCATGAAGGTTACCCCCCACAAGGTGTCGGGGCGGGTGGTAAATACCAGCAGGGGATCCCCTTGTTCGGTGGTGAAGGTGACTTCGGCACCGGTGGAGCGACCGATCCAGTTTTCCTGCATCACCCGCACCCGTTCCGGCCAGCCGCGCAGTTGCTCTAGATCCTGCAGCAGTTCTTCAGCATAGTGGGTGATCTTGAGAAACCACTGCTTCAACATCCGTTTTTCCACCAAAGCCTTGGAACGCCAAGATCGCCCCTCGCTGTCCACCTGCTCGTTGGCCAGCACCGTCTGATCCACGGGATCCCAGTTGACGGCGGCTTCTTTTTGGTAGGCCAGCCCGGCTTCCCAGAGTTTCAGGAAAATCCACTGGGTCCAGCGGTAGTAGTCTGGGTGGCAGGTGACCACTTTGCGCTCCCAGTCGTAGGCTAGGCCGAGGCGGCGCAGTTGATCCTCCATTTGGGCAATGTTTTGGTAGGTCCACTGGGCGGGTGGGATGCCTTTGTCGAGGGCGGCATTCTCCGCCGGTAGCCCAAAAGCATCAAAACCCATGGGGTGCAGGACAGCATAGCCCTGCATGCGTTTCACCCGGGCAATCACATCCGTAATGGTGTAGTTGCGCACATGCCCCATGTGCAGGTTCCCGGATGGGTAGGGAAACATAGATAGGGCATAAAACTTCCGTTGTCCGGGAGCCGGTAGCTCCGGCGTGCGATCGAGGGCTAACTGCTGCCAATACTGTTGCCATTTGGGTTCAATCGCGGCAGGATTGTAGCGAGCTTCCACACCAAAACTCCGATTTGACTTCTATATCTTAATCGAGACTGCGTGCCACCCTGGCAGCTAACCTCCCGAGGACCTAGGGATGGGTACGGCAGGACAAGCTAGCTCTTGAACACCAGGATCGAACTGCTGTTGCTGCCAAAATATGACCCGTTGCTGGGTTGTTATGGTCATTGCCATTGAGACGAAAACCAATCCCTCACCCCCGGCCCCTCTCCCAGAGCGGGAGAGGGGATCTTGCTAATTTGCCATGACTGCGGTGACGGCGCTCTCAGGTTTTCAACGGGGGTTTATTGAGATGGTTGTTCGCCCGCCTACCGCAAAGATGCATTGACCTGATCCCTGTTCGTCAACCCGATGCTGATTGCAGGGGTTCTACCACAATCCACCGGCAATGATGAGATCAAAAACCATCGCTTGGCAAACTGATATGGTCATCGCCATTGAGACGAAAACCAATCCCCCACCCCCAAAGCGGGAGAGAGGGATTCAGAACAGGTATTGTGCTTATTGGGTTGGCAGGCTCTATCCCATCTGCCGGGATCCCTAAGCAACTCACTTGAGGGTCTTTTAGCTTGGCAGAGCTGGTTGGCGGTGAATTGAGCTGAGCTTGGCTACTGTTGCTGAACCTTTAGATGTTTCTTAGTAACTAAATGTTAGGCGATGAGGGTCATCATCTACCTCCAGCATAGCCGGGAGCACAAGTTTGCTACCCTACACCCATACCTCCTGATTGACCACCATGAAACTATAAAAACAAACTGAGGCTTTACCCTAGCATCTCTTGGGAGTTTTGGGGGGTCTGGGGAATTTTGCTGGAGTTTGAGCAAAGCCATAGGAAAGGCACTAGGACTGACTTAGTTCCAGATATTTGGCCCTGATATGTTGCATATCTTGCCACATCAGCCACTTGGGGCTGCCCTTTTCCCGGGAAGGGTTGCGCAGTAGGTAAGCCGGATGAAAAATCGGCATCACCCACCGCCCCTGCCACTGCTGCCATTCCCCACGAATTTTGCTGATCCCGCGTTTATCCCCGGTAATCGTCCGCACTGCCGTCGCCCCTGTCAACAACAGAATCCAAGGATCCACCAGGCGGATTTGCTCTAACAAATAGGCCCGACAAGCATCCATTTCCTGCTCAGTTGGTACGCGATTTTCGGGGGGGCGACACTTAACTGCATTGGCAATGTAAACGTCCTTGTCCGGATCGAAATTGACTGATTGCAAGATTTTGTCCAACAATTGACCGGATTTGCCCACAAAAGGTAACCCCTGTAAATCTTCTTGCTCCCCCGGGCCTTCGCCGATGATCATGATCTTGGCTTGGGGATTGCCCCGCTCCACCACCACATGGGTGCGCCCGGCGGCTAAAGGGCATTTCTGGCAACTCAAGCAGGCCTGTTTCAGCGCTGTCAATGACTCAAATCGGTCACCCGCCCCTGGCCCAGCCACCGGCGGATCAAATAAACTCCCCTGCACCAAATCAGACATGCCAACCACTGACCCTTGCCACCTCTCCCTGATTGTAAGCACCACCGCCAACCCTGCAAAACGAAAGCACCTGTGGCAGAGTGGAAATAATCCTTCCATGCAGCTATGTCTCGGGATCCCTATAAGTACGACTTATTTTTGCGCTATCACCGGGCCCAGGCTCGTTGGGCCAAGCAGTTGGCCGAGCGTTTGGATCGGGAGGGGTTTCGGGTTTGGTTTGACCAGTGGATGCTGGAGCCGGGGGATGACCGGCGGGTGGAGTTGCGGCGGGCTATTGATGAATGTCGTTGGATTGCCTTGGTGTTGTCGCCGCAATTTGTTGCCAATCCCTGGCCGAAAGATGAGCTGTACTGTGGTTTTGCCCATGCCCCCAAAGCCCAAAACCAGCGCTTGCTGCCTTTGATCTACGAAGATTGTGAGTTGCCGGCGCCGGTGCGGGATTTGGACTGGTTTGACTTCCGCGGCAGTGAGGATGACCCAATCCTATTTGAGTTTCAGGCGTTGCAGTTGATGGCCTTTCTGGATCCCTCAATCACTGCCCCTAGGGATTTGCAGCGTTTTCGCTTGCATTTCCAGCGCAGCCAATCTATTCCCGATGAACAGGTGTCTGGCTGGCAGGCGCTGGTGCGGTCTTTTCAAGCCCTGATCTATAACCTCAGCGGTGGCGGATCCCGGAGTTTGTCCCAGGAAGAGCGGCAACAGGTGTTTTTTTTGCAGTGGTTGCAGCGGCTGTTCCAGTGGAATACGGCGGATTTGCAGTTTGACCGCGGGGAACAGTTCTGGAGCCAAGGTAACTGGACGGAAGCCCTGAATGCCTATGACCGAGCCCTAAACATTGACCCCAATTTTGCCCTGGCTTGGGCCCGGCGCGGGGATGTGCTGGTCAAGTTGGGGCGCTATGGGGAGGCGATCAATAGCTACAATGGCTCCCTGAGTCTGGATCCCTACAATGAGGGGGTGCGGCTGCGCTTAGCGCTGATTCAAGGGCGCTTAAAACGCTACAAGGCGGCGGTGATCAGCTACGACAAGGTCCTGGAACTGGATCCCGATAATGCTGTGGTTTGGCACAATCGGGCCCTGCGCCTAGCCCAACTGGGTCGCCCCACTTTGGCCTTGAAAAGTGTGGATACGGCCCTGGACTATCAGCCGGATTTGTGGAAAAGTTGGCTCCTCAAGGCCTATTTGCTGCATCACCTGAAACGCTCCGCCGCCGCTATCCCCTGGATGCAGCGGGCCCTCAAAGGGCGTATCCGCCGTTCCCAGCAAGCCCGCCTCTGGCGCCACTACGGTTTGATGCTGGCCGCCGCCCAACGCCCACAACTGGCCCTGGCTAGCTTCAGCCGCTCCCTGAAATGGGATCCCGAACAGCCCCACACCTGGCATAACCGCGGTCTGATGTTGCTGCGCCTGCAGCGCTACCGGGCTGCCACCCAAGCCTTCGACCAAGCCTACCAACGGGATCCGGACAATCCCAAGACCTGGCATGCCCGCGGCTATGCTTTTCAGTGCTTAGGGTTTTGGCAGGAAGCGGTCATCCACTATGAAGAAGCCCTGAAGCTGCGGGGTGATTACTTCCCGGCCCGGTATGCCCTGGCTGTTGCCCTGCTCCATCTGGGCCGTGCCCAGCAAGCCCTGCCTCAATTTAGCCGTATTCTGCAGCGCAAACCCCGGCTCCTGGCGGCCCAGTATGGTCAGATTCAATGTTGGCGCCAGCTGCAAGACTACAAGGCTGCCGCCCAAGCTGCCCGCCAACTGACAGAAACCTATCCCGGGGATCCCTGGGGTTGGTTTGCTTTGGGGATGATTGCTGCGGACCAGCAGGATTGGGAAAATGCCATCCTTTATTTCAGCCAAGTCCTGAGCCTCAATCCCCGCGACAGCAGCGCCTACAACAATCGTGCCTGGTGCCTGGCCCACGTGGGCCGCTACCCAGAAGCCCTCCAGGACATCCAGCAAGCCCTGGATCTGGCCCCCCAAGCCATCTACCTGCATACCCTCGGCGTCATCCAGCAGCGCCAAGGGGATCTCAGCGCCGCCCAAGCCACCTGGCAACAAGCCCTAGCTCGGGATCCCCACTGTCAGCCGGCCCGGGAAGCCTTGGGATCCCTAAGTTTGGGCCAGACCCCTTAGGAGGGTTGGGATTTCTGGGGCGGGCAGGGGATGGCTGAGGTAGTAGCCTTGGATGGCATCGCAGCCGAGGCTATGGAGCAGGTCAGCTTGGGCTTGGGTTTCCACCCCTTCTGCCACCACCTGGAGTCCCAGGGTATGGGCGAGGGCGATCACGGCACTGACAATGGCTTGGTCATTGCTATCGGCGGGCAGGTCTTGGATAAAGGACTTATCAATTTTGAGCACCTGAATGGGGAAGCGCTTCAGATAGCTGATGGAGGAGTAGCCCGTGCCGAAATCATCGATGGCAATTGTCAGCCCTAGTCCCTGCAGGGCCTTGAGCAAAGCCGTTGTCAGATCCCCATGTTGCATGGCTGTGGATTCCGTCACCTCCACCTTGATCGAACTGCCGCTGACCCCGGCTTCCCGCAGGATGCGTTCCATCGTATCCACCAGCCCCGGCTGCTGCACTTGCCGGCCCGACAGATTCACCGCCACCTGCAATTCCGTCCAGCCCTGTTGTTGCCACTGCCGGATTTGTTGGCAAGCCTGGTGCAGCACCCACTCGCCAATGGGGAGGATCAAGCCATTTTCCTCCGCCAAAGGGATAAACTGACCCGGTGGAATCAAGCCCAGCCGTGGGTGTTGCCAGCGCAGCAGCGCCTCCACCACCCGTACTTGCCCCGTGGCCAGGTGTAACTGGGGCTGGTAGTAGAGTACAAACTCCCCCCGCTCCAGGGCTCGGTGCAAACTGTGTTCTAGGGTCAAGCGTTCGCTGGCATGGCTGCTCATCGCCGGCGTATAGAACTGATAGCGATTGCGTCCCCGTTCCTTGGCCCGATAGAGGGCGGCATCCGCATGTTTCAGCAGCGTATCGGCCACCTGCCCATCGTAAGGAAACAAAGCAATCCCCACACTGGCACTGATAAACAACTCGTGCTCCTGGACCACAAAACCCGGTTTGAGGGCATTCAAAATCCGCTGGGCCGTGCGGGCCACCTCATCCACACTGCTGAGGTGGGTGAGCAACACCGTAAATTCATCCCCCCCCCAGCGGCCAATCGTGTCCCGCTCCCGCAAACAGCCCCGCAGCCGCTGTGCCACCTGCTCCAAAAGCTGATCCCCTACATCATGGCCCAGACTGTCATTGATGGTCTTGAAACGATCCAAGTCCAAAAACAACACCGCCAGCAACATGTCACTGTGGCGCACCTGATCCAAAGCCTCCGCCAACCGCTGGCTAAACAGCGTGCGGTTCCCCAACCCTGTCAGCGGATCATGGGTAGCCTGGTAGCGGATGAAACTTTCCGTCTCCTGCCGCTGCAAGGAAGCCCCAATGGCACTGGCCATGGTAATCAAAATCGACACCTCCGCCTGCTGCCACTCCCGCCGCGGCTGCTGATCCCCAAAACTAATAAAACCCCAAAACCGCCCCTGAACAAAAATCGGCACCACCAACAAAGACCTTGCCCCATAGGGATCCCAGACCTGTTGTTCCCCTGGGGGAAAATCCTCCAGGGATCCCTGGATCAGTTGTCCGGCCTGCAGGCAGGTGTACCAGCGTTCCAGGGCTGGGAAATAGGGGATGGTTGGTATGGGGGAGGTGGTTTGGGGTTGTCGCAGCCAGGCAAAGCGTTGGCTGAGCAACCAGGTTCGGCTGACGGGATGGCAGTGGTTGCTGAACAGGCGCACCTGATCCACCTCGACTG
The DNA here is from genome assembly GCA_039794745.1 of Thermostichales cyanobacterium HHBFW_bins_127. Taxonomy (GTDB): domain Bacteria; phylum Cyanobacteriota; class Cyanobacteriia; order Thermostichales; family Thermostichaceae; genus JAUQVP01. The sequence goes on along the minus strand of JAUQVP010000010.1, from coordinate 27,350 downwards.
CTTCCCCGAGTTGTTGCAAGGCTTGTTGGATGGCACTGGCATAGTCACTGTTTTCCAGGAGGGCTGTGGTGGCTTTGGCCACCGCTTCTAGGAGGCGGTCCCGGCGCAGCAATTCTGCTTCTGCCTGTTTGCGCTGGGTGATATCTTCTACGGTGCCTTCGTAGCCGATCACCTCCCCGGCACTATTGCGCAGGGGGCGGGCGCATTCCGAGATCCAAATACGGCTGCCATCCCGGCGGTAGATCTGCGATTCAAAGCCGAACACCGCCCCTTGGGTTTCCACCAGATGCTGAAACTGCTGTCGCCGCTGCGGATCCACATACAGTTGTCGGCTGATGTCAGTCAAGTTATCGATCAGATCCTGAGGGGAATCATAGCCGTAGATGCGGGCGAGCATAGGATTGACCATGATATAGCGTCCATCCAAGGTCGTTTGGAAAATCCCTTCCACCGCATTTTCAAAAATACTGCGGAACTTGGCCTCCGCTTCCCGCAGGGCTAACTCCGCCTGGCGCCGCTCCGTAATGTCCTCATACACCCCCAAAATGCCCATCACCTCCCCCTGGGCATCCAGCAGCGGGATTTTGCTGCTATCTTGCCAGATGACCCGTCCGTCCGGCAGCCGCACCTGAATCACCCGGTGGACAAGGGGTTGTTTGTGGGTGATCACATAGACATCATCCCGGCGGAAAGCTTCCGCCTGCTGCCGATCCAAGGGCAGATCCAAGTCCGTTTTGCCAATAATCTCCCTAGGGTGGCTCAGTCCCAAGTGTTCCGCTACCACCTGATTGCAGCCCAAGTAAATCAGATCCCGGTTTTTCCAGTAAATCGCCTGAGGGATGGTGTTCATCACCAGTTGCAGCATCTGCTCTGACTGGCGCAGCGAATCCTCCACCAGGGTACGCACCCGCAATTCCTGCTGCGCCGCTTGGTACAGCCGTGCCTTGTCCAAAGCAATCGCCGCCAACTCCGCCAGATTCTGCCCCAACTGCAACTCCGTCGGACTAAAAGCCCGCCCTGCCTCGCTATAGGCAATCCCCAAAACCCCTATCACCTCCCCCTGAGAAAAAATCGGGATCCCCAGCAAACTGCGAAAGGCCGCCGTGGGGTAAACGCTGAGGCGGTGTTCCCAGGTGCTGTAGTCGTCAATCATTTGTAGGCATCCCTGTTCCCAGACCAAGCCATCAAAACCTTCCCCCCGCCGGACCACCACCCCGCGAAACTGCTCAAACACCCCCAGCCCCACCTGGCAGACCATGGCATCCTGGGCTGGATCGAGCAGGTCAATGTAGCCATGGGGGGTGCCCAACAGCCGTGTTGCCTGGTGCAGCACTGTCCGCAAAACATCCTCAATATCCAAATGATTCATGATCCCCACAGTGGCCGTGTGCAGGGCCGTCAAATAGTTATCCCAGGGAGCCAGGGGACAAGCCACTTGGATCACTAACCCCAGAATCACCCCCCCCACCAGACAGCCTTGCTCCTGATAGCAACCGTCTGCCAACTTGTAGTCCACCCGATAAGCATGGGGTAAGGCTCTGCCAATGGCAGCGACCACCTGGGGCAGATCCCGAGTTTGGGACCGCCACGACCGGGGATCCCCGCGGCTGGCCCAGATCCAAGTGTAGGGTGGGGTAGCTTCAGCAATAAAAAACACTGCGTAGGGGAACTGCGGTCCTAGATCGGCAAGGGAAAGAGCCAGATGGCTCCCGAGGTTAGCCAGCAGGGTTGACTCAGTCGTCAGATCCACGTGAGGGGATAGGTAAAAATCAATAATTTTTCAATCCTAACGGGAATTATCCGCTTGTCTAGGGTAAAATCACTGTTTTTGTTCTCGCAGGTGGCCCGGGATCCCTTTGCAGCCGCTCCGGAAGGCGCTATGGTAAAGGGCAATTTGTGGTGTGTGGCAGGTATGGATCGGCCGATTGGCCTGTTTGATAGCGGGGTTGGGGGCTTAACGGTTTGGCAAGCCCTGAGGCAGCAGCTACCGGCAGAAAGACTCATTTATGTAGGGGACACCGCCCGAGTTCCCTACGGGGATCGCTCCCAAACAGAAATTGTCACCTTTGTCCAGGAGATCATTGCCTGGATGCAAGCCCAGGGGGTAAAGCTGATTGCCATGGCTTGTAACACCAGTTCGGCCTGGGCTTTGGAGGTGGTGCAGCCCCTGTGTCCCGTGCCCTTGCTGGGGATTATCGTACCGGGGGCCCAAGCCGCCTGCCGCCAGGGATCCCGAATTGGGGTGGTGGCGACCCAGGCTACGGTGAGCAGTGGGGCTTATGGGCGGGCGATTCAGGAGCTTGGCGGTCAGTGTTGGCAGGTGGCCTGTCCGGAGTTAGTGCCCTTGATTGAAGCTGGGGAACGGGCAACGCCTAGGGTGAGGGCAGTGGTTCAGGGGTGTGTGCAGCCGCTGCTCCGGCAGGGGATAGACACCCTCGTTTACGGCTGTACCCACTATCCCTGGTTGGATCCCCTCTTTGCGGCTGCCCTGCCTGCCCACGTCCGGCGCATTGATCCTGCCGTTGCCTTAGCAGAAGCCGTGGCCCGGGAGCTAGATCTATGGGGGTGGCGGCGTAAAGGTCCCGAACTTGCTCAGCCCACCCAGTTTTATTGCAGCGGGGATCCCGAGAGTTTTGCCCGGCGGGCAGCGGTTTGGCTGGGGTTTAGGCCCCAGGTACGGCAAGTTTGTTGGGCAGCCTTGGCGGAAGCCAAATCGGAATCCTGAGCAAAGCGGCTCCCTTAGGAGCCGCCTAGAACAATCACAGTAGCCAGACAGAGCTAAATAGGCTTATGGACGATAAAGCTCATCACCTGGCACTGCTTGACATTGTCAAAGCCCACCACCCGGATAAAGCAGCGGGAATAGCTAGAGCGGCAGGCCTGTACCTCCGAGAGCACCTCCTGGGCCGAGCGAGCATTAAACAGGGGTAGCTTCCACATGGTCCAGTAGTAGGTTTCCGGATCCGAGGTTTCATTGAACTCCACCGCCGGGATATAGCCCTTATCCAGGATGTATTGGATTTGGCGGGTAATTTGCGCATCCGTCAACGGCGGCAAATAGGACAACGTCTCGTAGCGCTTCACCTTAGGCAACGTCTGCATAATCACTCCTAAAACAACAATGTCACTGTCACTCAACTTGATCCGGTGGGGGATCCTGGAGGGACAACTGAGTCAAACGCTCTAGATAGCTGCGGCGATGGCGAGCATTGGCAGCCTGCATCTCGGTCATCAGCATCTCCGGCAAAAACTCCCGGATCTCCTCAGCCAAATGCGCCCTCACCGTCATAATCCGCAACGCTAACTCCTGTTGGGATCCCATCAGCGCCTGCAAGTAGACCTCACCATCTTGGATTCGCTCCTGGCTGGAAAACTGGTGTAACCAGAGGGAGCGGGGTGGATCGGTTTCCTTGAGTTGCTCGATCACCACCCGCACGGCCTGATAGGTGAGATAACTGATCAGGGTTTGGGTGGTGGCTTTGGCGATCCGCTTGATATCCATAACGGGGCTAGGGCAGGGAATTGACCACTCAGTGTAGCCGTCCCTGCCCCAGAATCGGGTTACAGAGTATCGACGGCCTTGAATTCAAACTTGATTTCCTTCCACAGTTCGCAAGCCACGGCCAACTCTGGACTCCACTTAGCCGCTTCCCGGATCACCTCATTGCCTTCCCGGGCCAGATCCCGCCCCTCATTGCGGGCTTGGATACAGGCTTCCAGAGCCACCCGGTTGGCCGTTGCCCCCGGCGCATTCCCCCAGGGGTGCCCCAAGGTGCCGCCCCCAAACTGCAACACCGAGTCATCCCCAAAGATTTCCACCAGGGCTGGCATGTGCCAAACGTGGATCCCACCGGAAGCCACCGGCATTACCCCCGGCATCGAGGCCCAATCCTGGGTGAAGAAATTACCGCGGGAGCGATCCGCCTCCACATAGTTTTCCCGCATCTGATCCACAAAGCCCAGGGTCACCGCCCGGTCCCCTTCCAGCTTGCCCACCACCGTGCCCGAGTGCAAGTGGTCGCCGCCGGACATACGCAGACACTTGGCCAACACCCGGAAATGGATCCCGTGGTTCTTTTGCCGGTCAATCACCGCATGCATGGCTCGGTGGATGTGCAGCAGCAGCCCGTTGTCCCGGCACCACCTTGCCAAGCTGGTATTGGCCGTGAAGCCCGCCGTCAAATAGTCATGCATAATGATCGGCGCTTCCAACTCCTTGGCAAACTCCGCCCGCTTGAACATCTCCTCGCAGGTAGGAGCCGTCACATTCAGGTAGTGCCCCTTGATTTCCCCCGTTTCCGCCTGGGCCTTCTTGACCGCATCCATCACAAACAAATAGCGGTCCCGCCAGCGCTGGAACGGCTGAGAATTGATGTTTTCATCGTCCTTGGTGAAGTCCAACCCCCCCCGCAGACACTCATACACCGCCCGACCGTAGTTCTTCGCCGATAGCCCCAACTTCGGCTTGATCGTGCACCCCAACAACGGCCGACCGTACTTGTTCAACTTGTCCCGCTCCACCTGGATCCCGTGGGGCGGCCCCTGGAACGTCTTCAGGTAGGCAACCGGGATCCGCAGATCCTCCAGCCGCAGCGCCATCAACGCCTTAAACCCAAATACATTCCCCACAATCGAAGTGAGCATATTGGTCACCGACCCCTCTTCAAACAAATCCAGGGGATAGGCGACAAAACAAAAATACTGATTGTCCTCACCCGGCACCGGCTCAATGTCGTAGCAGCGACCCTTGTAGCGATCCAGATCCGTCAACAAATCCGTCCACACCGTCGTCCAGGTCCCGGTAGAAGACTCAGCAGCCACCGCTGCCCCCGCTTCCTCCGGCGGTACCCCCGGTTGGGGCGTCACCCGAAAACAAGCCAAAATATCCGTATCTTTGGGCGTGTAATCGGGGGTGTAGTAGGTGAGTTTGTAATCCTTCACGCCAGCCTGATAGCCAGCCTTAGAACCTGTAGATGCGTAAGCCACGTTTGACCTCGTTGAGTCAGGAGCGATGGAACATGATACGGAGATAACCCCCTCATTCATCCCGACATCCGCCGGGATCCCCCCAGGTTGCCAACCTAACCCCTCCTAGGAGAGGAGCAAAATCAAATGAGGCTCAAAAGCCAACCACAACAGCAAGCAACCGGCAACACAAACCCGGGGATCAACCGCCATCCAAGGATTTCGGGATCCCGAATGATGGGTATCTGTATAGTTTTAACGTATCATCTGGCTGGGAATTACAACTGTGAGCTTATTTATCAGTGTGATTAAATCTATTTAACCTTCTGGCATGTTCTGTAATTATCTTCTGGGGGGAAAGGGTAGGTGCCGGATCCGGGATAATGGAGGATGGTTTTTGGGTGGTAGGGATGTTGCGGGCTGGCATCGTGGGTTTGCCGAATGTGGGGAAGTCCACCTTGTTCAATGCCTTGTGTGAAAATGCCAAAGCGGAGGCGGCCAATTTCCCATTTTGTACCATTGACCCCAATGTGGGCAGTGTGGCGGTGCCGGATCCCCGCTTGGAGGTGTTGGCTAAGATGCACCAATCGGCCCAGATTGTCCCCAGTCGGGTGGAGTTTGTGGATATTGCCGGGTTGGTGGCGGGGGCCAGTCGCGGGGAGGGGTTGGGCAATCAGTTTTTATCCCATATCCGCCAGGTGGATGCGATTGTCCATGTGGTGCGTTGTTTTGATGACCCGGACATTATCCATGTGGCCGGCACCGTCGATCCCCTGCGGGACATTGCGATTATCAATCTGGAATTGGCCCTGTCGGATTTGGGTCAGTTGGAGAAACGCCTAGAGCGGGTGCGTAAACAAGCCAAAAGCGGCGATAAAGCTCTGCAAGTCGAGTTAGCCGCCCTAGAAAAACTGTATGGAGCCCTCCAAGCCGGTCAGCCTGCCCGCTTGGTGAGTTTGGATCCCGATCAGGAACGAGCGGTGAAGTCCCTCGGCCTTTTGACTCGTAAACCGATGATCTACGCGGCCAATGTCAGTGAGGCGGATTTGGCGGGGGGCAATGCTTGGGTGGAGCAGGTGCGGGCTTTAGCCGCCCAGGAGCAGACCCAAGTGGTGGTGGTCTCAGCCCAAGTGGAGGCGGAATTGGTGGCTTTGGATCCGGCGGAACGGGCGGATTATTTGGCCTCCTTGGGGGTGACGGAAGGGGGCTTGAAATCCCTGATCCGGGCTACCTACAAGCTCTTGGGGCTACAGACCTATTTCACGGCTGGGCCTAAGGAAACCCGGGCTTGGACGATTCCTGTGGGTGCCACCGCTCCTCAGGCCGCTGGGGTCATCCACAGTGACTTTGAACGGGGCTTCATTCGCGCCGAAACCGTCAGCTACGAAGACCTAGTGGCAGCGGGATCCCTAGCGGCGGCGAAGGAGAAGGGATTGGTGCGCAGTGAGGGTAAGGATTACGTGGTGCAGGAGGGAGATGTGATGGTGTTTCGGTTTAATGTCTAGCCAGTTGGTAGGGGGATGAATTGGCGATAAAAGTTGTAAACTGCTCAATTTGCCGAATCAATTTGCCGAAAATGTGGGCACAGCAACTGTGATCAATCCTGTGCAGTCCTCAGCCCTCTGCTTACCGGAACAACTCACCAAGCCTCTTTGAGAGAAGCCTTTTCACCGATCCCTCCGGCAACCAGGATTCGATGTTCCCCGTGAGAGGTAGCCGGGTGAGGGAATCAATCTAGAAACAGATCCGTCACAGCCCCCAGACTACTGCTGGAAACCAGCTTGGCATACTTGGCCAGCACCCCCCGGGTATAGCGGGGTGGCGGTGGTGACCAGTGGGCGCGCCGTTGGCTCAGTTCCGTATCATCCACGTGCAAATGCAGCAGCCGCTGTTCCGCATCAATGGTGATCAAATCCCCCTCTTGAACCAGAGCGATGGTGCCCCCCACAAAGGCTTCCGGTGCCACATGCCCCACCACCATACCGTAGGTGCCGCCGGAGAAGCGCCCATCCGTGATCAAGCCCACCTTATCCCCCAAGCCTGCCCCCACAATCGCTGAAGTTGGGGCTAGCATCTCCCGCATACCCGGCCCCCCCTTCGGTCCTTCGTAGCGGATCACCACCACATCCCCCGCCTGAATCTGCCCTGCCAAAATCGCCTCCAAACAGGCCTCCTCCGAGTCAAACACCCGCGCCGGCCCGGTGATCCTGGGTACCTTCACCCCACTGATTTTGGCCACCGCTCCCTCCCTAGCCAGGTTGCCCCGCAAAATAGCAATGTGACCCGTGCTGTACATGGGCTGGTCCCAAGGGCGAATCACATCCTGATCTGAACTCGGCTGATCCGGCACATCCCGCAACCGCTCAGCAATCGTCTCCCCCGTAATCGTCAGACAGTCCCCATGCAGCAAACCCTGGTTGAGCAACATCTTCATCACCTGCGGGATCCCGCCTACCCGGTGCAAGTCCGTAGCCACATAGCGTCCGGAGGGTTTCAGGTCACAGAGGACGGGGGTGCGGGCGCGAATGGTTTCAAAATCATCCAAAGTCAGGGGAACTCCGGCGGCATGGGCAATCGCCAAAAAGTGCAGCACCGCGTTGGTGGATCCCCCCACGGCCATGACTACGGTCAGGGCATTTTCGATACTTTTGCGGGTGATGATATCCCGGGGCCGCAGATCGCGGCGGATCGCTTCCACCAGCACCTGTCCTGCCAAAAACGTATTTTCAGCTTTTTCCGGATCTTCGGCGGCCATTGTCGAGGAGTACATCAAGCTCATCCCCATCGCCTCAAAGGCCGAGGACATGGTGTTGGCTGTGTACATACCGCCGCAGGATCCCGCCCCCGGACAGGCATGGCGTTCCACCGCCAGTAGCCGCACCTCATCAATCCGCCCAGCACTGTACTGTCCCACCGCCTCAAAGGCACTCACCACCGTCAGGTCTTCCCCGTCCAAATGTCCCGGCTTGATCGTCCCCCCATAGACGAAAATGGCCGGGATATTCATCCGCGCCATGGCAATCATGGCTCCGGGCATATTTTTGTCACAGCCGCCAATGGCCAGGATCCCGTCCATACTTTGGGCATTGCAGGCAGTCTCAATGGAATCGGCAATCACATCCCGGGACACCAAAGAGTACTTCATCCCCTCCGTCCCCATGGAAATGCCATCGCTGACCGTAATCGTGCCGAACACCTGCGGCATCCCCCCCGCCGCCCGGATCCCGTTTTCCGCCTGCAGCGCCAAAGGAGCAATCCCCATATTGCAGGGGGTAATGGTGCTATGGGCGCTGGCAACCCCTACAATCGGTTTACTGAAGTCCTCATCCCTAAACCCCACCGCCCGCAACATAGCCCGGTTAGGAGAACGTTGGATCCCTTGGGTGATGATAGAACTACGTAGGGTCATAAGGCTCAGGGGCAAACAAGCCCTACTATTTTAGGACTTCCTCTGTTAAGCAGGACACGTTTGTAAAATCATGTTTGATTTCAGCCACTACTTCACCTACAGCGAACTGGTTGACTTTCTCCACACCTGCCAGCAAACCTACCCCCAGCTGATGCACCTAGAATCCATCGGCAAAAGCTACCAAGGCCGCGACATCTACCTGGCCACCCTCACCCAGCAAACCTCGGGATCCCCCCTCGACAAGCCCGGCTACTGGATTGATGCCAATACCCATGCCGGGGAAGTCACAGGCTCCGCCGTTGCCCTCTACACCATCTGGCACCTGCTCCACCACTACGGTCGGCATCCCCAGATCACCTTTTTGCTGGATCACTTCACCATTTATGTTTTGCCTCGGTTAGCGGTAGATGGGGCGGAGAAATACTTGACCACTCCTGATCATCTCCGCTCCAGCCCCCGTCCCTATCCCTATGCCGATAGCCCGGAGTTTCCCGGCTTGTACAGCTGTGACATCAATGGCGACGGTTTGATCCTGCAGATGCGCATTCCCGATGCCGCCGGCGCTTGGAAAATCAGTGACCGGGATCCCCGCCTGATGCGCCGTCGGGATCCCTGGGACTATGGTGGGCAGTATTATTCGATTTTGACCGAGGGATTGATTCGGGATTTTCGCGGTTGGGCTGTTAGGAAAGCTCCCAGTCGGGAAGCCTTAGATTTTAACCGCAACTATCCCCACCAATGGGCTCCGGAGGGCGTGCAGTATGGAGCAGGGGATTTTCCCTTTTCAGAGCCGGAGACCCGTGCGGAAGCAGAGTTTTGGCGTACCCATCCCAACATCAACGGGTTTGTGACCTATCACACTTATTCTGCGGTGATGCTACGCCCCTATAGCACCCATCCTGACGATCATTTTCCTGCTGAGGATCTGGATATTTACAAACTGATGGGGGAGTTGGCTCAACAGGTCACAGGCTATGAGTGTATTTCTGTTTATCATCGCTTTCGTTATCATCCCAAAGAAGTGATTCATGGGGGCATGGATGACTACGGTTATGATCACTGGGGTTGGTTTGGGTTTACCACAGAACTGTGGGATTTACCGACGGCAGCCGGCATTCAGAAAAAGGATTACATCGAGTGGTATCGGCAGCATCCAGAAGAAGATGATTTGCAAATGCTCAAGTGGAACGACGAGCACCTAGATGGCAAAGGCTTTATCCCTTGGCAGCCCTTTGATCATCCCCAACTAGGAACCATAGAGATCGGCGGCTGGAACTACAAATATGTTTGGCAGAATGCCCCCTCCCAGTTCCTCCCAGAACTGTGTGAAAAACATTGCCAATGGACCATTCAGCATGCCCTCATGTCCCCCCGGTTAGTGATTCAGGATATTCTGGTTAAGCCCCTAGCTGCAGGGATTTATCACCTTGATTTAAGGTTAGAAAACCAGGGATTTTTGCCCACCCACACCAGTCAAAAAGCCCTCAACAATAAAACCGTCCAACCCATTCGCGTCACCCTCGAACTCCCCCCAGCCGCCCAGATCCTCCTCGGCGAACAACAGCAAGAAATCGGTCACCTCGCCGGTCGTGCCAGCAAAGCCTTCGATAGTTTTGCCGGCCTCGGTGGCCTAGGTCATCGCCAACAAATCCACTGGATCCTTGCCGCCCCCCCAGGCACAGAACTGGAAATTGTCGTCACCTCCCAACGGGCGGGATCCCAGCGCCGCTCCGTGATTTTGGCTTAATTTTGGCTTAGTTTTTAGCTTTCACTTGGTAGCGCTGGTGCAGGGCATTCATGGTCGAAACAGCATTTTCTGCTCCCCGCTGTTCCAGCAAATCCGTAAACATGGTATCCAGGCAGTAGAGCCGTTCACTCATCATCAAGGCACAGGCCCGGTAGAGCTTAGCTTGCAAGCTTGGCGGCAGGGAATCGAGGGCTGCCGGGCTCAAAACCGCCGCTTCCACCTCACTGAGGGCAACGGCTGTTGCCGAACGGCGGTAACCACTCAGCAGCGACATCTCCCCCAACAACTGCCCCGGTTGCAAAGTTGCCAACAGATAGTCCCCCGGATGGCGGATAAACTGCCGCCGCAACTCCACCGTCCCCGTCAACAAAAGCAGCAGATCCCGGCTACTGTCCCCTTCGGCAAAAATTACCTGAGCCGGTTGGTAGCGTTGCAGCCGCAGCACCCGCGTCAAACTTGCCCACTCCTCATCCGTCAGCGTTTGGAAAAGAAAATGTCCCCGCACCCGATCCAGGCTAAATGTCATAGTCCCAGCCACCTTCCTTTCCAGGTCCCCTGAAGAACCGTAACTTTAGTGGCTATCCTAGCCCGGGTTCATAGAATCAGCCATTAAACAGTTTCCGGTCTTTGCTGCCGCCACAGATCCACCAATGCCACAGTGATCCCATGGGACAGCAACCCCACCGGCCCGGCCAAAAGGCACAGCAGCAGAGAATGCACCGTCCAGATGCCCTTTTCTTGCCCCTGCTGATAAATCCACCGTCCCACAAACAAATCCATCACCAGATAGTGGACCCAGCCCGCTGCCATCACCCCCGGCTGAGCGAACAGTTGGGTTAACTGCTGCAGCGACAACTGCGGATCGGCAAACCCAGCCACACTATCCGCATCAAAACCCTTAACCAGCAAATAGAGATAAACCCCCGCCAAAGGCAACAAAGGGATCAAAGACCCCATCACCCGCCGTGTCACCCCCCAACCGGGGAGCAGAATCATCAGCCCCCAAAACGGTAGGGCATACCAATTGGCCACCGTAAACAAAACCTCAGTCATACTTGCCCTAAAACCCCTAAAAACAGCACAAAAAACAGGGAGGTACCACCGCACCTCCCCCGCCATAGCCTAACCAGGTATTACCCAAGCAAGCTTAAGCATCAAAATAGAGGGCAAATTCATAAGGATGGGGCCGCAACGCCATGGGATTGATCTCATTGTCCACCTTGTAGGTGATCCAGGTTTCAATCAAGTCCGTGCTAAACACCCCACCCGCCGTCAAGAACTCATGATCATTTTTCAAGTTCTGCAGGGCTTCCGCCAAAGACCCCGGCGTCGAAGGCACCGCCGCCAACTCCTCCGGCGACAAATCATAGATGTCCTTGTCCAAGGGATCCCCAGGGTGGATTTTGTTTTTGATGCCGTCAATGCCAGCGCAGAGCATAGCTGCAAAGGCCAAGTAGGGATTAGAGGTGGCATCCGGGCAGCGGAACTCCAAACGCTTGGCCTTAGGATTGGTGCCTGTTACCGGAATCCGAATCGAAGCAGAGCGGTTCCCCTGGGAGTAGGCCAAGTTGACCGGTGCCTCAAAGCCAGGGACCAGCCGCTTATAGGAATTGGTCGTGGGGTTAGTGAAGGCCAAGAGGGCTGGTGCATGCTTCAGCAATCCACCGATGTAGTACAGGGCCGTCTCACTCAAATTGGCATAGCCATCCCCAAAGAACAAAGGCTGCCCATCCTTCCACAGGGATTGGTGGGTGTGCATCCCCGTCCCGTTGTCATTGAACAGGGGTTTAGGCATGAAAGTCACCGTCTTGCCATGCTTGCGGGCCACATTGCGGATCACATACTTATAGATCATCATGAAATCCGCCGCCTGTACCAAAGGCGCAAAGCGATACCCCAACTCCGCTTGCCCCCCCGTAGCCACCTCATGGTGATGCTTCTCGATGGGTACCCCCAACTTCTGCATCGTCAGCAGCATTTCCGTGCGGATGTCCTGCATCGAGTCCGTTGGCGGCACCGGGAAGTACCCCTGCTTATAGTTAGGCTTGTAGCCAAGGTTCCCGCCGGTCTCTTCCCGCCCGGTGTTCCAGCGCCCTTCCAAAGAATCGACAAAATAGTAGGCACTGTTCTGGGTCTGGTCAAAACGGACATCGTCAAAAATGAAAAACTCCGCCTCCGGACCAAAATAAGCCGTATCCGCAATCCCAGTACTTTTCAGGTACTCCACTGCCTTCTGGGCAATACTGCGGGGATCCCGGCCGTAGGGTTGGCCGGTGCGGGGTTCGCGGATGCTACAGGTCATGCTGAGGGTGGGTTCCTTGGCAAAGGGGTCGATCCAGGCGGTGGTGGGATCCGGAATCATCAGCATGTCGGATTCATTGATGGCTTTCCAGCCACGGATACTGGATCCATCGAACGCCAGCCCATTGGTGAAAGTGGACTCATCGATCAACTCATAGTAGAACGTGCAGTGTTGCCACGTGCCCGGCAAATCCACAAACTTCAGATCCACCATCTGGATCCCATTGTCCCGAATCATCTGCAACACATCTTGGGGGGTAGACGGCATTCGCTTCTCCTTACTGACAAATTCCAGATCAACCCCGTAATCGTAAAGACCTGGGATCGGAAGTTTTGTATTATCTGATACAATTATCCAAAAATGTGGGCAATTGTTGAGAAATTGCTCCCCCAAAAAAACGAGAAAAGTGGGGTCTGTCGGATCCCACTTTTCTGAGTTGCTGAGTTGGATGGCACTCTTGCAAATGCCCCCAAGCCAAACCTGGCCTAGTTAAGACAAGATTAAGACAAGCTATTGAAATTGAATAAGATGAACAATGTCCCTTGATCAACGAGACTGGGTAAGGACAAGCCACCCACTACCGGATAACCACGAGGGATTATCTTATGTCATATGTCATGGTATTCAGTTGGGTTCGTGGTAGATGTCATCAGAAATGGGCTGCAGTCCGATCTTGACAGGGTGTGTTGACACCGGCGAGAAAATCCGAACCACCGCCCTGGCCACTTGCTTAATAAAGCGAATCATAATGCCCTCCCAATCAGCAATGTCTATTCGTTCCTGCAAAGTGTTACAAGGGGATTCGGCGTCACTCTCACAGCATTTTCAAGTACCCATACTGTTGATCAGGGACACTGTGAGTTATCTCAGTCTGCAAAGCTGCTAGCCAGGGTCACTCTTGTTGCGGATGATAGGAATGAAGAATGAACTCACTCTCCGTCAGCAGTTGGGAACTTCAGCTCCACCTTCCCAAGGTTACATCCTATCTGGAGACTCCCGAACCAACCGGAACTTTCCCTCTGGCTACAATACCACCTGATACGATAAACACCTAACGCTGTAGCCTTCCGGAAAAGCCCTCCGTTGTTCCCGGCAGTGGCTCCCTGATTTCACACTCTGAGATGGAGGATCCCCACAGTGACTTCATCATCCCAAGAGTGACACCTAATGCAACAAAATAGAAGAACATCACCACCTTAATCTTCTTCCCCACTAACTCAACTAACACTGACCTAAACCCAGGCTTCTATCTTCAACGCTGCTACACCTCTGCTAGAGTCTTGCTAGAGATGAACCTACCTGAGATGGGCTAACCTGAGATGGGCTAAAGAAGACCGGCGGCTGTTCATCGGAACCTGAACTATATGCACCTCCTTCTTGAACTCTCCATAACCAAAAGATAACGAATTGCCCACCGCTTCCACAAGGGGGCAGATAGACTTTGTTACAGGAAAACATTTTGATTCTTAATCCTGTTTATCTGTCGTTACAATGCCCAATTGTGGCCCGATTATGGCTCTAAAAGGCCTAGTTGAATGGCGGTTTCTTCCGGGCTGTCCTCCCAAGCAGGTTGAGGGGCAGGTTGAGGGGCAGGTTGAGGGGCTGTCATCAGTTCGGCAGCCGCCTTCAACATGTCTTGGTGCAGGGGCCCTAGGTCGGGACGGGTCTGGAGGTAGTCCTTCAAAGCCTGCCAGGGATCCCCGCTAGCTAGGTGGGGTAGCCGCAGGCGGGGAGGCTGGATCATTTCTGGATGCAGGCTGTAGCTGAAGGCGGTGGCCAGGGGCTGTTGCCAAAGTTGCGGGTCTAGGGTTTGGTCGGGACGATGACGGTAAAAAACCCGCACAATCGCTTGGCTGCAGTTGGCTTGACGCAAGCTCTGCTGGATATAGGTCTCTAGCTCCGGGGATCCCGGTGGGAAGGGGCTGCAGTCGAGGCGGAGGGTACGGAAGGGGCGGGCAGGGAGGGGGATGAATTGGTAGTGGGTGGGTTGATGGGGTTCGAGGTTGACGAGGACATAGCCTTTTTCTTCCTGTTCTTCGCCGAAATCAACCCGTTCGGGACTGCCGGGATAGATTACGGGGGGGTCGCTGGCTAAAACTTGATGGCGATGGACATGGCCGAGGGCGACGTAGTGGTATTCTGGGCGGCAGAGTAGGGACAGGGGGATGGTAAAGCCTTTGCCGACGGCGAGCTGGCGCTCGGAGCCGTACTGGGCCCGGTCCACCATCACATGGGCGAGCAAAATCGCCGGGATCTGGGGTTGGAGTTGGCGGATTTCTGCCTCTAGGGCTAGGCTGAGCCGCTGCAGCAGCATCTGATCCAGGTTTTCCGGGCTAGGTAGGCTCTCCTGCTTGGCCAGCAGAGTGGAGCGACTAATCCAAGGTAGGGTGGTCACTTGTACCGGCCCTGCCGGGGTCTTAATCCGATGGGTAGCCAGTTGATCCCCCACGATCACGCCGGGGACGCCCAAGGTGCGGTACAAGCTCAGGCTGGATCCCTCCTGCCCCTGCCCGTACTGGTCGTGGTTGCCCACCAGCAGCACCGTCGGGATCCCGGCGTCGGCGAGGCGGCGAATCTGTTGCGCAAAGAGGTCTTGGTGGAGGGGTGGGGGTGTGGCATCGGGGAAGGCATCCCCGGCAAACAGCACCAAGTCCACCGGCAGGCTGAGGGCAGCGTCCACGCAGCGGCGCAGGCTGGCGACAAAATCCTCCAGGCGCGTATTGAAGCCGGTGGCAGGATTGAGGCGACCGTGGTGCAGACCACTGCCCAAGTGCAGGTCGGCGAAGTGCAGTAGGCGCATGGATAGCTAGGCCGCTTTCCACTTCACCGTACAACCCATGGCCTGGCAGTTCACCGTGACTGGTTGCTGATTGAGGAACTGCTCCAGAGCCAGGCGCAAGCCCGAGGGTTGCCCCGCCTGAGCCACTTCGGGATAGCGCTCCTCCACCCCACCGGCATAGCGGACGATCCCCTGCGGGTCGATCAAAAAGACCTCCGGAGTCACCTTGGCATCAAAGGCCTTGGCCACATCCTGGGTGGGATCCCGCAGGTAGGGGAAGTTGAGTTGGCGTTCTTCGGCAAATAGTTTCATATTGGCAAAACTATCTTGGGGATAGCGCTGGTCATCGTTGGGATTGACGCCGATCAGCAGCACCCGCCCTTGATAGTCACTTTGGATGTTTTTGAGGGTATCAATGGCTGCTTGTACGTAGGGGCAGTGGTTACACATGATAACCACCACCACAGCTTGATATTGGGGCAACAGCCGCCGCAGATGGTAAACCTCCCCATCCACACCAGGCAGCTCAAAATCGGGGGCATACTGACCGATCAAAGGATGCGTGTCCATAGGCAATGCCGATGCTACACCCTCAGCCTACCGGACTTTCGCAGCTACGGGATCCCGGGGGCCAGCAAAGGCGGCTACTCTCAGGGATTCTGTCTTAGATCATCTAGGGACTCAACATTGACCATAGCCCTGACCGTGCCGGACATCCACGGCTTGTCCGGTCCAAGGATCTCGACGGGGTATTGTGACTTGAAGACGTTAACTTTTTCATCAACTCTTTCATATTCGCAGCCAAGCCCTAATCTTGAGTACATATCCCTAACATGATTTACAAGAGAAAATGTAACATCCAAGAAATGCTGAGAGAAAAATAAGTTTATTTGGTGAGTATCTAACAACAATGTTGCCGCAGTCCTACTGACCAAGAAGACCTGTAGTGATTGTCTGACTCTTTTGCTCAGTGTTGCTCAGTCATTGGGTTCGTCCTTAGGAATTGCTCTTTAGATCCTCATGGAGGTCTTCAAGGATCGAAGGGTCATCCAGGATGGAAACATCCTGTTGGGGTGGTTCAGAGGGTTGATCGGGTATAAACTCCAGAACCAACCTAGCTCTGATTTTTCCAGATACCCACTGTTGACCGGGAAAAAGAATCTTTGCCGGCTGCCCTGTCCCGTGTAGATCACTGAAGGTAGAACGATTAAAGCTAAGGTTAGATAACTGCTGCCTCAATTGATTTGGAAACTCATATTGAGAAGATTTTACACATGCCTCATGAAATTGAGAAAAAGTAGTTAGAAAATTGTACTCACTTAGCCTGATAACCACCTCATCAGATTCTGAGGCTGATAGCTCACTTAAGTCAATAATCCTAGAAGGGTTAGTTAGGTTATCCATAGTCACATGAGTCACATGTAATTATCTTAGGGTTAGCGCAAGTCATCTAGGCAAGAAGCAGAGCTTGGTGCCCTAGGGTCAGCATCAGGAATCAACTCCGTAACAACCCGCAGCTTTACCTGTCCACTCCGCCAAGTCTTTTCCCCTGGAATCAGCAACTGACAAGGCAAGCCTTGCTGAAACCATTTTGCCCCCTGCAGCGCCTGCTGATCAGGCTTGGGCGTAATCAAGCTGCTGGCTAAGGTCAATAAATCATCCGGCTCCAGCAAACTTGCAGCACGTAAAGCATGCTTAAAGCCAGCCTCCACCTCCTGGGTAGAAAACTGACCCGCGAAAACAATTTCAAAGGTAGGAGAAATAGCCTTCTCGAGGGATCGCTGCCTAGAAGTCGTATCGTGCTGCCGCAAAACGGGATCCCGACGGTAACGATCAAGCATCCCCTCAACTTGCCTTTTCAGGTCTTGGCACTGAGGAGTCCGTTGAGCTGCCATGTATGGTTTCCAGCCATTTTCTTCCAGGATAGCTCAGTCTCCTCAGAGACAAACTTCAGGTTGAAATTAAGATTTGTCAACAATCTTGCGGTTTATTGAGTGGTACCTGGGGAAACAGTCTCTGGGAGTATTCAGGAGTATTCATTGTTAGGCGTTAGGCTTTTCTGTCACCTCTAGCTGCTATTAAGCAAAAGTTGCTGCCCATCTTTGGGTCTGCGGGCCTTGGAGCAGGAGTGTTGGGGCTGAAATGGTGCCAAGGGAAGTCCCAACTCTCGGGGTTAGGAGCCATGCTGACTTGTACCCCTTTGGTCAACAGAAGTCCCGGCAGGGCACTACCTGGATCTTCTCAACTCAAGTTAGGATAGATCAGCGTGCGGATGTGGCGGAACGGTAGACGCACTAGACTTAGGATCTAGCGCCGCAAGGCGTAAGAGTTCAAATCTCTTCATCCGCATCCCTCAGGAAAAATTCAACTCTCCCTCCACCTCCAAACGGGTGTAGGGTCCCACCTGCAAAAACTGCTCAGCCAGCAGGTCGAAAACTCCCACGGGGATCCAGCCCATTTGTTTGAGCAGGGCCAAGGCCACCGCATACTTGGCTCGGGAGGATCCATCTCGGACTTTGATAGCCATTCCCATCCCTTCTCCCACCCGTCCCAGGCACTGCACCCCCTCTGCCCCGGACTTACTGACCACGGCCCCCCGACTGAGACGCATCAATTCCGTATCAAACCGTCCGTCCCCGGCTACCAGCACTGGCTCGTGGATCATGGCCCGCAGCAAAAGTTCTAGATCCGCCCGCCGCCCCGCTGCCAAGTGGGCATAGAGGGTTGCCAACTGACTCAACTGAACCTGGTAGGTCGGTACCCCGCAGTCATCTCGGGCTGCCAGGAACTCCTCCGCTGGCATTTTCAATAGATCCCCCAAATGGGAACGCACCAACGCCTGCACCGGATGATGGCGATGGGCATAATCGTGCAGGGTCCAGTTTTGCAGCCGTGCTGCCAGCAGCATCCCCGCATGTTTGCCAGAGCAATTGTGGAGCAAGGGACTGTCAGCCCCAGGAGGAATGGGACAGACCAAGGCATCCGGCTCCAGTTCCGCCCGCCACAACAGGCGAAACACTTGGCGAGCGTGCATCATCGTGCCAGCATGGGAGGAGCACATAATCGCCAGGTCCTTGTCCCCCAACTGGTAGCGCTCCCTGGCTCCTACCGACAATGCCGCCAGGGCTTGAAACGGCTTAAGGGTTGAGCGAGCAAAAACCGGAATTGACCCCTGACCGGCAACCATTAGCGCCCGTCCGCGCTCATCGGCTACCACCACTTCGCATACATGAACCGATTCAGTAAGTCCTTCCCGCAATAGGTGGACAGCCAAGGGATGATGGGACATGGGGCTACAAAATGGGCTTTATCATTGTAGCGCTACTCAGCGCTTGGGGAACTCAGCAGATGAGTCGGCATCACCAGCAAGGTATTTCCCTGCCGTTCCACCACATAGAGATCCTGATTGGCTTCGATGACTACGTTAGGGATGGAGCAGCGGGCTGGCCAGGTAGATCCCAGGTACACGACCCGCCCCTTTTGTCCTGGCAAAATCCGTCCTAGAGCTTTGGCTTCTCGACTTTCCCAGAGTTCGCCGCTATCTTTCTGGGGGATGTAGCGGCGGGCCAGCAGTAAAAAAATTGGTGATAGCCCTGCCCACACCAACACTTGCACCCAAGAGGGCACCTGCAACCAGGCCAAAATGGCCACCACCCATGCCGCCACCCCCAACGATCCCGCCACCAGCTCTGCCAAAAATAGCTCAGCAGCTATCAAAACCAACCCCAAAATCAACCAAAACAACATAGCCGGAGAGATGCAGCAGCCAATTTCAGTCTAACCCCCCTCTCCCGATTGGTCTGGAGATGTGCAAACCAGGCATTGTTAACCCCAGCCCTACAGTATAGTATTCCTAAATCGCTGGCACGAAAGGCTTATGACTGCTCCTGTCAAGATGGGGGTTTCCCTGGGATGGTTCGTGATCCTGACAACCCTACTGTTTGGCCGCTGGAGCGGAGCGGTCATGGGCGCTATGATGGCTGCCGCTGCCACCTACCTGGTCGCCCACGGTAGCCACCCTGTTCTCACCCGCCGCCAAGGTAGTATCCTCGGCAGCCAAGTTGGACTGGTGGTAGGGGCCATGGGATTGCTGGGATCCCTGGTGCAGGCTTGGGGGATATTGCCCCTGAGTGGCTTTGCTCCGCTGCCGGTTCTGGAAGCTTTGAGCTATGGGGCGGGATCCCTGATTTTTAGTCTTTTGGGTGGCATGGGGATGGGTGTGTTTCAGGTGGTTTCCCCCCGTTGGCGCCAGGTGAATCTGATGATTTTGGCGGGTTTTTTGGTGCTGTTTCCTGTGCTGGATCGGCTTGTGGGCTTAAATTGGATTGCTACGGTGATTTATATTTTGATTTTTGCCTTGTTGGCGTTGGGGTTGAATATTACCGTTGGCTATGCTGGATTGTTGGATTTGGGTTATGCTGCTTTTTTTGCCATTGGTGCCTATGCCACGGGGATTTTGACCAGTCCTCAGATGGGGCTGGAGTGGAGTTTTTGGTTGGTGTTGTGGATAGCTGCGGCCATTGCTGCTGTGGCAGGAATTATTTTGGGGACTCCGACTTTGCCTTTGGTGGGGGATTATCTGGCAATTGTGACCTTGGGATTTGGGCAGATTGTGCCGATTTTATTTCGCAACCTAACTCGGGTGACCCTGTATGAGCCGATTTCCAAGTTGATTGCCGATGCTACCAACCAACCGGAGCTGGCCATTTGTTTGCTGGGCTGCGAGCGGCCGATTAATTTGACCAATGGTGAAGCTGGGATCAACCCCATCGGGCGGCCGTGGTTACCGGGAGTAGGTTTTTTTGCCTCGGATAATTATTTTGCTTGGTACTACTTGATTTTGGTTCTTGTGACGTTGGCGGTGATTGCCATCAGTCGCCTGCGGGACAGTCGCTTGGGTCGGGCTTGGAATGCCATGCGAGAAGATGAATTGGCCGCTAGCACGATGGGTATCAATCTGGTGCAGACTAAGCTGTTGGCCTTTTCGATGGGGGCTACATTTTCTGGATTTGCCGGCGCTTTTTATGCTGCTTTTATCAATGCTATCTTTCCCTCTGTGTTTGATTTTTCGATCTCGGTCATTATCCTTTGTATGGTGATTTTAGGTGGCTTGGGTAATCTGGCTGGGGTGATCCTCGGTTGTGTGATTATCATGGGCTCGGACAGGCTATTTTTGGAACAGATGGCCCAGGTGCTCAAAGATATTCTCAACACCAGCATTCTGCCCAACATTCCCGACGCTGGCGTACGGGAGTTGATCAGTGTCACCATTGACCCAACGCAAATGCGCTTGCTGCTGTTTGGGATTACTTTGGTGATTGTGATGATTGTCCGTCCAGAAGGGCTGATCCCCCGCTCCCAAGGGGTGCAGGCTGTGCCACCCCCCGCTGCCCCAATCCCTAGTCAAGAACCTGCTGCTGTCTCCTCCCAATCCTAAGCTATGGCTCTGCTTGAATCTATCGAACTGACGAAACAGTTTGGCGGTTTGATTGCCGTTAATCGCATCAATTTCGCCATTGAACCGGGGATGATTGCCAGTGTGATTGGGCCCAATGGGGCCGGCAAGACGACGTTTTTTAATATGATTACCGGGGTTTACACTCCTAGTTCAGGACGCTTACTCTTCAACGGTCAGGATATTACGGGATTCAAACCCCATCGGCTCACGGCTTTGGGGATTGCCCGCACTTTTCAAAATATTCGCCTGTTCGGTAATCTCTCTAGTCTGGAAAATGTCTTGATCGGCATGCATAGCCGTTTGCATAGTGGTTTGCTGGGAGCAATCTTTCGCCCCCCGAGCACCCGCCACGAGGAAAACCAAGCCAAGGGCAAAGCCCTCGATCTGCTGGACTTTGTCGGTTTGGGACGGCATAAAGCGGAGGAACTGGCCAAAAATCTCTCCTATGGGGATCAACGCCGCCTGGAGGTAGCCCGAGCCCTGGCTTCCGATCCCAAGCTGCTTTTGCTCGATGAACCCACCGCCGGCATGAACCCCCAAGAAACTCAGGAAATGACCCGCTTCATCGAGCGGCTCCGCCGAGAACTCAACCTGACTATCCTGCTGATCGAACATGACATGAAGGTGGTGATGGGGATCTCCGATCGGGTCAGTGTGATGGAGTACGGCAGCAAAATTGCCGAAGGAACGCCAGCAGAAGTGCAACGGGATCCCAAAGTGATTGCAGCCTACTTGGGGCGGGATGAGGACCATGCCTAGGCGTTTATACTGGGGAGAAATCCGCTGCTTGCGAGGCCGGCTGTGTTCTGGGGTGCTCTGATCCTGTTTTCCCATCAGTATTGCGTTGCTATCTGCGGGGTGCTGGTGAGTGTGATGACGGGGGTGAGCCTGTGGCGCCTAGGGGCTGTGCTAGGTATGATCCCCGGGGATCCCAAGTTGTTGTTGGGGGTTTTGGGGCTAGCTGGGGTTTTGTTGTTGCTGCATGTGTTCAGTTGGTGGCTGGTGGGGGTGGTGATGCTGCCCACCTACATTTTGCCGGGGGTGGTGGGGCTGTATGGTGGGTTTGCCTGGGGCTGCGACCTGTTTAGGGGATCCCGGCGGATTTTTTGAGCAGGGGGAAGCCTTGGTGTTGTCGTTGTTGGATGTAGCGTTCGGCAACTTGCCGGGCTAGGTTGCGGATTCTGCCGATGTAGCGGGTGCGTTCGGCGACGGCGATGACGCCGCGGGCATCGAGCATATTGAAGGTGTGGGAGCATTTGAGGATCCAATCGAAGGTGGGAAGTAACACTTCCTGATCTGGTTGGTCAAGGCTGAGCAAGCGTTTGGCTTCGGCTTCGTACTGATTGAACAGGGTGAGGAGTAACTCGGGATCGGACAGTTCAAAGTTATAGCGGGAGTGCTCCACTTCCCCTTGGTGATGGACATCGCGGTAAGTGATGGTGCCGAGTTCGGGATGCTGGTTCCAGACAATATCAAAAATCGAGTCCACTCCCTGCAGATACATGGTCAGCCGCTCGATCCCATAGGTAATTTCCACCGACACAGGTCGGCAGTCCTGCCCGCCTGCCTGCTGAAAATAGGTAAATTGAGTCACCTCCATACCATCGAGCCAGACCTCCCAACCCACCCCCCAAGCTCCCAGGGTAGGGGATTCCCAGTCATCTTCCACAAAGCGTACATCGTGGTCCGCCGGTTCAATGCCGAGGCGGCGCAAGCTGTCCAGATAAAGCTCCAGGATATTATCAACGCTGGGCTTGAGAATCACCTGATACTGGTAGTAGTGTTGCAGGCGATTGGGATTTTGGCCGTAGCGACCATCCGTTGGCCGCCGACAAGGTTCCACATAGGCAACCCGCCACGGCTCCGGCCCTAGACAGCGCAGGAAGGTATGGGGATTCATGGTGCCAGCTCCCTTCTCAATGTCGTAGGGCTGCACCAACAAACAGCCCTGCTCAGCCCAAAACTGATTCAGGGTGGTGATTAAGGCCTGGAAGGTCAGCATAGGGATCGGCACAACAGAGCAATCTTAGTTTATCGAGATCTTGCAGATCCAGAGTCAAAACGCTAGGATAACTAAGCCACAGCCGGGCGAGTGGCGAAATGGTAGACGCACCGCACTCAAAATGCGGCGGGGAAACCCATGTCAGTTCGACTCTGACCTCGCCCATAACTCACCCATAGCTCACCCATAGCTCAACTGAAATCAGGTCAATCGAGATAGAAAACCTGAAAAATAAAGTCTGAGGGGTGGCTCCATCCCCCTGCGTGTAGGATAGGAAAAACCCGGTTGACGACCTATGCCTGACTATCCTGGTTTGCTGCGGTTTTTGCTGGCGCCCTTGCTGGAAAATCCCCAAAGCCTGATCATCCACCAAGAGGTCACGGCCGGTGGCAAGAAGGTCTGGCTGCGGGTCACCTTCCAGGACAGCCAAAAAGGCCGAGTCTTTGGGCGGGGTGGGCGCACCATTCAAGCGATTCGCCAGGTGCTGCTGACAGCAGCTGCCATCGCCGGCCAGTCCCTGCGCCTCGACATCGGCGAAGCCCCTATCCCTAAGTCCCCTGCGCCGGTGTCCAAAAACCCTAAACCGATTCGTAAAGCCAAGCCGCGCTTACGGGAGTCCAAGTGAGCAACTCATGCTCCTGAAACCAAAGGGCAATTTCTCGCTGGGCCGTTTCCACCCCATCGGAACCATGGATGATGTTGCGTCCAATGTCAATGCCGTAATCCCCACGGATGGTGCCTGGCTCCGCATCAAGGGGATTGGTCTTGCCAATCATCTTGCGGGCCGCTGCCACCACCCCCTTCCCCTCCCAAACCATCGCTACCACCGGGCCGGAGGTAATAAACTCCACCAAACCCTTGAAGAAAGGACGCTCCTTGTGCTCCGCATAGTGGGCCTCGGCCAGTTCCTGACTCACCTGCATCAGCTTCAGCCCCACTAACTTAAACCCCCGGGTCTCCAGCCGCTGAATAATCGTCCCCACCAACTGCCGCTGCACCCCATCTGGCTTGATGGCAATAAACGTCCGCTCCATACCAGGCTCCACTGATAACCCCTCACTCTTGTACCAGATCCCGGGATCCCGTCACAAGCCTCAAGGAAGACAGCCCAGGGAGGCTCGGGTTGCCACCCCGGTTTGGGGATGGTGCCCGCTCGCCGTTTGGCAGAGATAACGGACAGCAGCCCGATCGACAATGGCATCAGTGAAATCAGCGCCGGTGACATCCGTTTCGTACCAGTTGGCGCGGCTGAGAATGGCTCCCCGCAAATTGGCCCGCTTCAGGTCAGCATGATCCAAAATCGCCAGATCTAGCAAAGCATTTTCCAAATTGCTGTCCGATAAGTCCCCATGGCTCAAGTTGGCCTTAGTCAGAGTAGCGCCACTGAGATTGCAGTGATCCAAATGGGCATACTGCAGATCCGTAGCCACAAAACTGCCCAGAGCAAAATCCTGCCCCGATAACCGCTGACCATAAAGACTTTGCCCACTCAAGTTCACCCGCTCCGCCCAAGCCGCCGGTAGCCACAGCAGCTCCACCAGCAGACATAGCCAACACAGCCACCTAAGCAACTCGGGATCCCTTGGCGACGGGTGGTTTATTTTTGTCCCCAGCATGACCGCTGGCCCGCTGGGCGCTTTGGTCTAGGCGTTGGTTGATGTAGTCAAAAAGCTCCCGGAAACGGGGTACCGCTCGCATCTCCAGCCGGGTGCCATCCTTGAGGGTGAGGACCATATCCCCCCACGTTCCCAACCCCCGGGGAACGGTAACCACCTTGGCAATTTCGGCATAGATAATATCCGAGCGCTCCCGCCCCAACCAACCCCCCGTAACCGTAATCCGGCGGTTCGTAATCCGGTAACGCACCCACAGCCGCCGCACCAAGGAGCCGATAAACAAGGGCAACCCCACCACCGTGGCCCCGACAAAACTGTTGACGACCAAATCCCCCGCATGGGGACCGCCTTCAAAAATGACTTCTTCTTGGATGGCCATGGGCTTGTTAACCGTTTGCTGAAAATCTTCTTCGATCGTAACCTAGAATGACAGTTCTTCTCCTGTTTTGGAGCGAACCCGTACCCCCTGCAAGGAACCTGGCTGTAGCGTCTCTTCCAACAGCAGGGCTAAAACATAGAGCCGGTAATCCAGAGTTGTCGTGCTGAGGGGCATCGCCACCTTCCTCCCAAAATCACTAATGAATCAACGTAATGCAACGGCTAAGAATGCCAGAAAGGCAAGGCATGCAAGTTTGCTTCTTTACGTATCTTAACAAAGATCTAGAAATTGTCAAAACGGTCAAAGGCGGTAGGTCTGCTCCTGGCTGCCGGCTTTGGTGCGAATGCCCTGCAGCTTGCCGGGCTGAAAGTACTCTTCCAACAGCAGGGCCATCACGTAGAGGCGGTAGTCCAAGGTAGATGTGGTCAGGGGCATGGGTCAACTCCTTAAACTTTGAGAACTGAACTTGATGGAAACAGGATTAGGGATTTAGGCGGCCGGCTTGAGACCGAGGATCCAAAACATTTCTTGCTCCAACCGCTGCAGGATCAGGGGATGCTCTTGCAGGTGGCGGTAGAGATCGACTAGCCGCTCCAATTGTCGGGCAGATTCACAAATCTGCTCCTCGTCGGGATAAAGGGATGCCAACACCTGGTTCAAGTCCGTGGTCCGCGTGGCAGACAGGGCAGCTCCCGGTGAGACCACGCTGGTCAGACGAGATTCCCATCGCTTGAGAATCTGACGCAGGGTGTACTGGGTGGAAGCTGAAATTTTCATGGCGCAATCCATAACCTGACAGTACCTATCCTAATACGGATCTTACGGATGGATCTCTGCTAATTCGCGTAATTTTGCCCGTAAATACCCCTGATAACCTTAAGAATTTCGGAAGTGACCCCGATCACTAACCTGGTTAGGATCAATTTGTCCCTATTTAACTCCAAAAAGGGGGGGTAGGAGTCAATTTGTCCCAATTTATTGGTAGGGTATGGGGAAATGGGGGGGGAAGCTATGGAGCGGGCCTATTGGGGGGCGTGGTTGGGGATCCCGGGGATTGGCTGTCATCGTTTGAAGCGCATTGCTCAGCATTTTGGTTCCTTGCAGCGGGCTTGGCAGGCGACGGCGGAGGAGTTGCAGGGGGTGGAGGGGATCGGGGAGCAGTTGGCGGCAACGATTGTCCAAGCTCGGCGGCAGCGGGATCCGGAGCAGATGTTGGCAAGCCTAGAAAAACCGGGGATCCCGTTTCTCACCCCTGGGGACCGGGAGTATCCGCAGTTGTTGTGGGAGATCCCCGATCCGCCGGGGATCCTTTATTGGCAGGGGGAGCAGCTGCGGTGGGAGCAGGGGGTGGCAATGGTGGGAACGCGCCATCCCAGTGAGTATGGGCGGCGCTGGGGCTTGAAGCTGGCCAAGGCGTTAGCGGAGGCGGGCTTGACGGTGGTGTCGGGGTTGGCGGTGGGGATTGACCGGGTTTGCCATGAGGGGGCGTTGCAGGGGGGTGGGGTGACGTTGGCGGTGCTGGGAACGGGGGTGGATCGGGTGTATCCAGCGGAGCACAGGGGGTTGGCCCAGCAAATCCGCCAGCAGGGGGCGCTTGTGAGTGAGTATGCGCCGGGAACACCGCCGGCTAAGGAAAATTTCCCCCGCCGCAATCGCATTATCGCCGGCCTATGTCGGGCTACGGTTGTGATTGAAGCACCGGCTAAGTCAGGGGCGTTGATTACAGCCTATTTGGCCAATGACTATAACCGGGATGTCTATGCCCTGCCGGGATCCCTAGACCAGCCGGGGGCCTATGGCTGTCTGGGGCTGGTGGAGCGAGGGGCTAGTTTGATCCTGGGGGTGGAAGATCTGCTGGCAAAACTAGGAGTTCCTGGCCAGGAAACACAGACCGCAAACCCACCCGCCCTGCCCTCTAGCTGGAGCGATCTGGAGCGGCGCATCTGGCAGCATCTGGGTCGGGATCCCGTTGCCATCGATACCTTGGCGGAGGTAACAGGGGTGGAGATTCAGGTGTTGAGTACGACGTTGTTGATGATGGAGTTGGCGGGTTGGGTGCAGCAACATCCGGGGATGCGCTATGGACGCAGCCAGCCAATCTAGTCCCCGGCTAAATCCGGAAAGACCGACCGCACCGCCCCATGCACCAAAACCCCACCCTTGACATTCAACCCCTGGGCCAAGCCGGGATCCCGATCCAACGCCTCCGGGATCCCCCAGGTGGCTAGTTTGTGCACGTAGGGGAGGGTGGCATTGACCAGGGCTTGGGTAGCGGTCCACGGCACCGCCCCTGGCATATTGGGCACCCCATAGTGGAGGACCCCTGCCTGTTCGTAGACCGGTTGGGTATGGGAGGTGACCCGGGTAGTGGCAACACAGCCTCCCTGATCCACCGCCACATCCACAATCACCGAGCGGGGGCGCATGGTGGCCACCAAATCTTCCGAGACCAGAACCGGGGCCCGTAGCCCGGTCACCAGCACAGCCCCAATCAGCAGATCTACCTCCGGCACCAGCTCGGCAATCACACTCGGGGAACTGCAGAGCAACTCCACCCTTGCCCCAAACAGATTTTCCAACTCTGCCAGCCGCTGCAGATTAATATCCACAATCTGCACCCGCGCCCCCAGGCCAATGGCCATGCGGGCCGCCTCCGTCCCCACCGTCCCCCCCCCGAGGATCAGCACCCGCCC
>JAUQVP010000009.1:0-42448 GCA_039794745.1 Thermostichales cyanobacterium HHBFW_bins_127 | reverse complement strand
CCCACCGCTGGCTGACATTCACGGGATCCCCAATGGTAAAGCTGGCACGGCGGCATCCCAGGTGGGGGGTTGGCAGTTTGAGGGGATCTTGGCCTTTGAGGCGGCTGATCAGGGCCCAGAAACGCAGGGCGCTTTCCGCTTCTCCGGTGGGGGTGGGGGCGGGGGAGTGGGGGGGATAGGTCATGGCCAGAAAGGTCTCCACCAGCCGCATGTGCCAGAGATGCAACTGCGCTTCCTGGGCAATGCGGTTGGCTAAACCCCACTCCACAGGACTTTGGCGGTTCCCGGCCTCATCCAAACAATAAATCCGCTCCCATGCCGCTTGCTCAATGCGATGACGCCGATCAATCAGGGATCCCTGGGGCTGGAGGTTGAGGTTAAATTCTGCCACCCGCAGGGCACTATCCAAAAGGCGCTGGAGGCGCTCCAACACCTCGGGATCCCCACTGCCAAGGGCTTGGGTGAGGGGTTTGGGGAAAAATTGGCTGTAAAACTGCTCCATCTGCGGCAAGAGCTGTTCCCCCAGCCGACTGAGACGCTCACGGATGCTCAAGCCAGAATCAGCCTGGATACCGCAGTCCTGCTCTAGGCGGGTCAGCAGCTTGGCTATGGCCGGCTCGGGATCCCCGAGGTATTGGTAGCGGGTGTGGATGGGCAGGATGATCACCTGTTCGGGGCGATGGGCTTTCAGTAGGTCCTCTTGACACCAAAAGCCCAGCTGCGCCAGCCCCGGCTCCAGGGGATTGAGAATGTCACTGTGGCCATTAGCCCCCCCTTCCGGCGCCGCGGCCAAAGGAAAGGGACCATCGAGCAGCAAACTGCGGGCAGCCTTCAGCCCCTGGCGATCCAAGCGCCCCCGCACAATCGGAGTCGCCCCCAACCGCGGCAACAACCACGCCGCCACCGCCCCCGCCCACAACGGGATCCCTCGGTCGTACATGAAATGGGCATGCACCGGTTGCCGCAGCGGGATCCCTTTAGCTTGGGCAATGGGGGGCAGGAGATTGGCCAGGGCATGGATCAAACAGGGGGGATCGGCCGTGGTGGGATGGCGATAGGCCAAAATCAGACGAACCTGACCCCGCTGAAACTGAGCCATCCATTCCGCCAGGATTTCCCCCCCTTCCAGCCTCACCTCCCGGATCCCTTTGGTCCAGCGGAGCCACCAGGGCAAGCCCAAGCGGACAACCCGGAACACCCAAGGGTCGAACTGTGGCTCCAGAAAAGCTAGAGCCGGTTGCACAGCTTGCATAGTTATTTCTCTTGGAACATCGACTGGATCAGATCCCTGTAGCGCTCATTGATGAGATTGCGGCGCAGCTTCAAAGTTTGGGTCATCAGGCCATTTTCCACACTGCACGGTTCTGGGATAAAGCGAAAATCACTGATCTGATCATCCGGGCGATAGCCAAAGCGTTGCTTCACCCGTTGCAGCAGTTCCTTGCGCAGCAACTCCTTCACCGCCGCCGTGGCCAAAAGCTCCTGCTCCCGCTCCGGGATCCCTTGGCTGGCGGCCCAGGCATGGAGTTCTTCCAGATTGGGATAGATGAGAGCTGCCAGGCGTTTTTGGTCCTGACCGACCACAATGATTTGACTGATGTAGGGGGATTGCAAACAGACATCTTCAATGGGTTGCGGTTCGATATTTTCCCCATTGCGCAGCACAATGGTATCTTTCGCCCGGCCGGTAATCACCAATTGTCCATCCGGGGTTAGCCAGCCCAAATCCCCCGTATTGAACCAGCCTTGAGCATCCATCACCTTGGCGGTGGCTTCTGGATTTTGGTAATAGCCCTTCATCACCTGGGGTCCCCGGGCCCAAATGATCCCCTTTTGTTCCGGCGGCAGCACCTGTTGGGTGTCCGGATCGCGGATTTGGATTTCCGTTTTCGGGATCGGCAAGCCAATGGTTCCCCGCACATTATTTTCTGGGCGCCGGGCCGTCAGCACCGGGGAAGTTTCCGTCAATCCATAGCCATTGAGAATACAAATCCCTGCCATTTCAAAAAACGTATCAATATGATCCGGCAGGGATCCCCCCCCGCTGATGGCCTGTTTGAAATTGCTGCCGATGGCGGCCCGCACCTTTTTGAAGATGAGGGCATGGGCTAGCCGGTGGAAGGGGAAACTCCAGGCCATGCGCAGGGCGGCGGCCAGTTGAGTGGCAGGGGAGCTATGGAGATGGCGGATGGATGTGCCCGTGACAATGCGCTTATTGAGGATATAGGTTTCGCTTTGGGCTAGCAGAAAGCGAATCAGCTTTTGTTGTCCGGGGGATTTTTCCTTAAATTGTTTGTGGATACCTTCATAGACACTTTCCCAGATCCGCGGCACCGCAATTAGGAAATGAGGATTTTCCGCCGTGAAATCTTTTTTCAGCAGCTTAGGATTCGTATAGACCAGGGTGCAAGCGCGGCTGAGCAAAAAATACTCACAGGCCCGTTCATAGGAATGCCACGTCGGCAGGATCGTCAGGATTTTATCCCCTGGCTGGGGCTGCACCACCACATCCAAATACTCCACCTGGTGCAACAAATTGCCGTGGGTCAGCATCACCCCCTTCGGTTGTCCGGTCGTACCCGACGTATAGATCAACGTCGCCAAATGATCCAACGGCAGGGCGGGCGCCTGAAAACCATGGGCATAGCCCTTCTTCAGCAACCCAACAAAATTGAGGCAACCCTCATAGCTTTCATTGGACAGCAAAATCACATCCCTAATCCCCAAATCCTGCACATGGGGAGCGAGCCGTTGCCAAGTCTTGACATTCTCCACAATCAACCACTGGCTACCACTATGGCGAATCACATAGGCCAACTCCTGGGGATCGGCCACCGCACTGCGAGGCACATTCACCGCCCCCATCAACAGCGATCCCATATCCGCCACAATCCAGCGGGGGGAATTATCGGCAATGATCGCCACCCGATCCCCCACCTGTACCCCCAAAGCCTGCAACCCACCGGCAAACCCGGCAATCTGCTCATAAACCTGCCGATAAGTCAGCTCCAACACCGGCTCCGCATGGGGATCCCGCAGAGCGATGCGGTCGCCGTGTTTTTGTGCCAATTCTTGCCAGATAGTGGCAAAGCTCAAGCCTGTTGCCAGGGGTGGGGCCGTCAGGGTCATCTCCGCTCTCCGTAGTTAGCATTGCCTTCATGATACGGAAGAGCTAGGAGCCTGTGGAAAGGCACCGTGACAGTTGTGCAACTGTCTGCTAAAGGGTTTCTTCTGGATTACCGATCCCCTGCACAATCCGAGAGAGTTCATTTTTCTCATCCACCGTAATGCGGGTGGGCGAGCCACTGATAATTCGCTCATAGCCCCGGAAAGAATCCTTGATCTCAATCCCATTGCTAGACATCAAGTATTCACAAATGCCATTGTCATGCCAAGATCCCCGCATCTTAAACACATTCAACGCCCGCGACATCCGCCCACGAATTTCCACATATTGGAGCAAAATAATCGTATCTGTGATGGTGGAAATATGAGACTCAGTAATGGACTGGGATCCCATAAACTGGTCGGTGGTGTTAGTGAAAAAGCCGGTGATTTCCTCTTGTTTGGCAAACCCCGTTACCCCAATCACAAACTGGCGAAATGCATTGGGGCTCACCCCTCGGGCCAAAGCTGAAAGAGAGTCAATGGCAATTCGGGAAGGCTTATAGCTCATGATTTCCGACTTGATCAGCTGCAGGTGATCTTCTAGCCCCGCCGACTCTGGGTAGGCACAAATAATTTTCAGCAGCCCCTGCTTTTCCATACTTTCTAGATCAATGCCCCAGGAGTGAGCATTGCGAGAGAGCTGCGCCCGCGATTCCTCATAGGCAAACAGGATACAGCGTTCCCCCTGCCTGCACCCCTCGGCAATGAAATTGCTCACCAACGACGTCTTGCCCGTCCCCGTTGCTCCCGTCGCCAAAATAATAGAATCTTTGAAAAAACCACCCCCACACATGCGATCCAAGGCCGCGATCCCCGACGATACCCGCACATTGGATGACCGCTGCGTCAACTGCATTGCTCCCAACGGGAAAATACTAATCCCATCCGCTGTCATGGTAAAGGGATACTCCCCTTTCATGTGGCTTGTGCCCCGCAATTTTAAGATTTCAATGGTGCGGCGGCGCTTTTCTCCCTCCAGGATATTGCGCAAAATCACCACATTATCCGAGACAAACTCCTCCACCCCAAAACGAGCAATCGGACCATATTCATCCGTGCGCTCCGTTGTCATCACCGTTGTCACCTGACACTGCTTCAGGCGTGCGGTCAGGCGAAATAACTCCCGCCGCACCACCGCCGCCGCATCATACTGCTGAATAATGGCTGTCACCGAATCAATCGCCACCCGTTTAGCCCGGTATTTTTTGATGGCATATTGAATCCGTTCGATCAGGGCCGACAGGTCAAAATTGCCACTGATCTCATAGCCATCCGGATCCGGGGAAGCATCGAGGATAAACAACTTCCCCTGATCGATTAAAGCCTGCAAATCCCAACCAAACCCCGCCGTATTGCGAATAATATCTGCCGGGGACTCCTCAAAGGTAATCAAAATCCCCGGCTCTTCAAACTGGGTAATGCCATTGTAGAGAAACTGGATCCCAAAGAGGGTTTTCCCCGTTCCCGAGGTACCCGTGACCAAGGTGGTGCGGCCGTAGGGAATGCCACCGTGGCTGATATCATCGAATCCTTCAATCCCCGTACGGACCTTGGTAATGCCCTGCAGCTCCGTCATATCAGTCCTCAAAGGTATCGTCGGCATCGGCGTCGAGGAGATCGAGTCCCACCAAGACCTTTTCCCGGTCGGACAGATCCCCAATAATTTTACGCACCGGCGGGGGCAACGTTTTCGTCAAAGTCGGGGTGGCTAGGATCTTGTCTTCTTCCGCAAGTTGGGGGTTTTTGACCACATCAATGACTTTCAAGGTATAGACTCCCTGAAATTCTTTCTCCAGAATATCCTGTAATGTCCGCAGGGCTTGCAGGGAATTGCTGGTATTGCCAGCAATGTAGAGCTTCAGCACATAACTTTTGCCAACGGCAGGCATAGGCTACTGTTTCTCCTTGGGCAGGGCACGCCGGTACAATTCCGCCAGGTGGGCGATGACATCAATCAGGGTGATGCGATAGTCGAGGAGGATCTCCTCGCTGCGCCCTTCCAGCTTCAGTTGCTTGGCAAAGGCATCCATCAAGCTCATGTGCAGCTCCAACACGTGGGACACACTCAGGTCACTCAAAAAGGCCAGGGCAGCAAACTCGTCAATGCGACTATTGGCGGTTGCCGGGGCCTGGAAGTAATCCAGAATAATCGCTTGGTAGAGTCCCCGCAAGCGCTGCATCAGACTTTTCCGCTCCTCCGGCGGCAAATGCCGATAAAACCGCTGCGGATCCCGCTGGTAGTACACCCCCAAGTAGCCCAGCCGTTCCCGCAGCTTTTCGGCCAGTTGCTGCTGGCGTTGATCCTTTTGGGGCAGGGCATTGGGGGGGGGCAGTTCACAGGTGGGGGCTATCTGCACAAACAGGTTGATGGCCTCTTGGATATGGCTGACTAAGGTTTCCGGTTTGACATCCTCTCCCACCACCAAGACCACCAGGGCATTGTGGTAGATCTTTTGTTTGTGCTCCAAAAACCTCAGCAGTTCCGGGTCTTGGGCGTGGGGATCCCGATGTTTGACCACCAGCACCGCTGGCCAGAGTAGTCCCAACTGGCACAGTTGCTGGCAGACTTGGTGGATTTCTGCCATATCGGCAATGGCAGCCACAAACACCAGGCAATCGAGTTGTTCACCCCAGGTTTGCACATACTCCACCAGCCCATTGCCGGTCACAAACACCTCCACCCGCACCGGCGTACCGGCAAAAAACTGCTCCCAAAAGTGAGGAGCTAAGGGCGGAACTTCCAGCAGGCAGACCCGAATCGTCAGTGTCAAGGACTCCTAATCCTCTAGGCAAGCCCTATTCTATCGGCTCTGTTTTGGGGGCTACTGGAAAATCTCCAGAATCTTTTAGCCCCTAGGGGGGATGCGAATGCGGGGATCAAGGGCCTGCAGGGCTAGATCGGCCAGCACATTGCCCAGCATCAGCATCACCGCCCCCAACATCAACCCGGCCATCACCACATTGATGTCGTAGCTCTGCACCGCCTCCAGCAGCAACTTGCCTAACCCCGGCCAATTGAAGAAAAACTCAGCAATAAACGAACCACTCAGCAACGAGGCAAACTCAAACCCCAAAATCGTCACCAGAGGGTTAACGGCATTGCGCAGGGCATGGATGAGAACCTGGCGCCATTTGGGGATCCCGCGGGCTTGGGCAGCCAGCAGATAGTCCTGGCGCAGCACATCCAGGAAGCTGCCGCGGGTGATCCGTTGCAGGCCGGCAAAGCTGGTGATGCTGAGGGCGGCAGCCGGCAAAAGCAAATGGTGAGCCAGATCCAGCAGTTGTTCTGGCCAGCTCAAATCGGCAAAATCCACCCGGGTCATCCCCCCTACCGGAAACCAGCCCGTATGCTGAGCCACAAACAACAGGGCAATGGCGACGATAAAACTGGGGATTGCCTGGCCAATATAGGTGACCACCCGGAGGATTTTTTCCCACCAACGGTCCTGTCCCAAGGCGCCAATTACCCCCAGAGGCACCGCCAAGAGCCACGTGCCCAGCACCGCCGCCAGCGACAAAATCAGGGTATTACCAGCACGACTGAGAATCAGGGTACTGACGGGGATGCGGTAGCTAAAGCTGCGCCCCAAATCCCCCCGCAGCACATGCCCCAACCAGGTGAAATACTGCTGCCACCAGGGTTGATCCAGGCCCAAGCGGGCCCGCTCCTGGGCAATTAACCCCTCCCCTACGGAGGGATCCAGGGCCCACTGATCCAAAAAGTCCCCGGGACTGAGCTTGAGCAACAGAAAACTCAAGGCCGACACCGCCACCAACACCGGGATCCCCAGCAGCAGGCGGCGGCTCAGCAAACGCAGGGCATCAGGCATGATTCGGTTTAGGGGATGACTGAGACCATGATAGTGCGGGGAGATTGGGGGCAGGAGTGTTAGCTAGGGCACACCACCCCCATCCCATCCGCTAGAATAATCTGTAAGTAGCGCTTGCCAGTACCCTCAGGAGGGGCCTATGTTGCACCAAAAACTTGGTCAGATGTGTCGGGATGGCAAAGAGGTTTGGATTTACCTAAGAGAGCAGGGACGGTGGCTGGAACGGGCAAAGATTTTGGATGTCGTGGGGGAGTTGGTGACGGTTCGCTACGAAACTGAAGATGAGGACGAAATTTGCTCCTGGGAAGAGATTATCCGTATGGAGAGCATTGGGGCGGTGGCCCAGCGGCTTGCCACCATTCCTAAGGGACAACTGAGCCTATCAGATTTGCCGGTTGCGGATGAGTGCCCGCCGGTGGAACTGATGGCTTCCAGCAACGGCGACGGCACTGACAGCGAAGATAACCCGGATCTCTAGTGAGGGATGCCGGTACTTCCGGCAGGGGGAGCCGGTCTGCAATCACAATGAACAAAACTCGAGGAGCCTCTATGTACGATTTGGGTCGGGATGTCCAAGCGGAAATTGCCCAGCAGGTGCGAGACAATAAGATCTTGATTTACATGAAAGGCACGCCGGAAATGCCCATGTGTGGATTTTCCTACGCTACGGTGCAGGTGTTTCGCAGCTTGGGGGTTCCCTTCACGGCAATAAATGTCTTGGATGACCCGGAGATTCGCCAGGGGATCAAGGTCTTTTCCAACTGGCCAACCATCCCCCAGGTCTATATCAATGGGGAGTTCATCGGCGGGAACGACATCATCCAAGAACTCTACCAACGCCAAGAACTGCAAGCCCTGGTGCAGGCAGCCCTTGCCAACTGAGCTGGTCGACTGAATCACACTGTGCAAAAGCCTCTAGTGCTGCTGACCCCCTTGGGGTATTGGTAGAGATGGCGTTAACAAATGTAACGATATGTGGGGATCCCGTCTGTGGTGGCTGCCGGGGATGTTGGTTGCGACTGTGTTGGCTAGGCCGGTTAGGGCTGAGCCGATTCCTCTGCCCAGCAGCGACCAGGTCATTACCCCAGCTCCTCCCCCCGCTTTGGTGGTGCCCCCCGATGCTCCCTTGGCTCCCACCCTGCGGGATCCCTTGACGGTGCCGACGGAGGCGTTGGAGGTGCGGATCCAAGCCAGTCAGGGGCTGAGCCTTCAGGAGGCGATGCAGCGGGCGGTGGAGCACAATGTGCAGGTGCGGCAGGCGGAGTTGGGGGTGGCGAGTGCCCAGGCGGCTTTGGATCAGGCTCTGGCGGCCTATGCGGTGACGGCCACAAGCGGCATCAACTACAGCTACAGTCAGTCGGCTTTTGCCCCCAGTGATTCCAGCTTGTTGACGATTACTCTGGTGCAGTTGGGCTATCTGCTGCTAGATGGGGGCGGTCGCGACGCGGCGGTGACGGCGGCCCAGGAGGGGGTGCGGATTGCCGAGCTGACCTTGGCCCAAACCCTCCAGGAGGTGCGGTTGCAGGTGGCCAATGCCTACTATGCCCTCCAGAGCGCCGATGCCAATGTGGCCGTGCGGGCAGCGGCTGTCACCAATGCCGAGGCCAGTTTGCGGGATGCTCAGGCCCAGGAGCGGGCTGGGATCAGCACCCGCTTTGAGGTCCTGCAGGCGGAAACCTCCCTGGCCAACAACCGCCAACAACTGCTGCGGGCCCAAAATGAGCAGCGTTTGGCCCGGCGGGCTTTAGCCAGTCTGCTCAACTATGCTCTGCCTACGGATGTCACGGCTACGGATGCGATTTTGCCTGGGCCCAATTGGGAGCTGAGTCTAGAGGCATCCATCATCCGGGCCTATGCCGAGCGCCCGGAACTGGAGATCCTGCGCCGGCAAGTCAGCCAAGCCAATGCCCAAGCGATCGTAGCTTTGAATCGCACAGCACCGGAACTGCGTTTGGGAGCCAGCCTCACCACCGGCGATAACCTCCAGACCGCCGAGAGTTGGCGCTTGGGCTACAGCTTCAGTGCCAGCCTCTCCTACGCTTGGGGGGACGGTGGCGCTGCCCAAGCCGCTGCCCGGCAAGCCCGCATCAGTGCCGAAACCTTCACCAGTCGCTTTGACCAAACCGTAGCCGGGATCCGCCAGGAAGTGGAAGAGGCCTATCTGTCCCTGGAGTCAGCCCGGGAACAAATTGAAGCCGCCCGCACCGCCGTCACCACAGCCACCGAGAGTCTGCGTCTAGCCCGGCTCCGCTTCCAGGCGGGGGTGGGCACGCAAACGGAAGTCCTCAGCGCCGAAGCCGCTCTCACCGAAGCCCAAGGGAACTTCTCCGGTGCCATCGTCGCCTACAACCGCTCCCTAGCCAGACTGCAACGGGCCCTGGGGACCCTCTAGAGGAGTACCCCGCTTCGGCAGCCTGTGCTACCGTACACCTAGAGAGCCTGGGAGAACAATTGTGGCAGCACCTATCCGGCAGATCCTGCACAACCTAGTTGTCGGGATCCTGGTCATGACCCTTGGCATTGCCTGTAGCCAAGTGAGTGAAGAGCAAATCCTGCAGGTGATCCGCAATAATCCCCAGGTGATTATTGAATCGGTCCAGGCCTATCAGCAACAACAGCAAGCCCAACAACGGCAACAACAAGAAGCCGCCCTGATCCCCCGCCTGCAAGAACTCCACCGGGATCTAGCTACCCTGATCGGCGATTCCCCCGTCCAGGGATCCCGAGATAAACGCTTGGTTTTGGTGGAGTTTTCTGATTTTCAGTGTCCGTTCTGCGCCCGGGCCCATGGGGTGGTTTCAGAGTTTGTCAGCAAGCATAAGGATGTGACTTTTGTTTATAAGCATTTGCCCCTGGCGCAGATTCACCCCCAGGCTTTGCCGGCAGCCTATGCGGCTTGGGCAGCTCATCAACAGGGGAAGTTCTGGGAGTTTCATGATGCGCTGTTTAGCCATCAGCAAGAACTGGGGGAGGCTTTTTATGAGGCCACGGCTAAAAAGCTGCACCTAGACCTGAACCGCTTTAACCGCGACCGCAACAGCGAAATGGCTAAGCTGGCCATCCAGCGGGATCTCAATCTCGCCGACCGACTCCAACTCAGCGGCACCCCCTTCTTCTCCCTCAATGGGATCCCGTTGAATGGGGCGGTGCCTTTGAGTGCCTTTGAAAGTGCCTATGCTCAGGCAAAGGCGGCTTTGGGATGAAGGGACTGTCCTGGCTTGTCGGTTTGCTTGGTCCGCTGATTTTAGCCGTGCCAACTGGGGCGGCGGAGTTACCCCCGGCTTTGGCTGCCACCATTGAGCGCATGACTGCCCTTGCCAACCAACAGGATCTGGAAGCCTACATGAGTTTTTTTGACCCGGGGTTTCGCCATGAGGACGGTCTGGCCCGGGCCCAGATGCGCCAAGCCCTGGCAACCCTCTGGGAAAACTACGACCGCCTCACCTACACCACTGCGGTGCAGTCCTGGCAACAGTCGGGATCCCAAGCTACGGTGGTGCTGGAGACGCGGGTGGTGGGTCAGGAGCGCTCCCCCCGGGGGCCCTGGGAGCTGAGCGGCACAACGGTGGTGGAAAATCGCTATCTGCTCAACCCGCAAGGGGAATGGCGCCTGTTGGGGCAGCGCACCTTGGCTGAATCTATCACCCTCCGCTCTGGGGATCGCCCCCCTACGGTCACTCTCAATCTGCCCCAAACGGTACCCGCCGGCGGTACCTATAGCTTGGAGGCCATCGTCGCCGAACCCCTGCGGGATCGCTTGCTGGCAGGATCGGTGCTGGCCCAGCCGGTGATGCCATCTCTGTACGGGCGCAGCACCTCCTTTCGGCTGGCCCCCCTGCAGGCGGGGGGTATCTTCCGCACCGCCACTGCCCCCACCACCCCGGGATCCCAGTGGATTTCAGTGATGTTTGTCAACAGTGAGGGGGTGACCATTACCAGTCAGCGTCTGCAGATTCTGGAATAATGGCTATTGTCTCTTCCCAGTCCACCGGTCGGGATCCCTTGCTCCAGCCCAGTGCCATCCCTACGGATCGGGATCCCGAGAACCTACGGCCGCAGCGGTTGCAGGATTACATTGGCCAGAAGGAGGTCAAAGACGTTTTGGAGATTACCCTAGCGGCGGCCCGGGCGAGGCAGGAGCCGTTGGATCATCTTTTGTTTTATGGGCCGCCGGGGTTGGGCAAGACCACCATTGCGGCGATCCTGGCAGCGGAGATGGGGGGTAAGTTTTACATGACTACGGCCCCGGCTCTGGAAAGTCCTCGGGATATTGCCGGTTACTTGGTGCGGTTGCAGCCGGGGGATATTTTATTTATTGATGAGATCCATCGGTTGCCGCGGGTTACGGAAGAACTCCTCTACCCGGCTATGGAAGACTTTCGCTTGGATATTACCACTGGCAAAGGGCGGGCTGCCCGCATCACCTCCATTCCCTTGGCTCGGTTTACCCTGATTGGGGCCACCACCCGGGTAGCGGCCCTGACTGCCCCCCTGCGGGATCGCTTTGGTTTGGTGCAGCGCCTCCGGTTTTATGAAGTGGAAGAGCTGCAAGCGATTATTGTGCGCACTGCCCAGCTTTTATCGGTTGCCATTAGCCCGGCTGCTGCCGCCGAAATTGCCCGTCGTTCCCGCGGTACCCCCCGGATTGCTAACCGCCTCCTCAAACGGGTGCGGGACTTTGCCCTGGTTTACGGCCACACCACCATCGAAGCGGAACTGGCCGCCGCCGCCCTCGAACGCCTACAAGTGGATCCCCAAGGCCTCGATTGGACCGATCGCAAGTTACTGACGGTGATGATCGAGCAGTTTCGCGGCGCCCCAGTGGGCCTAGATACCCTTGCCGCTGCCATCGGTGAAGACCCCCAGACCATCGAAGATGTCTACGAACCCTATTTAATGCAGATCGGCTACCTGCAACGCACCCCCCGCGGTCGCATCCCCACCGCCGCTGCCCTAGCTCACCTCGGCTACAGCGTCCAGGGATCCCTAGGGATCTCCTAATTAGCCGCTACAATAGCGGTGGATTGATTGTGGTTCCTATGCCGGTGCGAGAAGTTGGGATTGTTACAGCCCAGGTTCAGAACCGCCAGCGCGGTCAGATTCATGTTTACGATGGGGAGGGCAAGGGCAAATCCCAGGCTGCCTTGGGGGTGGTTTTGCGCTCTATTGGCTTAGGGATTCAGTCCAACGTTTCCAGTCGAGTGTTGTTGGTGCGTTTTCTGAAAGGTCCTGGGCGTCCCTATGCTGAGGATGCAGCCATTGAGGCCTTGCAGCGGGGATTTCCCCATTTGATCGACCAATTGCGCACTGGGCGGGGGGAGTTTTTTGGTCCTGATCAGATCACCAAGTTTGACCGGGCCGAGGCCAAGCGGGGTTGGGATGTGGCCAAGGGTGCCATCGCCTCGGGGTTTTATTCGGTGGTGGTTTTGGATGAGCTGAATCCGGTGCTGGACTTGGGGTTGCTGACCGTCGAAGAAGTCGTAACAGCCCTGCGGCAGAAGCCTGAAAGCATGGAGGTGATTATCACGGGTCGGGGGGCGCCGCAGGCGATTTTGGATCTTGCGGATCTGCATTCCGAGATGCGACCGATGCGCAGACAGGCGGCGACGGATGCGGGGGTTGGTGGGATTGAGATCTATACGGGTGCCGGCAAAGGCAAGTCCACCAGTGCTCTTGGGCGGGCCCTCCAGGCGATTGGGCGGGGGATTTCCAAAGACCTCTCCCACCGGGTTTTGATTATGCAGTGGCTCAAGGGGGGCACCGGCTACACCGAGGATGCGGCGATTCGCGCCCTACGGGACAGTTACCCTCACCTGGTGGATCACCAGCGCTGCGGTCGGGATGCCATTGTTTGGCGGGGTAGGCAGCAAGAAATTGACTATGTGGAAGCGGAGCGGGGCTGGGAGATGGCCCGGGCTGCCATTATGTCTGGGCTCTACAAAACGATTATTTTGGATGAATTGAACCCCACTGTTGATCTAGAACTTTTGCCGGTGGAGCCAATTGTTTATACCCTGCTGCGCAAGCCCAAAGACACAGAAATTATTATT
The DNA here is from genome assembly GCA_039794745.1 of Thermostichales cyanobacterium HHBFW_bins_127. Classification (GTDB taxonomy): domain Bacteria; phylum Cyanobacteriota; class Cyanobacteriia; order Thermostichales; family Thermostichaceae; genus JAUQVP01. The sequence goes on along the minus strand of JAUQVP010000009.1, from coordinate 29,400 downwards.
ACCGGACGTTGTCACACCACGCTGCCCTACTTTGAACTGGCCTCTGTTCATTCGGAAATGGTGTGCCATAAGCACTATGCCGAGGTTGGTGCTGAACTCAAGCAAGGGGTTGATTACTGAACCTCCATCCCTTCGCTTAAATTTCGCTTAAATTAAGGGAATAATCTGCCCCTGGTCTATCTTGACGCACTTGCGGGATGTCTTGAGATAGAGATGAGCTAGACCAACTCAGCAGATGAGGGAAATTAGGAAGAGGAAGAAGATAAAAGGCAGCCATGATTCCATGGGCCGGTGGCTCATTTATCCTTAAAGCCAGAGTTGCAGGCTGTCTGGTTAGGGACCGACGAGCCATTCATCAAGGTCTAGGGATCCATCGATGTCAAGGGCGTGAAATCTAGCACCGAAAACAACTTTGCCCCTGCTAAGAGAGATAATAGCAGCGGTAACCTTGGGGGGTGCAGATGCACTGCTGCCAAGTGGTGATGCCGGGAGAAGTGCCCTATCTCCAGGCCTGGAACTGGCAAAAACAACGGCTGCATTTGGGGCTGGCCAACCCAAAGCTGCCGGACGGCTTGATGCTGCTCACCCATCCGCCAGTCTATACCCTCGGCCAAGGGGGGGATCTGCGTTGGCTGAAGTTTGACCCGCAGCAGCCAAGCCGGGAGGTGTATCGGGTGGAACGGGGGGGAGAAGTCACCTACCACGGGCCGGGACAGTGGGTAGCCTATCCGATTGTCTGTCTCAAGCGCCATCGCTGCGACCTGCATTGGTATCTGCGCCAACTAGAAGAGGTAGTGATCCGGATGTTAGCCGGCTTCGGGATCCCGGGGGAGCGGCTGCCGGGGTTGACAGGGGTGTGGGTGGAGGGGTGTAAGGTGGCAGCGGTGGGGATCCGGGTGACCCGCTGGTGGACTTACCATGGTTTGGCGGTGAATGTCTGCCCGGATCTAGAGGCTTTTGCAGAGATTGTCCCCTGTGGCATTGCCGACCGCCCGGTGGGATCCCTGGTGCAGTTTTGTCCAGAGTTGACCATGGCTGCGGTGGGGGAGGCACTGTTATCGAGTTTTGCCGAGCAGTTTGGCTGGGTCTATCACCCCCTGCCCCTGGAAAGGTGGCTGTCCCCAAAAAAGTCCGATAATAATGATACTTAGTATACTTAGTCGCCAACATTTTTCCCAAAAAACCGATAGGATTAAGGCTAATCATTTCTAATAGCTATGCCTTGGGATCCCGGTTGCCTCAGTCCTGTCAGCCCTGAATTGCTCAATCAGGTGCAGGACGGTATTTTTGTGCTGGGGTGGCAAGGGGATCCGGAGCAGTTGCGGGTTCTCTATCACAATGAGGGGTTTGAGCGCTGGTTGGTGGCCCAGAGTGATTGTGACCCCCAAGATTTAACGGACTTGCCGGCTGGGGTGACTGCCCATTTGTTGCCCTATGTGCAGCGCTGTCGGCAGCAGCAAACCCCAGTGCATTGGCATCAGGCAACTGCCGCCGGGCTCTGGCACTGGCGATTGCTGCCGGTGATGGAGGATGGCACGGTCATCCAGGTGCAGGGGGTGTGCCGTCGTCAGGATTTGCCCCAACCGGAGACGGAGTTGCTGGCCATTGCCACCGAGCGAGGGGAGTGCTTCTACATTAGCCACGGCTTGCGACAGTTTTTGGGGGATGACCGGTTGCCGCCAGACTTCCTCCTCAATCCCCCTTACCTGCATCCCCAGGATCAACATCCCGTCCACCATGCCTGGCAGACTGCCCTCACCCAGCCGGGACATCAGGTTATCTATCAGTGTCGCCTGCGCCATGCCAGCGGCCATTGGCTGGTCCTGGAAGTTGCCCTCACCAATTGGCTGGGGGATCCCCAACTGGGTGGGGTGGTGTTTCAAGCCCGGGATATTACCCAGCAGCAGCAAACCCAAGAACAGTTGCAGCGGCAAAATAGTTATCTGCAAGCCCTGCACCACACCAGCTTGGCCCTCCTTGACCGCCAGCCCCTGCAAGAGGTGTTGCGCTTGATTACTGGGGACGTGACAACTCTGTTATCGGCTCCTGAAGGGTTTTTGTTTGTGGTGGATGCCGCAGGGGAGGAACTGGTGCTGCAGGTGGGGGTCGGCTTATCGGCCCAGCATCAGGGGTTGCGCCTGCGGCGGGGGCAAGGACTGGCGGGTAAGGTGTGGGAATCGGGACAGCCCCTCATGGTCCCTAACTATGCAACCTGGGAGGGACGAGCCATCACCCAAGAACCCTCCTGGAAACAGGCGGCCGCTGCCGTCCCCCTGCTCACCCAAGACGCTCCGGGATCCCGAGTGATCGGGGTGCTGGGGATCGCCCATCGGGATCCCGATCGGCTGGTCAGTGAGCGGGATCAGGAAGTGTTGCAGCATTTTGCCCAGTTGACCAGTTTAGCTTTGGATCATCACGCTTTGTATGAATCGGTGCAGCGGGAGTTGCGCCAGCACCGCCAGACCCAAGAACATTTGGCGGCCATCCTGCACAGCATTGGGGATGGGGTGATGGTCACCGACAGCAGCGGTCGCATCCAGTTGATGAACCGCATGGCTGAGGTTCTGACCGACTGGCAGCAGAGCCAAGCCCGCGGGCACCCTTGGCAGGAAGTCCTACCCCTGATCCAGCAACCCGACCCCGTGCAAACGGTCCTGCGCAGCCACCGCCCCGTGACCTGCCAAAGCCTGCTGCGGGATCCCCAGGGTCAGGAGCGTTATTTAGCTGCCAGTGCCGCTCCAATTTTGATTGACGGGGAGATGACCGGGGTGGTGATTACATTTCGGGATATTACCCAGCACAAGCTGACGGAACTGTCCCTACGCCAGAGCGAAAGCCGCAACCGCGCTATCCTCGATGCCCTGCCGGATTTGGTCTTTCGCCTGGATCGAGAAGGACACTACCTGTTTTGCAAAGGGGATCCCGACGACCTAGTGTTACCGGTTGAGGAGGTGTTGGGCAAAACCCTCTCCCAGGTGCTGGATCCAGAGAATGCGGCGAGTTGGCTAGAGCAGATTCACATCACTTTGGATCAACAGCAGATGCAGATCCACGAGTATCCTTTGGTGATCCGGGGCGAGGAGCGTTGGTATGAAGCCCGGCTGATCCCCATCAGCGCCAAGGAGGTGATAGCCATTGTGCGCAATATTACCCAGCAGCGGCGGCAACTGCACCACGCGGAGCAGCAGCGGTTGCTGTCGGCCATTGCCCTGCGGATTCGCGAGTCCCTGGATTTACAGGCAATTCTGCAAACAACCGTGGCGGAAGTGCGTCGGTTTGGCCAGGCAGATCGGGTGGTGATCCACCGGTTTTCCGGAGATAGCGCCACAGTGATTGCCGAATCCGTCAGCCCACCCTGGAGTAGTCTTTTGGGTCAGGAGGTACGGCACGAATGGTTTACCCAGCGGCACCATATTTACCGCCGCGACCAGCCCCGGCTGATCACCGACATTGACGCCCAGTCCTTGCCCCCGCAACTGCGCCAGTACCTGCAGCAATCACAAGTGCAAGCGATCCTGACCCTGCCCCTCTTCCAGGGAGAGCACCTCTGGGGCTTGCTGGTGCTGCACCGCTGTCAGGGATCCCGGGGTTGGAGTCCAGAGATTATCCAAGCCTTGCAGCATCTGGCCAATCAGGTGGAGATAGCCATTCAGCAGGCGGATTTACATCAGCAACTGCAGCGCAGCAATGACCAACTGGAACGGCAAGTGCGAGTGCGCACCGCCCAATTGAACAAGCAGATTCAGGCTTTACAGTTGCAGGATCAGATTTTGAGCACCGTTCAGAATGCCGTCATCAGCATCCATCTGGCCGGTCACATTACCTACTGGAATCGCTTTGCCGAAACCCTCTATGGGGTCAGTGCTGAGGCTGCCCTTGGGGAATTGATTACCGACATCATTCCCTTCAGTGAGGAACAAAGCCAGCAGATGATGTCGGCTTTACGGCAGGGGCAGCCTTGGAGTGGAGAATTGACCCTCCGATCCAGCTTAGAGGGCAACAAAGTCCTCTTAATTCAGCATACCCCCACCTTTGGCAGTCGCGGCGAACTGCTTGGGGCTATCAGTATCAGCATGGACATTACCCGTCGGCAGGAAGCGGAGCTTGCCCTGCGGGACAGCGAGATCCGGCTGCGCACCCTGTCAGAAACCACAACGGCAGCGATTTTTGTGATTCGCTACGGGCACTTTTTAGATGTCAATCCGGCCCTGAGCCACCTTACGGGCTATAGCCGGGCTGAGCTTCTGGGCATGAGTTTTTGGCATCTGGGTCATCCCGATTGCCAGGCGGAGATGCAGGCTTGGGTAGAAGAGGCCAGCCCCCTACAGGTGCGGCGGGAGTTTCAGATCCTCACCCAACAGGGGGAAAGCAAGTGGATTGAATGTACCCTCGGCAAGATCCCCTATCGCGGTTTTCTCTGTGATTTAGGGACAGCCGTTGACATTACCCACCGCAAACAGCTCGAGCTGCAAATGCAACAGCAAATGCAGGAACTGCAACAACTGAATCTGCTCAAGGATGACTTTCTCAGCACCGTCTCCCACGAGCTACGCACCCCCATGTCCAACATGAAAATGTCGATTCACATGTTGAAAAAAATGATTCTGGAAGCGGAAAAACAGGGCCTAGCTCAGAATCAAGCCTGGTTGCAGCGGGTGAATCGCTATTTGCACATTCTTCAGGATGAGTGTCTACGGGAAATCGATCTGATCAACGATCTGCTCGACCTGCAACGTCTAGAACAAACTGTCGAGCCCCTACCCACGGAAGCCATTGACCTGCAAGAGACCTTAGCAGCCATCATGGCTCCCTTTTACAGTCGCATCCAGGAACGCCAGCAATCCCTGCATCTGCATCTGAGTCCGGACTTACCCACCTATTTTCAGGGGCATCGCTCCAGTTTCATCCGCATCTTTTCCGAACTCATCAACAATGCCTGTAAGTATGCTCCTCCCCAAGCCAGCATTACCTTAAGTGCCGAAAGCGATGACCAATACCTACATGTGCGGGTCAGCAACACCGGCTCGGAAATCCCGCCGGAGGAGCAAGAACGTATCTTTGAAAAGTTTTACCGAGTTGTCGGCAACGACCGCTGGAAACAAGGGGGCACCGGCTTGGGGCTAGCCCTGGTCAAAAAGATGGTAGAGCAGCACCAAGGTACCATCAGCCTAGAAAGTCGCAACCAACAAACCACCTTTCACATTCACCTGCCCCTGCACCGGGAACCACCCCCCCTGTTCAGAGAGCACGCCGTACTGCCTGAAACATGCCAAAACGACATAACCCTGATCCAAAAGCAATCCGCATCAGGATAAAAGTTGGCACCTCCCGCAACGACTTAAGCAAACCCGGGATCCCGAACTTAACAATTCCTTCTGGGCGGACGATGCCTTGCCAGATGGAGTCGAGCCAGGCGGGGAGGGTTTCTTGGGTCCAATCGGCGGTGATCACGGGCCCGTCCGTGAGACCGGTGGCTTCCAGCAATTCCGCAAAGCCTTCGATACTGGCAAAAGCAGGGTGGGCCCATTGGTCCAGCAACTGGCGCATGATCAGGCGTTCCCACCAATTCAGGGGTTTGTGGCGGTCATCCCGCTGATTCCAGTCTGCCACCACCAACTTGCCCCCCGGCTTGAGGACACGCATCAGTTCCTTGGCGAAAATTGCTTTGTCGGGCATGTGGGGGCCGGCTTCGATACACCAGACCACATCAAAGCTGCCATCGGCAAAAGAAAGATTCATGGCATCGTCCACCTGAAAATGGGCCGTCACCCCCGGTGGCGTCAATTCCTGGGCCCGCTTCACCTGCTGCGGACTAATCGTAATCCCTGTTACATCAAAGCCATAATCCTTGGCCAAAATCCGGCTACTGCCGCCAATGCCACAGCCCACATCCAGCACCTTGGTTCCCTTGGGCAGGCGATCCAGCCCCCCCCAGCGCACCATCTCGTGGACAAAATCAACTTTGGATTGGCGGAAATCCTTGCGCCGGGGTGGATTGCCATAGTGCCCCAAGTGGATATGCTCCCCCCAGTAAAACTCCAGGATCCCATCCAAGGTCCAGTCATCATAGGCCTTAGCTACGGATGCCCCCGACTCATAGCGGCGCGGGGTGAGTAAATAAACCACGGCCCCCACCCCCACCAGGGCCAGCAACAACCAGAGGATAACCATGAAGATTCTTTACGGGACTTCTCTCAGTAAACCACATCTAGTCCCCGGATGGCACGGGCACCACCGCAGGGGCATGGGTGGGATCGGGGAGTTTGAGGGAAAACAGCCCCGCCGCCAAAATCAACAGCATGGAAAACCACAGACAACCGGTAATCCCAAAAAACTGAAACACCAAACCGGAAGTGATGGTGCCAAGCAAGCGCCCCCCGGAGTTGGCCATGTAGTAAAACCCTACATTCAAGGCCACATCATCATCTTCCGTATAGGCCAAAACCAAATAGGAATGCACCGCCGAATTAAAAGCAAACACAATCCCAAATACAATCAAGCCCCCCGTAATCACCCAGTTGGGATCCCAATCGGCCATGAAAGCGAGGGCAATCAAAGCGGGGATGCCGGTGAGGGCCAGGGTCCAGATTTGGATGGTACGGGCTTTGGGAGCGTGGCCGGGGCGGTAGCTGCGCAGCAGTTGCGGGGCTAAAAATTGCACCATCCCGTAGCCGATCACCCAGCAGGCCATGTAGGACCCCACCTGCATAAAAGTCCAGCCCAAGGTGTCATAGAGGAAGACCGGCAGCGCCACCACAAACCACACATCCCGGGAACCAAACAGAAAAAAACGGGCAGCGGAAAGAATATTGATCGCCTCACTTTTGGAAAACAATTGCTTGAAGGCCACCTTGGCTTTGATTTTGCCCATGTCCGCCGGCAACAGGGCCCCGGTACAAAAGATTATTGCCAACACCGCTGCCTGCACAAAGCTAGCCAGTCGGAAGCCCAGCATCTCCCCATAGAGGGAGCCAAAGATCTGCAGCAAAGCCGCCCCCAAGAAAAATCCCACCCCCTTGAGGGCATTTTTGGATCCCGTCAGCATCGCCACCCACTTAAATAGACGGGAATCCGCCTCCTTAGGCACCACCAGCCGGATAGCACTTTTGGAACTCATCTTGGTCAGGTCCTTAGCGATCCCAGCCAGGGCTTGAGCTGCCATCACGTAGGCCACCTGACCCCAAATCGGCCAATCAGGATTCACCAACCCCAGCATCACCAAACCAATAATTTGAATCCCTATGCCCCCATACAAGGTCAGCCGCAGCCCAAACAAAGAGCCAATCCAGCCCCCCAAAAAATTGGTGACCACCCCAAAGATTTCATAGAACAAAAATAAACTGGCAATCTGAATCGGCGTAAACCCCAGCTTGTGAAAGTGCAACAGCACCATCATCCGCAACGCCCCATCCGTGAGGGTAAAACCCCAATAGGCCGCCGTCACCAAGGCATAGTTCCGCAGGGCTGCCGATTCACTCATAAGCACTCCAGGGATCCCGACGCCCCCACTATACCGGGATCCCATCAGCTTTGCCTTAACCCTTACTTAATCACCTCTTGGTCGAGGACGGGTTCGGTGCGGGTGACTTGATAGAAGCCGGCTTGGGTGCGCACGGTGGATTGGTACATATTGGGCAGGTCTCGGGAGCGAATCGGTCGGTAGTCCCCCAGCAGGCGGTTGTAGAGGGCAGCAAAGGCAGCACTGTAGGAGGCAAACTCAGCCCGCCGGGCCACTTCCGGATAGCGCCCCCGATCGATTTCTGCCTGACCGGCGGAGCGACCTTCCTGAATCAAATCCTCAACGGTTGTATTGGGCAGGGACGCCCAGGCCGGGGATCCCAGGGCCCATAGCCCCAGCACCAGGGCAATTTTCGCAGTAGCCATGACCAACTCCTCACAATGTGCTGCCGCAGTGGATTGTAGCCGCCATTTCCCGTTTGGCAAGGCATTAGGGCAAATACACCAAGGTCAGCCCTTCCCCCCCCTCCTGGGGAGTGCCGCTGCGGAAGCTGGTCACCCGGGGGTGGGTTGCCAGCCACTCGTGGAGCCCGGCCCGCAGGCGACCACTGCCAATCCCATGCTGGATCCAGAGGTAGCCTTGGGCAGTCCCCAAGATCGGTTCGAGCAGGGCAATGGCATCGGCCACGGTCTTGCCCCGCAGATCATAGGTATTGTCCGGAGTGGGCAGGGGGGGTGGGGGCACTGGCTTGGGGCGCCGCCGCAGTTGGGCCTGCCGTTCATCCAGGGGAGCCAGTTGGGAAAGGGGTAGGGTGAGTTTGAGCTGCCCACTGCGCACCACCACCTGATCCTCACCCCTGTACTCCAGCACCTCCCCAGTGTGCCCCCAGGCCGGGATCCGCACCCGGTCCCCCACCTCAGGCACAAACTCCGTCGCCGGCTCCGGCGGCAGATAGCGCTCTTGAATCGCCGCCAGGGAGGTTTGGGCAGCTTGCACCTGTTGGGGGGTAGCCGGGCCCTGCTGCAGCCGGCGGATCACCTGGGCAATCTCCTGGCGGGCCTGCTGCAGGGATTGCTGCAGAAGCTGGTGCTGCTGGTGCTGCAGATGGCGTTCCTTGGTCTGCAGCGCCAAATAGCGCTGCTGCATCTGCTCCTGTAAATGCTCGAGCTCCTGCTGCAGGCGCTCCGCCTGGCGCAGCCGCTGCTCCAACTGCCGCCGCTGCTCCTCCAACCCCTGGATCAACTGATCCAAATCCCGCTGCTGCTCCTGAGGCAAGCGGGCCAAGGCCAAAATCTCCGGCTGCAAACCCAACCGCTGGGCAATCACCAAGGCATGGGAGCGACCCGGGATCCCCCACTGTAAGCGGTAGAGGGGGGCTAAGGTCTCCGGGTCAAACTCCACCGAGGCATTTTCAAAGCCGGGAAACTGATATTTCAAAGCTTTTAATTCCCCGTAGTGGGTAGTGGCCAGGGTGAGGCGGCTGTGCTGAGCGCAGTAGCGCAGGATCGCTGCCGCCAAAGCTGCCCCCTCCGTTGGGTCAGTGCCTGCCCCCACTTCATCCAACAAAATCAAAGAATCAGGGGTGGCTTGCTCGATAATCTGCTGAATCCGACGAATATGCCCGGAAAAGGTGGATAAGTTCTGAGTTAAGGACTGGTCATCGCCAATATCCGCCAAAACCCAATCAAACCACGGCAGCACCACCGGATCCCGCCCCGGCAAAAACAGACCCGCCTTGGCCATACAACTGAGGAGCCCTAAGGTTTTCAAGGCAACGGTTTTGCCTCCCGTATTCGGCCCTGTGATCACCACCACCCGCACCTGGGATCCCGGTTGGAAATCAATGGGGGTGAGGTCGCGGTTGCCCTGCCAGCGCAGCAGGGGATGGAGACAGCCCCGCAGGTTGAGTCCGGCCTCCCGGTCAAAGCGGGGTCGTTGTCCCCCCAGCCAGAGGCTATAGCGGGCCCGGGTCACCGCCAGGTCTAGTTTCAGCAGCGCCGCCACTACTACCTCCAGATCCGGGACAATCTCCTGAATCCTCTGGGACAACTGCTGACAGAGGCGTTCGATTTCCCGTTCGATCTGCCGTCCGAGGGAGCGCAACTGGTTGTTGGCTTCGGCAACGCTGTAGGGTTCCACAAACAGGGTTGCCCCACTGCTGGAGGTATCGTGGATCAGCCCTGGGATCTGATCCCGGTGGCTGGCCTTGACGGGAATGACATAGCGGTCCTGGCGCTGGGTGATCACCGGCTCCTGGATAGCCCCCGAGCGTTCAGCCATCAGGCGCTGCAACTGGCTGTAGATCTGGCTGCGTTGCTCTCGCCAGCGCTGCCGCAGGCTAGCCAGAGTCGGGCTGGCACTGTCTCGCACCTCCCCTTGCTCATCAATACAGGCGTAGATCCCTTGCTCCACCTCTGGGTAGGTGCGGATGTCGGCCAGTAAAGCCGCCAAACTCTTCAGCGCCGGCATCCCCTCCAGGATCCGCCGCATACTGCGGGCTGCTCCTAAGGTCTGGGCAATCTGCCACAATTCTGGCGGGGTAAGAATCCCCCCCACCTGGGCCCGCTGCACACTCTCGCCAATGGCATGCACCTGGGACCAAGGCAGGGGACTCCTGCCCAAAGTTTCCAGCTCAATGGCTTCCGCCGTTTCCTGCAAAAGCTGCTCCGCTTCCCCCTGGGTGCGCCAGGGCACCAGCCCCAAACAAGCCCGGGATCCCGCTGCGGTGGCGGCAAAGGTACTCAGGTGCTGACACAGGCGCGGCCATTCCAATAGTTCCAGGGTTTCTTGACAGATGCCATCACCAAAAGCGGACATAGGGGAGCTGAAGAAATATTCACATTCTGTCACATAGCCTCCCCCTGCCCAACTGTTGCCAATACCTGCGGCTTGACCCCTTGTTAATTTGAAAAATTTTTGTATCCTCCCTAAAGGCATGGTTAGATGCTAACTTTTTGTAGTTTTTGCAACCTTTGTGAGGAGTTATGCGTTTTCGTGCTTTGTGGCTAACGGGTTTGGCGGTCTTGGCGAGTCTGTCTGTGGCCTGTGGCAACACCACCTCGGCTCCCTTTACGGCCCGCCGGCCCACGATTGTGGAGTTGTCCCAGTTGACGACAAGTCTCAGTACCTTGAATCAAGCAGTCACGGCAGCGGAGTTGGGGACAGTTTTGGCAGGGGAGGGGCCGTTCACGGTGTTTGCCCCGGTCAACAGTGCCTTTGCCGCCCTACCCCCAGAGACCCTAGAGGAGTTGCTGTTGCCGGCCAACCGGGAGCAGTTGGTGAACCTTCTCACCTATCACGTGGTTGAAGGGGCAATCTTGTCCAGCCAATTGGAGGATGGCCAAGAACTCACCACTGTTCAGGGTGGAGTCCTCACCATCACCATTGAAGATGAGGTGATTCAGGTCAACGGCATCCCCCTACTGCAGGCGGATATTCTCGCCGACAACGGGGTTGTGCACCTGATCGGCGAGGTGCTGATGCCACCTGCAATGCCCGCTGAATAAAATCCGGGATCCCGGGTGCGCACCTTGGTCAAATTGCCATAGTTAATTAATGTTTTGTTGGCAAGGATTTAATCTCTCCTTAGCCGGGCAGATGAGAGGGGTTGGTACCCTAGGTTGGGTTGTGGGTAAGTGCTGACCCGCGGGAATGCCACCCTTCCCACCACCTGTCATCCTGTCTGAGGAGTGATTATGATCTTCAACCTGATGCGGCACCTCTGCGGATCCCGATGGCGGTTGCTTGTGGGGCTGGTGTTGACCGGTCTTGTAGCTGCTTGTGGTTCATCTGGGTCAACGCCTCCTTTTGAGGCGATTGCGGTGGGGTTTCCCAACAGTGACCGCGACATTGTTGCTGTGGTGCGACAAGTCAACAATTTGATTGAGAGTCCCACGGGGTTTGTGCTGCAGATCCTCCATGCCAGCGACTTTGAAGCCAATGCCCGTTCGGCGGATGATATCCGCGGCTATTCTCGGGTGCTCAACCAACTGCGCCCAACGGTTGCCAACACGTTGACCTTGTCCTCTGGGGACAACTACATCCCCGGTGCTTTCTACAATGCCAGTGCCGACAGCTCCCTGGTAGGACGCTATAACCGTACCCCCGGCAAGGCCGACATTGAAATCCTCAATGCCCTCGGCATCCAAGCCTCTGCCCTCGGCAACCACGAGTTCGACCAGGGATCCCGGCAGGTGCGCGACTTGATTATCCCTGATACGGGACGGGGCTATGCGGGGGCGTTGTTCCCCTATTTGAGTGCCAATTTGGTCTTTAACAATAATCCGGATGGGATTCGCGACAGCGAAATTGCGGCGGATGGTTCGGAAGCCGCCGACATCCCCAACAAAATTGCCAAAAGTGCTGTGATCACCATAGGGGGTGAGAAAATCGGCTTGGTGGGAGCCACGACCACCCGTTTGAAGAGTATTTCTTCCCCTGGGGATTTTGTGGATGTGCTAGGTGGTACGGATGCCGCCTCTGACCAAGTGTCGGCTGCCGTTTTGCAGCCGGTGGTGGACGCCCTGATTGCCCAAGGGATCAACAAGGTGATCCTGCTGGCCCACCTGCAACAGGTGCAAAACGAATATGAGTTGGCCGGTCAATTGCGGGGGGTGGACATCATCATCGCCGGGGGATCCCACCGTCCCCATGGGAAGGCTACGGATTCTTTCCGGCCTGGGGATCGCTCTTTTGCGCCGGATTATCCGGTGTTGTTGAAGTCGGCGAGTGGGGAGCCGGTGGCGTTGGTGAACACCGCTGCCAACTATACCTATGTGGGGCGGTTGGTAGTGAGCTTTAATGCCAGCGGGATTTTGACGGCCTTTGATGAGCGCAGTGGTGCCTACCGCACGGATACTGCCAGTGGCACTGTGGATGCGGACGTGGAGGCGGCGGTGGCTCCCATTGAGGCCTTGATTCGCGCCAAGGATGGCCCGCCGAATATCTTTGGTCGTACGACGATTTTCTTGAATGGGTTGCGGACGGCGGTGCGCACCCGTGAGACTAACTTCGGTAATCTGACGGCGGATGCCAATTTGGCCCGGGCTCGCTTGGCCGATCCCACCACGGTTATCTCCCTCAAAAATGGGGGTGGGATCCGGGCGCCCCTAGGTCGCACCAGCGGGGGCGGGGGGGATGCGCCGGTGGAGTTTTTGCCCCCAGCTGCTAACCCTGATACCGGTAAGCGGGAAGGGGATATTTCCCAGTTGGATATTGAAAGCGCCCTGGCCTTTAACAACACCCTCTCGTTACTGACGGTGAATGCCACCCAGTTGAAGCTGTTGCTGGAAAACGGGGTCTCCCAAGTGCGGGATGGGGCCTTCCCCGGTGGTTTTCCCCAGGTGGCCGGGCTGGCCTTCAGCTTTGACCCCACCCAGCCTGCCTATGCTGCCACCCGCAACGATGATGGCACCTTTACGATTACCAATCCCGGCAGCCGCATTCGCACGGTCTGCGTCAAGACCACCCCACCCCAAGTGGTGGTGCGCAACGGTACCGTAGTCGCTCCCACGGCAACGTTCCGCCTGGTTACCCTCAACTTCCTGGCAGGCGGTGGGGATAGCTATCCCTTCCCCAATTTCACCGCTACCTCCAGTCGGGTGGATCTCGTCCCCCCCAGCACCTCGGTGACCTTCGCCAGCGATGGGGCCGAACAAAAGGCGCTGGCGGATTTCTTGGTGCGGTTGGCTGAAGTCAATAGCGCCAACTACCCCGATCCAACCCCGGCCCAAGCCAAGCGGATCCAAAACCTGAGCCTCACTACCGATACCATCGAAGCGGATTGCCGCTAATCCCAAAACAAAACCTGAGCAGGGGATCCCTATCTCCTGCTTTTTTTGAGTTTTTTAGGGATCCCTGCTATGGTGCTTTTAAGCAAGATTGAATATCAGGAATAGCAAGTTTTATCCCCCTCCTGTATGGAGGCCTGCTTCAGTTTTTGCCAGTTTTTATAGGCATTCAGGGGAGGACCAAAGTCTCTGCAGATTCTGCCAGGGTATATCCATTTTCTCAATCCCCCCTCTCCCGCTCTGGGGCCAGGGGTAAGGGATATGTTTAATACAAGTAAAACAATCTGTGGTTAATAGAACTTATCAAAAAATTAAAAATTGTAAAACTTAATCGCTTCCAGGATCCCCCAGGCGTAGCAGCCCTCAGCAAAATAAATCCGGGATTGTCCTCGCAGCTTTTCCAATTCAGGGCTATGGTTGCCCACCACCACCGCCAAAGTATTGCCCGTGAGCATCTGCTCATCATTCCCAGAATCCCCCGCCACCAACATCTGCTGAATCGGGATCCCCCATTTCATGGCGCAGTAGCGCAGGGCATCTCCTTTGGAGGCGCGGATCGGCAGCAGATCCAGATATTCTTGGTGAGAAAAAATCACCCGCACATGCAGTTTACTGCGGCGCAACAGCCGCTGAATCTCGCGAATTGAGGGAGCCTTATGGAGATCGACAAGATAGCTGATTTTATGGGGACGTTGATTTTCTGGTTCTTGCAAAGTAATCCCCGGTAAATCTTCCATAACGGCACGCACCAACTCCGGCTGCCAGCGGTAGCTAATGTGCTTTTGCCAACTGGTATCCATCACCAATTGGGATCCGTAGTGAATCTCACTGCCCACAGACGTAATCAGCAAATCCGGCAAAGGCACACCCCATGCCTCTAAAACCTCAAGGGCACTCTCCAGATGCCGGCCGGTGGCAATCCCAAAGCCTGTGGGCTGCTGGCGCTGCTGCCAATGTTCCAGCAAATGGGCCAGGCCCTCCCGATCCCCAATCAGGGTGTTATCAATATCTGAAACCAATAGACGATCTACCGTTGCAAGGCGATTGGTCTGTAGGATGGGAGTTTCCTTGGTCTGAATCACCCGCAAACTTTGCAGCTGCCAAATCGCTTGCAAATACCGCTCCACATGCCGACTCCAAGTGTAGGTATTTTCAACCCCCCGGATTCCCGCCGCCGCCCAATGTTGCCACTGCTGATCATCACTCAGCCCCCGGTGTAAGGCCTGTTGCATCTCAGCAATGCTGAGGGTATCAATCAGCAATCCATTCTGGCAATTGGTAATAATATCCCGACAACCTCCATCCAAAGGAGCAATCACCGGCAAGCCACAGGCAGCCGCTTCAATCAACGTTAAACCAAAAGGCTCCGTCAGGGCAGGATTGATAAAAATCCCCCGACTTTGGGCCGCCAAACGATACAAATCCGGCACATCCTGCGGCACATGGGACTTGGGATAGGCAACTTTGCCATAGAGATCATAGCGATCAATCAGCAACAATAACTCCGTTAAGGTTTGCCGCGGCGATGGCTCCATCTCCCGAATATCCTCGCGACAGCCCATGACCAAAACCAAGTTGGCCTTTTCCTGTAAGCGCGGATCTTCACCGTAAGCCTTGACCAAAGTTGCCAGATTCTTGCGCGGCACCGGCCGAGATAAAGCCAAAATCATCGGCTTGTTGGGATGTAACAAAAATCGCTTCAACTGCCGCCGAATCGGGGGATCCCCACTGGCTTGGGGATGAAAACGGCTGCGATCAATGCCAGGGGGAATCACCAGCATCCGTTCCGGGTGGTAGTGGTCGTAAAGGGCGTATTGTTCTTGGACTTCTTGGTGGGTGCTGGCGATCACCAGGTTGGCATGGGCGAGGATCCCTTCTTCGGCTTCGATGCGGGTGGCAAAATGAAACTGCTCCTCCAACTGCTCCGGCTTGCCCCCTTGCTCCAAGAGTCGCTTGCGCTTCACCCGCCCCAGGGAATGCCCCGTGTGGATCAAGGGAATCCCTAACCAACTGGCGACTTTGCTGCCCACGTAGCCGGCATCGGCGTAGTGGCTATGGATGGCAGTGGGCAGGTGCCGCGACAGGCGGATATGTTTGAGCAGTTCATCGGCAAACTCGTCGAGGTAGGGCCAGAGGACCTCTTTGCGCAGGTAGCGGCGGGGTCCACAGGGGAGGCGAACAATACGGGCTTTTGCGCTTAATGGCTCCAGCGGCTGGGCATAATCTTTGCTAACCTTGGGATCTTGGATCAGGCGGGTCACCAGATCCACCTGCTGCACCTGCGGATGCTCGGCCAAGGCACGGGCTAAATCAATCACATATTGAATCTGCCCACCGGTATCGGCATCCCGCCCCAACTCCAGATGGTGACTGCGGATTAAGCCATGGATACTCACCAAGACGAGATACATGTGTCTTCCCACCGTGTCCCATCACATGATAACGGCTGCCCACCGGGATCCCCAAATTGTGCTGCGATTGAATTGAGATAGTTCCTATGACTTCCACAGTAGAACATGAGCATTTAGAGCGTGCTAAGCATCTGCTCTACGATCAGGCAATGGTGCATTTTCAGGGTCAGCCGATTGGGACGGTGGCAGCCATTCCTCAGAAGAAATGGGTGATGAGTAACCACCATGCCCAGATTGTCCCACCCCCAGACCTCAACTACGGTGAGGTTTTTATCCGGGACAATGTCCTATCGATGATCTGCTTTCTTCTCGATGGCAGAGCCGATATTGTCAGGAACTTTCTCAGCGCTTGCTTGCAATTGCAAAGTTGGGATCCCCGCACCCGTGGTATTTTCCCCACCAGCTTTTATGTGGAGGGGGAGCAACTGATTGCCGACTATGGGCAACGGGCTATCGGCAGAGTGGTATCTGTTGATGCCACATTATGGTGGCCGATTTTACTGAATATGTATGTGCAAAAAACGCAGGACTGGGATTGGATCTACCAAGATGGGGTGCAAACGGGCCTGAAAAATATGTTGGGGCTGATCCTGCAGCCGAGCTTCCGGGAAATCCCCACCCTGCATGTGCCCGACGGCTCCTTCATGATTGACCGCCCCCTAGATGTCTGGGGATCCCCCTTGGAGGTGCAGGTGTTGTTGTATGGGGCATTGTTGAGTGCGGCCCATCTGTTGCGGGATGGGGAGAGGGAGGGGTTACAGGCGGTGGAGCGGGCGATTCGCCTGCGGCGTTACTTGCACAAGCATTATTGGCTGAATCGGCAGATTGTGCAGACCTTGCGGCGGCGACCGACGGATCAGTATGGGGATGATGTGGTGAATGAGTACAATATCCGCACGGAAACCATTCCCCATTGGTTGCAGTCCTGGTTGGGGACGCGGGGTGGGTTTTTGATCGGCAATATCCGCACGGGTCGTCCTGATTTTCGCTTTTTTACTTTGGGGAATTGTTTGGCGGCTATTTTTGATATTCTCACCCAATCTCAGCAGCGGGCTTTGTTTAATTTAATTTTGCATAACCAAAAGGATTTGGTGGGAGAAATGCCGATGCGGATTTGTCACCCACCCCTCGATGATTTTGACTGGCAGAATAAAACCGGCTATGACCCCAAAAATCGCCCTTGGTGCTACCACAATGCTGGACATTGGCCATGTTTGCTACCATTTTTGGTGATGGCCGTGCTGCGGCACCAACATCGTTTTTTGGATCTGCGCTATACCCAAACCTATTTACCGATGCAGGAACTGCTCAAACGAGCCTATAACCTGCAAATGTCACGGTTGCCGGAAGAAAAATGGGCTGAATACTTTGATGGGCCAACGGGGTTTTGGATGGGACAACAGGCCCGGCTCTACCAAAGCTGGACAATCGCAGCCCTGCTTTTAGTCCATCGTTTGCTGATGCAATCCCCC
Organism: Thermostichales cyanobacterium HHBFW_bins_127; assembly: GCA_039794745.1. GTDB lineage: Bacteria > Cyanobacteriota > Cyanobacteriia > Thermostichales > Thermostichaceae > JAUQVP01. Next base: position 12,269 of record JAUQVP010000009.1, on the reverse strand, counting down.
GCCGACAGCACTATCCTCGATCTGGTACCTTTGAAAAAACTCTGGGCAAAATACGGCAGCCTAAAAAAGTAAACTGACAAAACTCACCACGGCCACAATCAGCCCCGTCAACCCCAATAAAAAACTCCCCACAACCATCCCCAACAGAATCATCCCCAAACACACCCACCACTGGATCGCCACCCACTGGGGCCGCACTTGGGATCCCGTGACGGTATAGCGGCGCAAAAAGGGGGCCAGCCGCAACAGATGTTGCTGCACCCAGCTCCGCAGTTCCGGTGACCAGTTCTTCATGGTAGGAAAGGGCAGGAGCCGCACACAACAGTACAGGAGGCCCCAAGTCAGGAGCATGGGGACAATGGCAATCATCCGCCAGTCCTGCCAGAGCCACCGCTCCGCCACCGGCAACACGGTCACTGCCCCCCAAACCAGGTAAAGCAGGGACAAGCGATAGTAGAGGGCGCGGGTCAGCCCGAGGCGGTCACTGACCTGATTCAGCCCTCGCCACAGCTGCCAACCCACCACCACCAGATAGTGAGCCACTAACCCCTGGTAATACTCCCAACGATACCACCAGGGATCCCGGGTTGTGGGGCGGCGGCGGATGGGGGGGAGGTAGGGGGGTTGTTCCGGGACGGGTTGCCAGCCACAGCCGGAGCAGTGGAGTTGGCGTTGATAGGCGGAGAAGCGTTTGCCGCAGCGGGGACAGTGGATGGGAGGCATGCGACGGCACCGGAGGTTCCACTCCCCTATACTAATAGTGCTGCGCTGACGAAAAGTTATGGCGACTCCGATCCAACCGCGGCGGATTGCCCGGGAGCTAGCCCTATTGGCTGCGGGGCAACTGTCCGGGCTGAACAAGGGCAAACGTTTGGAGGATATTTTGGTGGCAGCGGTGCGGGCAGTCAAGGAAGATGTCCATGATACCCTCAGCCAAGCGGCAGCGGATCTGAAACGGGGTCACCATCTGCTGCAGGACAGTGAACAGGTTTTGCCCCCTGACGCGGAGGAGGTGAGTCAGCTTCGCCAGCGCTTGACCCAGCTTCAGCAGCACAGCCGCCGTCTGGCCCGGCAGAGTGTGGGTCTAGAAGCCAATCAGAGCCAGCAGTGGGTGCAGGAGTTGCAGCTCACCCTCGAACATGCCCTAGAAGCCAGTCGGCGGCTGGAAAAGCAGCTCTATGACGCCCGCCAGTTGATTGCCCAAGCCGCCGAACAGTGCCAAAGCGGCATCAATCAGGTGGGGACAGTGCTGACGTTGCCGGAAGTGCTGATGCTCGCCCAAGGGGAAGAGGTGAAAGCCTATGCCCTGCACCTGCTGACAGCCCTGCAAACCCACAAACAGGAGATTGACCCGCTGCTAGAGTCCTATCTCACAACTTGGTCTTTGGCGCGGTTGGGGCACATTGAGCGTTCGATTTTGCGGATTGCGGTGCTAGAGATGCTAATCCTGAAATCAGCGCCGCCGCCGGTGGCTGTCCATGAAGCGGTGGAACTGGCGAAAAAGTACGGCTCCCAAGAAAGCGCCACCTTTATCAACGGGGTGCTGCGCAAACTCTTGGAAGATCAGCAGATTTCTCTCTCTTCCTGAAGGAAATCGCAAAGGTCAACTCAGTAGCCTGATCCCTGCAGGGGAAGGGGGAAAAACGGCAAAAAAGTCATTTCCATTAACAGATCCCTCACCCCCAAACCCTCCCCTAAGGAGGGAGAGGGGAGTTGAGAAAATGTAAAGATGTCTTGCCTATTTGGAATGACGATAAACTTCCGGAGGCTATAGGAGACACCCATGAGCAACTATCCTTTTTATTGAGCTTTTTTGTTGAGTTGATTGGAGGTAATTGGATAACTGCTCGACCATGAAATACCCCGTCCATGTTCGCCGATTGTTGTGTTTTGTTGTGTTCTGTTCTAGACGTGAGCAACTGTCGCAAGCTTTTTGACAATACCTGTCAATCCTGTCAAAAACCCCTCTCCCCAAGGGGAAGCCAGCAGGGATCCCGAAAAGACGCCATGGCAAGTCACTACACACCCACGGGGATGGCGGTGGGCAGATCTTCAGTAATGTCGTAGGCTGGGGGGGGAATCAGGGAGCGACCGGTCATACACTCCGGCTGCGGTAACCCCAAAAGCTGCAGGATGGTCGGTGCCACATCCGCTAGGGATCCGCCGATGCGCAGTTCGGGCATGCCGCCGTGACCGGGCAGTTTGCGTTTTTCGCCCTCCACCAGAATACAGGGGACAAGGTTAGTGGTGTGGGCAGTCCAAGGATTGCCGTTTTCATCCCACATCATTTCGGCATTGCCATGATCAGCCACAATCAATGTGGTCCCCCCCACTTGACTGACGGCAGCCACCACCTGACCAATACAGCGATCCACCGCCTCAATCGCCTGGATGGCCGCTTGGTAGTTGCCCGTGTGACCGACCATGTCCGGGTTGGCATAGTTCATGACAATCAGGGCGTATTCCTGTTTGGCAATGGCTTGCAGAGCCTGCTCGGTCACTTCGGGGGCGGCCATGGCAGGTGCCTGATCATAGGTGCTCACCAAGGGACTAGGCACCAAAATTCGCTCTTCCCCGGGAAAGGGAACTTCAATGCCACCATTGAAAAAATAGGTGACATGGGCATATTTTTCCGTTTCCGCCAGCCGTAGCTGCTTGAGACCATGCTCACTCACCACCTGTCCTAACAACTGATCCAGATTTTGGGGCGGGAAAATCACCTGCACCGGCAAATCCGGCCCATATTGGGTCATGGTGACAAAGTGCAGATCGGCAATGGGCTGGCGCTCAAAGCCAGAAAAGTCGGGCTGGACAAAGGCTTGGGTCAACTGACGGGCACGGTCGGGACGGAAATTGAAAAATACCACCCCATCCCCCGCCTGAACCGCACCGGGAGCTAGACGCACGGGCACAATGAACTCGTCGTTGATGTCCTGGGCATAGGCAGCGGCAATGGCTGCCGTCAAACGCTGACCGGTACCAGGACCATCCTCCGTCATAACTTGATACATTTTTTGGGTGCGATCCCAGCGCCGATCCCGATCCATGGCGTAATAACGCCCCCCCAGGGTGGCAATGACCCCATGCTGACTTTGCCGAACTTTTGCTTCCAGGGCAGCCAGGGTGTGGATGGCTTGCCGGGGAGGGGTGTCCCGCCCGTCGGTAATCACATGAATATAGGTGGGGATCCCCCAGTCCTGGGCAATATCCAACAGGGCGTAGAGATGGTCAATGTGGGAATGCACCCCCCCCTCAGAACATAAGCCAATCAGATGCAGGGCTTTGCCGCTGGTTTTTAAGGTCTGCAGAAGATTGACCAAAACCGGCTCCCGAGCTAAAGATCCCGTTTCGGCAGCATCGCTGATGCGCACCAGTTCTTGGGGGACAATTCGCCCCGATCCCAGGGTGAGGTGCCCGACTTCCGAGTTGCCCATCTGCCCGGCGGGTAAGCCCACGGCCCGACCGGAGGCATTGAGCAAGGTATGGGGATAGGCCTGCCAGAGACTGCGCATCACCGGGGCTTGGGCGGCGAGGATGGCGTTCCCGTTCGGGTCTTCCCGGTGTCCCCAGCCATCGAGAATCACTAGCACAACAGGCGCAACCATAGTTGACCCTCACTGGGATGGTTCGATGCAAACAATTGCCGCTTATTTTACCAGGATCGTGGCTCTAGCTCACGGATCCTCGGCAATGTTTTTAGTTTTACCGTTCATCGGGCTGGGTGGCAGGATTGGCAAAGATGACGGTCTGGATGCGGCAGTTGATCAAGGCCAGGTCGGGATGCTCGGGATCCCAACTGGTGGCTTGTAAGCCGGGGGCTTCGGAATTGGCCAGACGATCCAAAAAGGCTTGCTTGCGCAGGATGCGAAAGCCGGCGGCATGGATCTGGTCGGCACTCACCGGCGATCCCCAGCGGATTTGGCCGGTCTGCTGGTCGGTGGCAAAGTGGCTCCAGACGTGCAGTAACCAGCTATCAAAGTCGTGGGTGAGGGGATCCCAGTCAAGGGTGGGGGTAGGGGGGGGCGGGGGGGCGGGGGTGAGGCGCTCTTGCAACTGGGCAATTTGGGTCTCGAGGCGGCGCAGCCGTTGGTCGTAGTCCTGTTGCTCTAAACCCTGGGCACACAATTGGCTGACCAAATGGCTAAGGGGGATCCCCAGTTGGGTAGCCCGGGTCTTGAGGCGACTGACTAAATCTAGGGGTAGGGAGAGCCGGAGGGATTGCCGTTCCATAGCTGCCGGGAGTGGTGTTGTCCCTAGTCTAGATCGATGGTTTGTGAAGACAAACTACCGTCAGCACCTGGGGATCCCGGCGGGTCCTAGAATGTTAGGGAAGTCTTGGGGGTTTGGGAGCGTGCTACGGCGAACCCTTCTCCAGCATGGTCTGTGGGCAGTGATGTGGTCGTCGTGGCTGGATCGGCGGCGGGGGGCTTTGCTGGTGGGGGTGAATCAGACGGCAGGCTATCCGCCCCTGGCGGGGGCTTTGCTGGATGTGGCGCTGCAGGAGCATGTGTTGCAGCGCTGGCAGTGGTCCCAGCGGCAGACTTTAGCCAATCCTACTCAGGCAACTTTCCTGGAGGCGGTGGCAGATCTCAGTCGCTATGACCCGTCGTTTTTCCATTTCAGCGGCTATGTGGATACAGAGGGGCTCTGGCTGAAGGACGGACGCTGCCCTTGGTCGGCTCTGCAGGGCTTTAAGCTGATTTGCATAGACGGACGACCCCTGCCGGGGCAGGATTGGCACCAACCCTTCCTACCCCCCCTTTCCCCCCACCCCCGCGGCGGCGCCATCATCGGCTATGCCCCAGAACAACACCAACAGGGATCCCTAACCCCCTCCCTGAGCTTGGCCCTGTGGCATGGGGATCCCCAGTTGGTGTTTCCCTACAGTCAGCGCCTGGGATCCCTATCTTTGCCGGATTTGCCCCTGGCCAGTGCTTGGGCGGAGGGGGATCAGCGCATTTGGTTGGGGGGGATCCCGGTGGTGGGGGTGTTGTTGCCGGGGACACGTTTTGTCCAGCTAGGGCAGGAAGAGCCGCTGATCTTGGTGGAACGACAGGGTTGGGTTGGTAAAGTTCAAGGGGAGCTCAATCCGGCTGCCCCTTTGATCGAAACCCAGCGGCTCCTACCCAGCAAAGTGCCCTTGAAGGTGGGCTTGGGATCCCGCTTGGAGCGGGTGGAGCGGGTGGATCTGACCAACGCTTTGGTGAATCTACCCTGGCTGGAACTAGGGGAGGGGGACTGTACCCTGGATCGGCTACCGGAACAGGGCTATGGGCTCCTGAATGCCTTTGGGGATCCCTGGAGTAGTAGCCTGGGGGGGGGTGAAGAGTCCTTAGCCCAAGCCCTGCAACGGCTACAACCCTGTTTACGGCAGTTGCAAACCTGGAAAAAACTGCGCACCCTGGTCAATCCCGCCCATCCCACCCTGCGGTTGCACGTGACCCTGAACCGAGACAGCCTCAGCCTGCGCCTGGAGTGCCCCCCGAACTGGCAAGGGATCCTGCTGAATTGGGATCCCAGTGGGCGGCTCTTGCTGCTCAGCCAAGTGCTTAGCCCCCGCCATAGCCAAACCCTGCCCCTCCCCACCCTCAGCGGCATCCACGAATTATTGTGTCTGGCGGGATCCCTACCGGCGGCCCTACTCCCCCCTCAGGACAACCGCAGTAGCGGCTGGATTCCCCTGACGCAGCCCTGGGAGTGGCTGAGTAAGTTCCAAGAGGCCTGTAGCCAGCCGGGGCGGGAGCCGGACACCCGGCGGTGGGACTGGCAGAGTTGCGGCGTGCAATCCCTGCGCTACCGGGTTAGCTGAAAGTTCGCTGAAAGAACTCCTGGATTGCGGCCACAATCCGCTCGCTGGCGTGCCCATCCCCAAAGGGATTGACTGCCTGAGCCATACGGGCATAGGCTTGGGGGTCTGTCAGCAATGTCGCCACCTCCTGGGTAATCGCTTCCGTTTGGGTGCCCACCAGTTTGGCCGTCCCAGCCGCAATCGCTTCTGGGCGTTCCGTGGTCTGGCGCAGCACCAACACCGGCTTCCCTAGGGCGGGCGCCTCCTCCTGGATCCCCCCCGAATCCGTCAGGATCAAGGTGCAGCGCTGCATCACCGCCACCAACTCCCCGTAGTCCAAAGGTTCAATCAAATAAGCCCGCGGCTGATCCTCCAGAGCCCGACAAATGGGATCCCGCACCACCGGATTGGGGTGCAACGGCAACACCACCGCCACCTGAGGAAAAGCCGCCAGGATCTGCTGCAATGCCTTGAGGATGCGCTCCAAGGGATCCCCCCAATTTTCCCGTCGGTGCACCGTGACCAAAAGCACCTGTTGTTGGTGCCAATCCACAGGGATCTGGGGACAGGGGGGTTGGCGGGCAACAACCTGCAGCAGGGCATCGATCACCGTATTGCCCGTGTGGTAGCAGCGGCCCACCACAGCACTGGCGCGGAGATTGTCCAGGGCTTGGGGGGTGGGGGCAAAATGGAGGCTAGCCAACTGGGAGATCAAGCGGCGATTGGCTTCCTCAGGGTAGGGATTATAGAGATCGTCCGTGCGCAGCCCCGCTTCCACGTGTCCCACGGGGATGCGCTGATAAAAAGCCGCCAGGGCAGCAGCAAAAGCCGTCGTCGTATCCCCCTGCACCAGCACCAGATCCGGGCTGTGGGCTTGGAAGTAGCTTTCTAGCCCCCGCAGGGTGCGCTCCGTAATATCCGTCAGGGTTTGGCGCGGCTGCATAATTGCCAGATCATAGTCAGCCTCGATGCCAAACAACTGCAAAATCGGGTCCACGAGGTGGCGGTGTTGCCCCGTCAAGAGCACCTGGGTTGGCAACACCTTTTGGAGTGCCAGGATTACCGGAGCCAACTTAATCGCTTCCGGGCGCGTGCCCAGAATCACAGTCACCGTAGGCATGGGCAGGGATAAGCCAGTCCCTGTCCACTATAATCCCCGTTCGCTCACCAAAAAGAAGTTCCAGATCCCTCGTCCCTGCCGCCGGGCTGTTGCCGCCGCCTCAACTAAATTAGCCTCGTAGCGGGTGTTGCGCAGCCGCTGATCCAACAGCCCATGGCCGAAAAAGAGAATGTCCTGATTGACCAACTGTTCCCCCCGCCACAGGTACACCGGCACGATGCCATCTTCCCGGGGCAGATTCGGCTCCACCTCCATATGCAGAGTTTGGCGATTGAGCTGGTCCTGCAAAAATTGTCCGGCCAGATACTCACTGGGATCCACCTGCCCGGTCAAGCGCTCCCAGCCCAGATTCACAGGGGGCAGGGGGGCTACCCCCACCAACCGCACCGTGTAGATCTGCTCATTGCTGCCACTTTGCACAATCAAGGTGTTGTAGTTCAGCACCCGCAGCACAAAGGTTGGCTCCAACTGACGCAAACTCGGCCGCGGCGGAATCGGCAACGCCCACGCCCCCTGACCAACCACCATTGTCGCTAACAAAGTTGCCCAAAATCGCCCCATCATCGCTCTTCCTAGCCCATTACCTTTTGACGTTGTTACTGTAGCCGCAAAATCCGCTTCTGGGCGGCAAAAGCAGGAATTTATGGGCATTTTCAGACGAAAAGCTATATCTAGTGTTGGGTTATTTTTCTTGCTCTAAATCTAGGGTATGGCGGGTGTACCACTGCCATTGGCGCAGGATGCCCCGCAGCAGGGCCACTTCCCTGGGGCTGGGCTGGGCCCGGTGGAAGAGGGCACGGAACTTTTGCATTTTGCGGCGAGCGGTCTGGGGCTGTAAATAGCCAATCTCAAGCAAAAACCCCTGCAGATGCTGAAAAAACTCTTCCTGTTCCCCATGGCTGACTTGGGGCCCGACAGGGGCAGGGGCATGGCGCCGGGCCTGCCACAGCTCATAGGCACAAATCCCCACCGCCTGGGCCAGATTCAAAGAGGGGTGGGCGGGGTGGGTGGGAATGGTAACCTGCCGCTGACACAGGCTCAACTCCTGATTGGTCAGCCCCCGATCCTCCGGCCCAAACACCAAAGCCCCCCTCTCTGCCCCCAAAAGCCACGGCAACTCCTGCCGAACTTCGCCGATGTGCCATTCCGGGGGAGGATTTTGGCTGCGCCCTAGGGTGCCCATGGTGCGCTGACAATCCGCCAAAGCCACGGCCAAACTAGGGACAATTTTGGCCCGGGCCAAAATCCCCTGGGCATGCACCGCCATCTGCCGGGCTTCCTCAGCGGCAGGATCGCAGCGGGGGTTGACCAGCACCAATTCCCCTAAACCCATGTTTTGCATCACCCGCGCCACCGCCCCCAGATTGCGGCATCCCTGGGGTTCCACCAGGACAATGCGCAGGTGAACTGCGGGGGGATGAGGGCGATTCTCTAATGTTAGAGTGGAACTATCACTCATCAACTCAACCCTATGGCTGGTTTCGACTCCCGCCTTAAACAATTTACTGAACGACTAACCCAGACAACCCGCCTCGGCAACATTTTTAGTGGTGAACAGCAGCCCAGTGAAGGACAAGCCCTGGCTCGCAATATGCAGGAGCTGGGGGATTTCCTGTTGCAGTGCAGTCAGGTGGTAGCCGAAATTGAAATCCTCAATCAATTGTACAACCGCCTACACCTGGAGCGGGATGAGTTGCAGCGGCAAAAAGTGGATCTAGAATCGCGGGTGTTTGATCTGCAGCAGGAACGCAATGAAATTGAACCCCAGGTGATGTACCTGCGAGAACAGCTCAATCAGGTCACTCTGCAGTTGGAACAAACGGAAAATCGGGAGCGCAATCTCAGTGATCGGGAGCGGCAACTGACGGAAATTGTCGCCCAGTTGGAACGGCGACGGGCAGTGCTCAACCAAGCTATCGAAAATCTCACCAACCAAGAAGCAGACTACATTGTCCGCACCCAAGAACTGAGCCAAATCATTGCCGAACGGGAAAAAAAAGCCAGCACCCTGATGCAGACGATTTCCCACTTCAATGCCGTCATCGAAGAACTCAATGCCCAAATCGCCGAAAAACAAGCCCAACTCCACACCCTCAACGAAAAATTAGGGATCCCGGAGGCTGCCGTTCCCGCTGCCCCTCCCATCCCCAAAGACCCCCCGCGTTCAGCGCCGGAGCCTGTGGCGGATCCCTGGAGCCATTCCCCCTTTAACAGTGATCCTTGGGGATGATGCAGCTTTCTAACCAGCCCCTGGATACATCGGGATCCCGGCGTCCTGCTTGCCTGTTGTTACATGGGTTAGGGGCAGGGGTATTTGAGGTGTGCTTGCTGGCCCGGTTTTTGCAGGAGCGGGGGTATCCGGTGCGGGCCTTTAATTTCCCGGGGCACGAGGGGCAGGGGCCGATCATGCCGGCCTCCCGCTGGCAGCAGTGGTATGGGGCGGTGGAGCGGGAGTTTTTGGGGGTGCGGGAGCGCTATGGGACGGTGGCAGTGTTGGGGTTTTCCACCGGGGGGACGTTGGCCCTGCATCTGGCCGCCCAGCAACCCGTGGCAGCTTTAGTGTTGTTAGCCCCTTTCCTGAAGTTGTATCAGCCGCCCTGGTTACCTGTGAGTTTGGAAGGGCTGGTCAAAAGTCCCCTGCCCTATCTGATCCCGACGGTGCCGCGGCTCGACCCGCCCATTCGCGATCCCCAGCTGCGCCGGTTGGCTAGCCAGGTGCGCCCCTACCAAACGTTTAGTACCTGGGCTGTGCGCAGTGCCCTGGATCTGATCGAGGTGGTGAAACGGGAATTGCCCCAGATCACTGCCCCAACCTTGATCATCCAATCCCCCCTCGACCAAGTGGTGGATCCCCAGGGATCCCAGGTGATTTATGAGCAGATTGGCTCGGATCGCAAACAATTATTGTGGCTCAAAGCTTCGGATCATATTATTGGTTTGGATGTGGAGCGGCAGGAGATTTTTGCTGCTATTGAGGACTTTTTGTTGCAGCTTGATCCCCAGCCCAGTTCAGGATCAACTGCCACTGATCCGCTGTCATCGGCATAACGGAAAGGCGAGCATTTTTAACCAGTAAAGAATTGGCAAAGGCCGGGTGAGCCTTAATTTGAGCTAGGGTTACGGGGTGAGGCAAAAGCCGCTGCGGCACCAGGTCAAAAACAACCAACTTAGAATTGTGGGGATCCCCATAGGGATCGGAGATGACTGTGGCGATACCGACAATGGCTTTGACCGTGCCCGTATGATAAATAAACGCCTGATCTCCAGCTTGGATTTGGCGAATATATTTGAGAGCGAGATTATTGCTTACCCCATCCCAGACCGTTCTGCCCTCCCGTTCTAGATCAGCATAGCTATAGGTTGTTGGTTCAGTTTTCAGGAGCCAATAATTCACGGCTCCTCCTGCCAGACCGGTGCCGGTAAGCGTTCAAACGCCTGCTTCAGCGACTGCTCCCAGGACTGCCGCATCTGATCCAAATAGGGATCCCCCCCCTTGAGGCGAAGGCGATGGCGAATGCGGAAGGTATTGGCTTTCATGAGAATCATATCAATGGGTGGGCCGACCGAGATATTGGACTTCATCGTTGAATCAATGGAAAGCAAGGCACATTTTGCCGCGTCTTCCAAAGTAGTTTCAAAGGAAAGCGTGCGATCCAAAATCGGTTTGCCATATTTAATTTCCCCAATCTGCAAAAAAGGGGTCTCCGGCGTAGCCTGAATGCAATTTCCCTGGGCATAAATTAAATAAAGCTCCGGATCCCCATCTGGCAATTGTCCGCCGAGGAGCAAGGTGCATTGTCCATCAATGCCATCCCGTTTCAGCCATTCCCGGTCTTGATCCTGAATAATTCTGGCCTTTTCCCCCACGTAGCGAGCGCAGTCATACAACGTTGGCAAAATATGCAAATTGGGATCCCGCTGATGTTTGATGTCTTGTTGCAGAGCGATCACCAAGCTTTGGGTAGTAGAAAGATTCCCGGCAGTACAGAGCACCAGCACCCGTTCCCCTGGCACAGAAAAATCAAACAGCTTATTGTAGGTAGAAATGTGATCCACCCCGGCATTAGTGCGGGAATCTGCTGCCATCAGCAACCCTTCCGCCGTCAGGATCCCCAAACAGTAGGTCATCTACCACAACCCCGTGCGCCCCAAAGCTAAGCCTAGCACCAGCATCCCTAGCACCAAAAATGGCTGGGCACTAGCCTGATATTTGACATCATTTTTAACGGGATCCCGCAGGAAATACATATCCTGGAAAACAATTTGGGGGATGATCAAAAGCACCAGAATCGCAGCATAGAGTTGTTTGCCGATACCCACCAGGAAGGCCGCCATCCCCAACTGGAAAAAGTCAATCATCAGCACCGCCAGCAGAGCTGCCGTCTGCACTCCAAACATCACCGGCAGGGAAGCCAATCCCAATTGGCGATCCCCTTCCACACTTTTGAAATCATTGACGACAGCAATGCCCAAACCCGCCAAACTATAGAGCAAAGTCAACACACACACCGTCAGGTTCAATTCCCCAAACAAGGCATGACCAGCCCACCAAGGCAAGGCAATATAGCTAGCCCCTAGGGCATAATTCCCCAACCAGCCATTTTTCTTCAGCTTAAAAGGCGGCGCCGAATACAAATAAGAAAGCAGGGATCCCCCGGCAGCAATCGCTGTGATAGTCGGGAATTGATGTCCTACCCACCAATCCAGGGTATAGGCTAAAGCCAAGCCGGCCAGGAGCAAAATCCAGATTTGCGCCACCACCCTTTTCAAAGGAATTGCACCGGAAGGAATGGGGCGATAGGGTTCATTAATGGCATCAATTTCCCGGTCAAAATAATCATTCAACGTTTGGGTATAGCCTGCCAACAACGGCCCCGACAAAATCATACAGGCAATCACCAAACCGACATTTTCCCAGGTCCAGGTGAAATGCCCCGAGGAAGCCGCCCCAGGAATCACCCCCCAAATCAGGGGGATCCAAGTCACGGGCTTCATCAGTTGTAGGTGGATCTGCCAAACAGAGCGCTGCTTGACCTCAGCCCCCTTCATGCCCAACAATTGCCGCGCCCGGGCGTCTAAGCTTTCGGGAGTTTCCGTTGCTGCCGCGGTCACGTCCGTAGGTTCCAGCGGTTGCTCACTCATGGTCAACTGGGAAATCGTTTCACCTTGCATTCTGACATACTCTCAGCCGCGGCGGGGCTGCACTGGCTCGATCCACCCAAGCGCCATAGCTAGAAGCACTGGGGCTAATCGAAAACTCTCCTTAATTTACCTCTGCTACAGCTAGTTCCTTGAGTAGGCAAGAGACACGGCAAACAAAATCACGTGCTCAACGCCTTACGGCAATCAGAGGAAAAGCAC
>JAUQVP010000008.1:0-43558 GCA_039794745.1 Thermostichales cyanobacterium HHBFW_bins_127 | reverse complement strand
TTCCAACCTTACGGTGGGTTGAATGAATTCCCCCGCTTGATTGAGGACTGGGGCGGCAATGAGCTGCAAATCCGCGGTTCGATGATTCAGTTGAACTTCAGTGTCTACGGGACGGCTCCTCTCTATCAAGGCAGTTTTGAACCGCCCAACTTGATCAACTACTTCACTCGTGACCTTGCGGGTAGTGAGTTCTATCGTCCGGCGATTCGCAACTGGGGCTACGATGTGGGTTTGCAAATTAGCTCCCTCAGCCAAGTGTCGAAGCGGTTTACCCAGCCGACCACTAAGCGGACAGAAGTGGTGCTGAACCTAGATAGCACCGATCCCTATATCCGCCGGCTGCGCTGCGCTCTGCAAGCCAGTAGCGCCCCTGTGCAACCTGATGCGCTCTTGAATTGCCCAAGCTAAAGTGATAAGAGAAGGGGGTTATAGGCATGGGATCCAGTAGGCAGGACGGGTTTACCCTAGTTGAGGTGCTGGCAGCTTTGGCAATCGTAAGCATTGCTCTGGCAGCTTTGGCACCCAGTGTGGCAGTAGCTGTGCTAAGCCGCTTGCAATCCCAAAGAATTGAGGTAGCAACCCAACTGGCTATCGGCGAGCTCGACCGCTTCCGAACGGCAATGGATATGGGCAGCGAACCCCTCGACAACCGTACCCCCATGCCGACTCCAGACCCAGCCGCCACCCCAGCAACGTTTCAAACCCCTATCCCCTCCCTGAATGGACCAGGGTTCCGGGCCTATCCTTTGCCAGCATCGCGCCTGCCCAATAACGCAATCCCACCTACCCCTCACCCCAGCCAAGTGCGCAGCGGCCCAGAACCTTTCCTGTCCCGAGTCAATCCACCAGGGGTTGGGTTCGCCAATGGTGTCCTTGGGGATCCCACCGCTAAGTGTTTCCCATGGACAAGCCCTGACAATGCTCCCTGTGATCCGTTTGAGCGGGTAGAGTATGTGGTGCAGATTTTTCGGGATCCTGGGCGGAATTGTTGTGTCGCCAGTAGTGTGCGCCCAGAGGTGAATAATCAGCGGGTTAGTTTTTGTGAGGGGACTAGTCCTGAAGTACGCCGGCAGCAGATCAATGATTCAATTCCCTTGCCGGCTTCTCCGCTTCAGAGCGGGGGCGATGAATTGTTGAGGCCTTGCCTGTTCACGATGACGGTGCGAGTTTACCACCGCACTGCCTTTAGTCCCAACGGGATCCCGAATCCGGGGTTAGGGATTGAGCCGATTCGACCGTTTGCGATTGGTGGTCAGGTGGTTGGGCAGGGGCCGATGACCCAGAATCCCTTGGTGGTGATGTCGGCGGAGATGGGTCGAGCGGGCAGCTTATTCCAGTTTTTGGGGGCTACACCTACACCTTCCACACCTTCACCAACACCCTAGGAGGGATGTTATGCGGTCACGAGTGCGACTTCAACAGCAGCAGGGCTTTACCCTTGGCGAGCTGCTAGGTGGTATTATTGCAGCCACGATTTTTGTGTCGGGGACGGCGGCGATTGTGGTGCAGTTGTTGACGGCGGATCGGCGGGAAGCAGCCCGAACGGAGGTGCAGGCGGAGATGCAGGCAGCTGCTAACTTTATTGCGGCGGATCTGCAACAGGCGGTGTATGTTTACAACGATGAGTGGCGAAATGGATCAGGTGGGCCCAACTTCACAACTGTTGCCAGCCCTGCTAACGCGAATCGAGCGGGCAGCCCTGATGGTGTGCCGGATCTGAATCAGATTTTGAGGGCAACTCCAGAAAATATGTCCTTGATCCCAACCGGGTCCCTGACCGGGCAGGATTGGCGCAGACCAGTATTAGCCTTTTGGCGAGTGGTGAACTTGCCGGCCAATTGCCGTCCGACAACTTTACCAACGGTTGATCCAACGGGTACGGAGCCCTATCGCAGTGCTGAGCAGGTGAGTGCCCAAACCCGCTTGGCTCGTATGGGCATTGCCTATGAGCTGGTTGTCTATAACACAAAACTGAACCGTGGCTATCATACGCGCACTCTGCCACCACCCTCGGATTCTGAAGGGCAAAGATGGTGGCAAGCTGGCCAAGGTCGGATTCAACGGCAGGTGTATCGTCCTCATGTTTGGAGTGACTGTGAACGAACCACGACGGCAGCGGCAACAGCCCCCGCAGGGCCTCAGGGGAGAAATCTGATGGTGAATACAAGCTACGTCCTCCCCCAGCCACCCTATTTTTCTCGCTGGCCCTTTAATGAACGGGGAGAGATCGTCACCGTTCTTGGTACAACGATAACTGCTGACAGCAGTGGCGCAGGATTAATCCGTGCGGCCGACTTGGGCGGAGGAGGGGTGAATGGGTTCACCAATGCGGAAGTTTTAGCAACATTCATCAATGCTCCCCAAGATCCCGCTTCAGCACCCCCACCAGCTTGCCCGCAAGGCTATATCCTTAGCTCCAACTTGGCTACTGTCGGGTTCTACGCCTGTGTGCGGCTGCGCAACACGGTTACCGACCCGGCGGGAGCTCAAGATGTGATCATTCATTTGATGGGGAATGCTTTTGGGCGGGCAGGGTTCGATCCGGCAACTCCCTGCACGTTGGATTCGGATCCGGGCTATTGTCCGGCGGTATCCAGACAAGTGTTTATTCCAGCCCACTTCAGACGGGAAGACCGCTAGGAGGATCATTATGTACATGAAATACCGGCTGCTGCGCTATGGATTATCCCAAGGGTTTACGTTGATCGAGCTGTTGGTGGTGCTCGTCATTGTCGGGGTTGTGGCGATGATCAGTATCCCTGCCAGTATCAACTTGAACCGCCGCATCCGCCTCAGCTCTGCCCAAAGTGAGATCCTCCGGGCGACCCGTACAGCCCAAAGCAATGCCCGCCGGTTTGGCGAACGCTGGCAGGTGGTTGTTTTTCAGCAAAGTGTGAGTAGCCCTGTGATCACAGCTGCTTTCCCAGGGGGAAATGATGCTTCTGACAACTTGTTTAATGCTAACCCAGCTAACCCAACGGCATTTTTTGCCCGCTGCGCCGAGACACGAAGAACCTGTATCCGAACTGAGCTCGATCCGATTGTGAGAATTGATAATACAGGTTCTAATTTTGCCAATAGCTGTACAACTCGCTTCGGATTACCGGTCTGCCGACGCATTGTTTTTCTCCCTGATGGTGGAGATGCAAACACAAGTGTTAACGCCAGGCTGATGATTCGGGATGTCAATGATACCAGCCCTGAACCTTCTCCTTTTGGGCTCTGCGTTAGAACTAGCTCTCGGATCGGTGTGCTTCGAATTGAATGCTAGCTCATAAACTCAAAAGACTTGTAAAAGGATTTGCTGGAACCAGCCTCAGAATCTCACCGGCAAAGGAATCGATCAAGATCCGCCGGGCCTCAGGCCTGGGGATCCCGCGGCTCTGTAAATAAAAAATCAATTCCGGATCCAGTTCGCTGACGGTAGCTCCATGGCTACATTTGACGTCGTCGGCTTGGATCTCGAGCTGGGGCTGGGTATCTACACGGGCTTTGGGGGAAAGCAAAAGGGTACGGCTGGATTGACTGGCATCGCTGAACTGGGCCCCAGGCTGAACGTGAATCCGACCCCAAAATATGGCATGGCCTTGATCCTGGACAATGTTCTTGTGCAAATGACGACTGGTACAGTGGGGCTGCTCCAGGGTTAAACTGCTGTGAGTATCGCTGATCTGCTCACCCCCAATCCAAGTCAATCCTTTCAAATCCGTTACCGTACCAGCTCCCCGGGAAATTACCCCCAAACTATGACGAGATAACCGGGATCCCCGATGCACTGCTACCAACTGATATTGACTATCCCGAGCCTGGCTGACTTGAGTTCCACCGATGTGAATCCCCTGCTCCCTATGCTGGGCCTGCCAACGATGGTGATAGAACCGGGATCCCGGAGCGAGGTGGATGTGGGTGAGGCTATTGGTCCAGCCCTGCCCCTGAAACCACTCCATTAAGGTCAGTTCTGTGTGGGGAGCGAGTTCAAGGCTGAGGTGGGGATGGCTGCTCAAACCCGGTTCAGTGTCATAGACAATCAGCAGAGGGGCGGATGGGGATTGTTTGACCTGTAAATGTACCGGCTGTGGCGTACATAGAATATTTAAGGCAGCAAATTCATCGGCAAAGGGATGCTCTGGACTGGGGATCCCAACTTGGATCATGGGGGGCAGTTGACTCAGATCAACAAAACCGTTGCTAACGTAAATGGGGTGATAGGGCGGTTGGATGGGGGGCGGCGAGGGTTGAGGGCCGGGTTGAGTTGCCAAGGACCAGGGCTGCTGTAGAGCACTCAAATCTGTAAATCGCCAGGATTCTGCCTCTTTGGGTAGGGGTTTGCCGTCCAAAAAAGCTAAGGCTCCTAGATCCCGGGGTTGATCGGGGAGTTGACTGAGGAGATGGGGAAAAAACTGGTCGCGGCTGAGCATTTATGCCCCCCCCTCGGTGACCCAATCGTAGCCCCGCTCTTCTAACTCATAGGCAAGGGTTTTGTCGCCGGTGAGGACAATGCGTCCTGCTTCCATTACATGCACATAATCGGGCACAATATAATCCAGTAAACGTTGATAGTGGGTAATTAAAACCATGGCATTGCTGGGTTTGCGCAGTTGATTCACCCCATTGGCCACAATCCGTAAAGCATCAATGTCCAAGCCAGAGTCTGTTTCATCCAGAATTGCTAAGTCGGGATCCAAAACAGCCATTTGTAGGATTTCATTGCGTTTTTTTTCCCCACCGGAAAAGCCTTCGTTGACGCTACGCTCTAAAAAGGCCGGACTCATTTTAACAATTTCAAGTTTTTCTTGGATGAAATCATCAAACTCCAGCGCATCCAGTTCCGGATGCCCTAGGTAACGCTGGCGGGCGTTGTAGGCAACTTTGAGAAAGTCTAGGTTGCTCACCCCCGGGATCTCCATGGGATATTGAAAGGCTAAAAATACACCCCGCTGGGCCCGCTCTTCGGCACTCAAACTCAAGAGGTCTTCTCCTCGAAATGTTATGGACCCAGAGGTGACCGTGTAGTCGGGATGGCCGGCAAGGATTTTGGAGAAGGTGCTTTTGCCGGAACCGTTGGGCCCCATGATGGCATGGACTTCCCCGGCTTTGACCTCTAGGTTCAACCCTTTCAAAATCGGCTTGTCGTCAACGGTGGCGTGGAGATCGCGCACACTAAGGATCACTTCCGGCTCAGACATAGGGGGGGCAAGGGACTGCGAATCTCATTGTAAAGGCAGTTTGAGTGACTTAAAGCCCATCTCCAGGGTTTGGACATCCCATGAAGTTTCTATGAAAGTGGATTTCAGGCAGATTCCAAATATACCCCCTCTCCGGCTCTGGGAGAGGGGCCAGGGGGTGAGGGATATATCTTCAGCGAACGGGTTGCCGCAATAATGCCTGCCACCTGACAGCACAGTGTACTGGTCTTGCCAAAAGGACGACCAACTACCCCAGCAACGGGGAACAAAATCAGGTCAAGATTCATGACCAAAAGTCTGTTTCTAGCTGAAGCTTAAGGATCAAGTTTGTAGAGCAAGTCCATAAGTTTTACTGGAAACCCTGCCTTGGAATCAGTCTCGCCCTACTGCATCGCCAGTTATATTGCTAGCTGTCTAGCTGTGGAGGGTTGACCGCTTCCCATACTTACCCCATACCTAAAGGTGAGGGATTCTTCCCTCGCAATTGCAGAGAGGGATTCCACGCTTCACTGCACCCCCCACGGGCTACACAGAGATGACTCTGTGGGGCCGGCCATACCATCTAGGTTTGAGCTTTTGCAACAATGATTCTGTTTACATCAGGGGTGCAACTAACTCCGTACCTGAAGGCGCGCACCCCTCATCCTCCCCGATTGTTGGTTAGAGATGGGCTGTAATCACCTCCCGGTAAGCATTTTTGGGCTTGACCCCCATCAGTTGCCCGACTTTTTCTTTGGCTTTGAAAAACTGCACCGTAGGTGTGCCTGTAACGCCCGCAGCTTCAGCGATCTCCGGTTCGGCAGCAATATCCACTTCCACCACATGGATCTTGTCGGCAAACTCCTGCGCCACCTTATTCAAGATGGGTTTGAGGGCGTGGCAAGGGCCGCAGGTGGGCGAGACGTACTTGACCATCAGCAAGCGGGGACTTTCATGGTAGAGATAGCGCAGAGCCCTACCCCCATAGTGAAAAGTTTCCTCCAGGCTGGGGTGAGCCTCCGTATCAGCACTAGCACCTGCCCCATTGCTGCTGCTATGGCTATGGTCAACGGTGGCTGCCCCAGAAGAGGTTTCCACCGCTAAACCATGCTCACTCAGCCAGCGCTCCGCCTTGATCGCCGCCATACAGCCCGTGCCCGCTGCCGTAATCGCCTGACGGTACTCGTGATCCTGAACATCCCCGCAGGCAAATACCCCTTCCACACTGGTTTCCACACTGCCGGGCTTGACCTTGATATAACCGACGCTGTCAAGCTCCAACTGCCCCTCAAACAGCTTGGTATTGGGGGTATGGCCGATGGCATAAAACAACCCCTTGGCAGGAATCTCCCATTCTTCCCCGGTTTGGTTGTTGCGCACCCGTACCCCCTGCATCAGGTTGCCATCCCCAAACACATCCACTGCCTCTGTATGCCAGTGCACGGTGACGCGGGGATGATGCAAGACCCGATCCTGCATCGCCTTGCTCGCCCGCATTTTGTCACTGCGCACCAACATGTGCACATGGCTACCATACTTGGTCAAATACACCGCTTCCTCGGCGGCTGTGTCCCCCCCGCCGATCACCACCAACTCCTGATTGCGGAAAATCGGGGTCGCCCCGTCACAAATGGCACAGGCCGACATGCCCCGGTTCCAATAGATTTCTTCACTGGGCAAATGTAAGCGCTTGGCCGTCGCTCCCGTGGCAATGATCACCGCATGGGCCCGCACCACCCGCGGCCCTGAACCGGGATCCCCATCGCCGCTGGCGGTGATGACAAAAGGGCGCTGACTGAAATCCACGGCCGTTACATCTTCGGTGATCAGCTGGGCTCCCCAACGGACTGCCTGCTCCCGCATCCGCTGCATCAACTCCGGCCCCTGGATCCCTTCCGGGAAGCCGGGGAAATTTTCCACCTCCGTGGTGGTCATCAACTGCCCCCCCGGCACGCCGCCGGCCTGAAACCCCTCAAACACCAAGGGGCGCAGATTGGCCCGCCCAGCATAGATGGCCGCCGTGAAACCCGCCGGACCAGAACCAATAATCACCACATTCTCAATCGGTGGCAGCGAAGAAGCGGCTTCGGTCATAGGTGTTTATCCGTACTCATACTGACTATGACTTAGTTTACCATAGAAGTGAGGGGCGGGGGGTGGGTGGGGATTTTGGTAAACTTTGATTACGAATTGGCATTGACGATGGTGGCGTGGGATTGGACTTGGTTGCGACTCGATGATCTGGAAACCCTGATGGGCTATGTGCATCGCTATGGCTATGGGGCGGTGCTGCTGGGGATCCTCCTGGAAAATGCCGGGATCCCGATTCCGGGGGAGACGATTACTTTGGTGGGGGGGTTTTTGGCGGGCAGTGGGGAGTTGAATCCCTGGTATGTGGGTTTGGCGGCTTTTCTGGGGGCGGTGATCGGGGACAACCTGGGCTATGGGCTGGGGGTATGGCAGGGTTGGTCATTGATGCAGCGGGTAGGGGGGATTTTTGGCATTGCTGAGGCGGAGCTGGAGGGGGTGCGGGCGGAGTTTCGCCGCAATGCTGACCGGGCGGTGTTGTTGGGACGCTTTATTGCCCTGCTGCGGATTTTTGCCGGACCCCTGGCGGGGATCGCTGGTATGCCCTACTGGCGTTTCTTGCTCTTTAATACCCTGGGGGCCGCCGCTTGGGCCGGTACCATGGTGACCCTGGCTTACTTTGTCGGGCATCTCATCCCCCTCTCCCTCTTGATTAAGTATCTGCTGCAGTTGGCGGTGGTAGCCCTAGGTGGGTTTCTCCTCTGGGCTTTCCTCTCCCGCCGCCCCAGCCTATCCAGGGATCCCTAGGATTTCTTCGATTTTGGGCATCTGTTCCAGGGGGATGACGCGGCCCATGTCCTCGAAGCCGGGGATCTGGTCAAAGTTGAGGTAGCGATAGAGTTCGTGGGCGAGGGGATCGATTTTCTTGACTACGATCTCGCGGTATTCTGCCAAGGTGGGGATGCGACCGAGCAGGGCACAGACGGCAGCTAGCTCTGCTGAACCCAGATAGACTTTGGCATCTTTGCCCATGCGGTTATTGAAATTGCGGGTGGAGGTGGACATGACCGTAGCGCCGTCCTCTACTCGGGCTTGGTTGCCCATGCAGAGGCTACAGCCGGGCATTTCCGTGCGGGCCCCGGCGGCAGCAAAGGTGGCATAGACCCCCTCTTGCTTGAGTTGGTATTCGTCCATGCGGGTGGGGGGACAAATCCAAAATTGTTTCACCTTCACCCGCCCTTCCCCTTCCACCACTTTGGCGGCAGCCCGGTAATGACCGATGTTGGTCATGCAGGAGCCGATAAAAACTTCATCAATTTTCAGGGGGGTATTGGGATTGCCGGCGGCTGCTTGGGCATGGACTTCGCTCAGGGTCATGACGTTGTCCGGATCATTGGGGGCACAAACAATGGGCTCGGTGATTTCATCCAGGTTAATCTCCAGGACAGCGGCATAGTCGGCGTCAGGGTCGGCACTCATCAGGGTGGGGTTGGCCAGCCATTGCTCCATTTTGACAATCCGCCGCAGCAGGGTACGGGCATCTTGGTAGCCCCTGGCAATCATGTTTTTCATCAGCACAATGTTGGAGCGCAAGTACTCAGCCACGGTGGCTTCACTGAGCTTGATGGTACAGCCGGCACAGGAGCGCTCGGCGGTGGCATCGGTGAGTTCAAAGGCTTGTTCTAGCTTCAGATCCGGCAGCCCTTCCATCTCCATGATCCGACCGGCAAAGATATTCTTTTTGTTCTTTTTATCCAGGGTCAGTAGCCCTTTTTTCAGGGCGACATAGGGGATGGCGTGGACAACATCCCGCAGGGTAATGCCCGGTTGTAGGCTGCCCGTAAACCGCACCAAAACCGATTCCGGCATGTCCAAGGGCATCACCCCCAAGGCCGCCGCAAAAGCCACCAACCCAGAACCGGCGGGAAAAGAAATCCCCAGGGGGAAACGGGTGTGGGAATCGCCGCCGGTGCCGACGGTATCGGGCAGAAGCATCCGGTTCAACCACGAATGGATAATCCCATCCCCAGGGCGCAGGGCTACCCCACCCCGGGAAGCGATGAAATCCGGCAATTCCTGGTGGGTCTTGATGTCCACCGGCTTGGGATAGGCGGCGGTGTGACAAAAACTTTGCAAGACCAAGTCGGCACTAAACCCCAAACAGGCTAACTCCTTCAGCTCATCCCGGGTCATGGGCCCGGTGGTGTCCTGGGATCCCACGGTGGTAATAATAGGTTCGCAGCTGGTGCCGGGGCGAACACCGGGGAGACCACAGGCTTTGCCGACAATTTTTTGGGCTAGGGTATAGCCTTTGCCTGTGTCCTGGGGGGGGGTGGGGCGGGTGAACAGGGGGCTGGGGGGTAGGCCCAGGGCAGCCCGGGTTTTGTCCGTGAGGGAGCGGCCAATCAACAGGGGAATACGACCCCCGGCCCGCACTTCGTCGGCTAAGGTCTCAGGTTTGAGGGTAAACCGACTGACCACTCTGCCATCGGGGGTGGTAATCTCCCCCCGGCGGGGATAAATGGTAACCACCATGCCGGTTTGTAGACCGGTCACGTCACATTGAATCGGCAAAGCCCCCGAATCTTCGGCGGTATTGAAAAAAATCGGGGCAATGGTTCCCCCCAGAATCACCCCGCCACTGCGCTTGTTAGGCACATGGGGAATATCCTGGCCAATGTGCCACAACACCGAATTGATGGCCGATTTGCGCGAAGATCCCGTGCCCACCACATCCCCCACAAAAGCCACCGGATAGCCCCGCTGCTTCAACTCGGCAATCACAGCCAGGGATCCCGGGGCGCGGCTTTCCAGCATGGCTAGGGCATGGAGGGGAATATCGGGGCGGGTGCTGGCATGGCGGGCAGGGGAGAGGTCATCGGTGTTGATTTCCCCGTCCACTTTGAAAATCGTGACAGAGATGGCTTCCGGCAGGGGTGGCCTGTCCGTAAACCAGGTGGCATTGGCCCAGTTGTCCACCACCTGTCGGGCAGCAAGGGAGGTTTTGGCCAGCTCCAGCACATCATGATAGGCATCAAACACCAAAAGTGTGCGGCTCAGCCCCGCCACCGCCGCCTCCTGAATCTCCGGCCGGGGATCCCCGAGCAATTCGATTAAAATCTGGACATTGTAGCCCCCCAGCATCGTCCCCAACAGCCGGGTAGCCAGCAGGGGATCCACCAGGGGAGAATGAGCTGTCCCCTTGACAATTGCTGCCAGAAAACTGGCTTTCACATAGGCAGCTTCGTCCACCCCCGGTGGGATGCGATCCTGGAGCAGGTGCAATAGATACTCCTCCTCTCCAGCGGGGGGATCCTGGAGCAATTCACACAGGGCTGCCGCCTGAGCAGCCGTCAAAGGCAAAGGCGGGATCCCCAGGTGGGCCCGTTCGGCGGTGTGGGCACGGTAGTCAGCCAGCAGCATAGGCAGCAGCACAATCGGCGTTGCTCATTTTAATCGTTGTTGGTGGAGCTGTGCGGTTTGTCGTGAACTTAGTGGTGGGCTAGCCCAGCACCCCATCGAGGACCATCATCAGGATAAAGCCGGTCATCACCCCCAGGGTGCCGGCTTTTTCGTAGCCCAAGCGGTTGGACTCAGGAATAATTTCATCGGAAATCACAAACAGCATCGCCCCCGCCGCAAAACCCATCCCCAACGGCAGGAGCGGTCGCGCCAAGGTCACCGTCAATGCCCCCAGGATCCCCCCTAGCAATTCCACAAAGCCGGTGAAGGCACTGATGCCGATAGCTTCTTGGCGGGAATAGCCTTCCCCCAGCAGGGATGTGGCCACCACCAGCCCTTCCGGGATATTTTGCAAAAAGATCCCCAGGGTCAGAGCCAAGCCATTGCTCCAGTCCTCGCCCCCAAAACCCACCCCCACCGCCAGCCCCTCCGGGAAATTGTGAATGGCAATGGCCACCACAAATAGCCACACCCGCTTCAAAGCCAAGGCATCCGACCCCTCCCGCCCCTTGAGAAAGTGCTCATGGGGAAAATACTGGTGCGACAGCCAAAGAAAAACTCCCCCCAGCACCATCCCCACCGTCATCACCGCCGCCGCCATTCCCCGGGATCCCCAGAGGGACTCTGCCGCTTCCCAGCCCGGCAGGATCAAGGAGAAAGCCGTAGCTGCCAGCATCACCCCTGCCCCTAGCCCCAGCATCACCCCTTGGCGGTGGGGGGTGAGTTCCTTGACCCAAATAATCGGCAGGGCTCCCAAGCCTGTCCCCAAACTGGCCAGGGCACTGCCCAGGATCCCCAGATACACCGTTTCAGTCATGGTTGCTGCCCATCGCCTCTAGGACAGGGTAGCTCAATCTGTGGATGAGATTAAATTTTTCTGTTTTGGCAAAAATTCATCCTATGGTTTTAGCAACATCCCCTGATACCGTAGCACCTATGCCCCATTCTGGAGTTTCTGCCCCCCACACCGCGGTCAATAACGATGACATGGTCGGTCTTTTTCTCAAAGAAATGGCCCGCTATCCTTTGCTATCGGCGGAGGAAGAAATTGAGTTAGGACGACGCATTGCCCAAGGGGGGGCGGACGGCCAGGCGGCGCGCCAAACCCTGGTTCGCTGCAATCTCCGCCTAGTGGTTTCCATTGCCAAAAAGTATCTCAACCGGGGGGTGCCGTTTTTGGATTTAATTCAGGAGGGCACCATTGGCCTGATGCGGGCTGCCGAGAAGTTTGAATATGAGCGGGGCTACAAGTTTTCCACCTATGCCTATTGGTGGATCCGCCAGGGAATTACCCGCGCCATCGCCAGTCAGTCCCGTTTGGTGCGGGTGCCGGTGCACATGGTGGAAAAACTCAACCAAGTGAAGCGGGTGCGGCGGGAGCTGAGTCAAGCCCTAGGACGGCGTCCCACCCAGGCCGAGGTGGCGGCAGCCCTGGATTTGACCCCCGAGCGCCTCGATGGGATTTTGGCCGCCAGCCATACGGTGCTGTCCCTGCATGCCCGGGTCGGCAAGGAGGAAGATACGGAGCTCCTGCACCTGATTGAAGATGACACGGAACTGCAGCCGGAAGAACATCTCGATCAGTTGATTCTTTCTGAGCAGATGGAAGAGTTGCTCTCCCACCTCTCGCCGCGGGAGCGGGATGTGATTGAGTTGCGCTTTGGCTTGGGGGATGGCAAGTACCGCACCTTAGCGGAGGTGGGGCAGGCCTTTGGTATGTCCCGGGAACGGGTGCGCCAAATCCAGGCCAAGGCCATGCGCAAGCTGCGCCACCCCCGCCACCAAGCCCTGCTGCGGGACTGGGCCTGATGCTGTGGCTGTTGATCCTGCTGATCAGCTGGCACCTGCCTGCCCAGGGACAAAGCCTACGGACAACTTTTCCCTTCTCTCTCACCCTCGAAAACCTGCGCAACAACACCGGCCAGCTCTGCCTGGCGGTTTTTCGCAGCCCAACCGGCTTTCCCGACAACAGCCAAGCCGCTGCCCTGCAAGACTGCTTCCCCATCTCTAATGCCCCTACCCTGACCCTAACCCTGGACCTGCCCTACAGCCTCTATGCCATCGCCGTTTTCCACGATGAAAATAACAACGGCCAGCTTGATACCGGTCCCTTCGGGATCCCACGGGAGGGCTTTGGATTTTCCAATAACCCTCCGATTCGCTTTGGGGCCCCCAGTTTTGAGGAGAGCCGGATTGTTTTTAGTCCCCAAACCGGCGGCACTACCATCCAGTTGCGCTACTTTTGAAGCACCTGGGGACATTCGGCGCAGCGGGGCAGGGCCTGGCCGTCGCTGTAGCCCATGGCATAGGCAGTGTCCGTCAGACTCAGCACCAACTGGGTCAACTTCAAAGCCAACAAGGGGTCGAGGGGCTCCGTCACCTCCAACATAAACCGTTCAAAGGACTGCCGCAGCGGCACCGGGGTCGTAATCATAACACTCCTCCCCACTCCCCGTGGGTCAACTGCACCAACGCAACCACGCAAAACGCCAGATTCTCACCGCAGTGTAGTCGGGATCCCCAAACTCATAAGTATTCATGCTTACCGATTTTGGGATCACTGGCGAAGGATGAGGCTACACTAGAGGGAATGACATTGCGCTGCATCCTAGCCGTTGGGGCTAAGAACGACCAGTATCAGCAGCTACTTTTGTCAAGCAGTGTGTAAGGGGATCTGAACAATGGCAACAGAGCGGCGGGTGGCGCGGGTAGCGGAGGTGATTCGTCGGGAGGTGAGCTACCTGTTGATGAATGGCATCAAAGACGACCGAGTTGGGGTGGGGATGGTGAGCGTGACGGAGGTGGAGGTGTCGGGGGATTTGCAGCATGCCCGCATCTTTGTCAGTATCTATGGCAGCCCGGAAGCCCAGCAGGAGACGATGATTGGTCTGAAATCCGCCACCCCCTTCGTCCGCCGCGAATTGGGGCAGCGCTTGCAACTGCGGCGCACCCCAGAGATTGTCTTTGTTCAGGATGACTCCCTAGAACGGGGATCGCGGGTGATGGCCTTGATTGCCCAACTAGAGCAGCGGCGCCAACAGAGGGAAAATCCCCAAGCTTGAGTTTAGCTATTGATTGCGGTCACTGAGGTGCTGCGGTGGTCGTGGTAGGATGCCGACAACCAGCAGCGGGGGGGGAGAACTCAGTGTACCCAAAATGGTTGCGGTTGGCGGTGATTTTCCTGCTTGGGTGCTGCTTAAGTTGGTCTCCGCTCCGGCCGGCGGCAGCTCGCTTTCAGAATAATCCCCAGCAGGTGACGTTGGTGGATGTGTTGGCCTGCTTGGTGCTGTTCCAAAATCCAGGGGTGCCCTTGACTGCCCAACAAATTGCCACCGGTGTCAGTGCCATTCTTAACCAAAATATCCCGGCTAGCTCCCTGAATCCGGTGCCCAATGTGCAGGAGTGTGATTTCGTTGCCGGCAGCCCCACAGGGGTGGACTTGGCCGATGTGATCGCCCTGCTGGTGGCTTTTCAAAATCCGGGGGTGATTCTAACTCCGGCCCAATTAGCCCAGGGCATCAACAGTATTTTGAATAGCAACTTTACCCAGGCAGATATTCTGCGGGTGCCGGAAAACCCACCCCAAGGTCAGTTCACCATCACGTTGGAGTTTGTGGATGATCGCTTGACCATTGAGCAGCAACAGATCCTGGAGGCGGCTGCCCGCCGCTGGGAACAGGTGATCACCGGCGATCTGGGCAGTTTTACGGTGCCTCAGAGGTTGCCCGATGGCTTTTGCGATAGTGGACAGGGGGGGGTGCCGATTCCTTCGGCAGCTTTTCCCCTCCCGGCCGGACGGGTGATCAATGATGTGCTGATCCAGGTGCGGGTGGGGCTGCTAGGCAGCGCCACGGGGACCGATGGCCCGGGGGGAACGCTGGGGATCGCCGGCCCCTGTGGCTATTTCCGCCCGGGATCCCGGTTGCAGCCCTTTGGGTTTGCCGGTTTTGATCCGGCGGATCTGAGTAACCCGGCGCTGCTGGAGGTGGCAGTGCATGAGTTTGGGCATGTGTTGGGCATCGGCACCCTCTGGACAGGCCGCAGTGGCTTTCCCAGCTTTCCTAGTTTGATTGAGGGGGCGTTTTTTATTGGCAGCCAGGGCAGGGCTCAGTTTCAGTCCTACGGCGGCCAGGGTAATCCCCGGGTCCAGCAACCGAATCCTTTCCATTGGGATGAGGATGTGTTTGGGGCTGAGCTGATGACCTCAACTCTCAACAGTGGTCGCACCAATCCCCTCTCCCGAGTCACCTTGGGGGCGCTCCAGGATCTGGGCTACACGGGCTTGGTCTATAGCAATGCCGATCCCTATACCCTCGGCGAACGGCTGCACCTGCCAGGAGACATCAACCTAGGGGAGGAT
This sequence comes from Thermostichales cyanobacterium HHBFW_bins_127, assembly GCA_039794745.1. Taxonomy (GTDB): domain Bacteria; phylum Cyanobacteriota; class Cyanobacteriia; order Thermostichales; family Thermostichaceae; genus JAUQVP01. The sequence continues at coordinate 28,543 of JAUQVP010000008.1, read as the reverse complement.
GCCATTATCGGCCCAGTTTTTATCCCCAATCCCTAGGGCCAACTAGCCATTCAACCCCGATGTCCCCGGCGGCCACGCTAAACTACAATTCCAGTACCCTTGCTGCGAGGGATCCCTGTGAGCGAACAACACACTGAGTTTAATACTGGTTTGCCCAGTATTCGTCGCATCCAAAAACTGATTCAAGGCAAGCAAACAGTTTCCCTGCTGCTCAGCCATGGGGATCCGGTGCAGGGGGTGATTCGCTGGCAGGATCCCCTTTACTTGTGTGTGGCTATTTCTGAGCAGGAGGATCTGCTGATTAACCGGGCCGCGATTATTTGGCTGCGGGTGGAGAACTAGGGTGCGCCTCCTGGGCCTGGATCCCGGTTTGGCTACCCTGGGGTTTGGCTGTATTGATATTGCTGCCCATAGCCCCCGCCTGGTTGACTACGGCGTCATCACCACCCCCACCGAGCTGGGGATCCCCCAACGGTTACAGATTCTTTACGAAGATTTGCAAACATTGATCAGGAGATTGCGTCCGGATCGGGCGGTGGTTGAAAAGTTATTTTTCTACCGCATGGGCAACACCATTCAGGTGGCTCAGGCCCGGGGGGTGCTGCTGCTGGTGCTGGGCCAGCTGGGGATCCCGATGACAGAGTTTACCCCCGCCCAGGTGAAACAAAGCTTAACCGGCTACGGCAAGGCAGATAAGGCAGCGGTGCAGACGGCGGTGCAGCGGGAGTTGGGTTTGGCTGCGGTGCCCCAGCCCGATGATGCCGCCGATGGTCTAGCCATCGCCCTCACCGGCTGGTACTGGATGGACAGGCCTCCGGAAAAAACAGCCTAATCTCCTCCCCAGAGCGCAACTGCAGGGAAGGGGGGGCATCCAGCCGGGTGGAGACAGCCAAGGGGGAGCGTACCTCACCTTGCTGCAAGGCATCCAGCAAAATCCCCAAAGCCTCCAGCTCATGGGGTTGGTAGGCCCGGCGCGCCAACAAATCCTCAATGGCCTCAATGGCTGCCCAGGTCAGCTCCCCAGTCGTCAAGGCCGTCAAACACAACTCAGCTAAATCCATAGGGATCCCTAATGAACACTACAAGCAGCTTGGCTGCGGACTTCGTGGCGCATCAAAGCGTCCAGCAGACGATCCAAAGCATCCATGTCCTTGACCTCTGCCTGCCGCAACAGATGGTTGATGCTATACACATCTTCCTGGGTCAGAACCCCTTTGGATAGGACTTGCGTCACCACATGGCTCAGACTTTTCATCCCGTCACCCTAAAACTTTCTACGTAATTTCACTGTACCAGTTTACCATCAGGGGACAATCCGGGGAAAGACGTAAGTATTATCCGCAAAAGTGCTGGGGAAATCCTTAACATTTGCGGGGAAGGCCGTTGCCCAAACGGTCGGGGGATGTCGGCAATGACTTGGTCTACAATGAAAAGACACTGTTAGGGATCCCGGTGATGTCTGAGCCTACTCCTGTGGCGGCCAAGGGGAAAAAGCCCGCGGCGAAGGTGGAAAAACCCTTTGCAGAAGCCATCCAAGAAGACTTGATTCCCATGACCCAAGCGGCTTTTGCCAAGCGGGGGGTGACGGATTTGGTGCTGGAGTTTTCCGGCAAGGTGCTCTCCGGTAAGTTTGGCTCCCGCTCCTTTCAGGTGGTGTTTGCCGAGGAATCCCTAGAAGGGGCGAAGTTTTTCACCTGCTCCACCGATGGGATCCCGGCTGGGACCTGGGAGTCGTTTATGATTGACGAGCGCAAGCCCGGGCCGGATTTGATCAGTTTTTACATTGTTCAGCGCCTGTTTGCCCAGCAGTGGCTCTGAGGTATGGATCCCGAGGTGCCACCTTTGCCCAGTCGGGCTCAGCCCCATTTTCATGACCCACTGTCCCAACAAAAGCTCCTCAACCGACTAGCCCGGATTGAGGGACATGTGCGGGGAATCAAAGCCATGATCAGCGAGGGAACCTCTTGTCCGGATGTCTTGTTGCAGATTGCGGCGGTGCGGGGGGCTTTGGAGAAGGTGGCACGCCTGATCCTAGAAGACCATATCCGCCATTGTCTGGCCCATGCGGCTCAGGATCCCCAACAAATGCACATTGAGCTGGAAGAGTTGTGCCGGGCCTTGGATCGCTATTTGGATTGAGACGATGAGACGACGAACGCTACTGACAGCATCCCTGGCGGTGGGGACATTGGGGGCTAGATCCCTGGAGCGGGTGGTGCTGGCTTCGGATTGGTATGCCCAGGGGGAACATGGCGGCTTCTACCAGGCCATCGCTACCGGCTTGTATGCCCAGGCGGGGCTGGAGGTGCGCATCCAACTGGGCAATACGTCCTCAAGTATTCTCCAGCTTTTGGCCGCCCGGGCGGTGGATTTTGCCATGGGAGCCTCGGTGAGCGCTCTCCAAGCCGTTGCCGCCGGGATCCCGGTGGTGACCGTGGCGGCGATGTTTCAGAAAAGTCCCCAGGTGCTGCTCACCCATCCCCACGATCCCCCCTACAGGTTGCCGGATTTGCGGGGGCATCCCATTTATGTGTCTGCAGGGGCGAATATCACCTATTGGCCGTTCCTGCGTCTGCGCTATGGGTTTGATGATGCCCAAAAGCGACCCTACACGGGCAGCCTGACGCCCTTTCTGCTCGATCCGGAAAGCGCCCAGCAGGGCTATCTCACCTCCGAACCCTATCGAGTCCGCCAGGAAGCGGGCTTTGATCCGGGGGTGATTCTGCTGGCAGATTATGGCTATGCCCCCTATGCCACCACCATCGAAACTCGCCGGGAACTGATCCAAGAAAAGCCCGATTTAGTCCGCCGTTTTGTGCAAGCCTCCATCCAAGGCTGGGAAAGTTATCTGCGGGATCCCGGGCCGGGCAATGCTTTGATCAAGCAAAACAATCCCAACATGACGGATGGTTTGTTGGCCTATGCCCACCGGACCATGATCGAACACCGGATCCTGGGAGAGCAGATCGGCAGGATGGATCCCCAACGCTGGCAGGAGCTAGCGGCTCTACTGACAGAGACGGGCGGGATCCCCAAAGGGATGGACTATCGCCAGGCTTTTTCTCTGGATTTTGTCTAGGGGCATTTGTTGGCAATAGGGCAGCTTAGAGGTTTCAGTTGGGACTGAAACCGAACCCCCTTTGTGCCGCTTCCTCAATTGGGAGAGGGGGGATTCATAAAGCTCAAGTATCTGATTTTGAGGTGATCAGCATTTAATTATGGCTGCGCTACTTGGAGGTGATGCTTTGGCAGCAACGATCCGCCCGCCCCAGAAAGCTTTAACCCCAGCCCTTTCAGGGAAGGGGAGTCAAGGGCTTGAGTATGGGCATTTTGGTTGCAAGCAACTGTCTTCAAGCCAATGACAAGATTCTCTCTGCCCTACCTCAGGACTGAAACAAGCGGGAATAGAGATCCTGATGTTGGCGGGCATCCCGCTCCTGCAAAGGCGCAAAGGACCAGAGCTGATCCGGCGGTTGTTGCATCACCTCCTGCACCCCAACCACAATTAAGGGCTGAAACTGACACAGCAAATGCTGCCCCTCACTCTGTCCCAAGGGTACTAACTTGACTGCTGCCGTCACCAATGCCTGCACAGTTGACCATAAATAGGCCTGCACGCAAGCCCCTTCCTCCACCCCAGCATGGGCCCCCAACCAACCAAACACCGGACTGTGGTGCATTTCCTCCCCCGCCGGTAGCGGGATCCCCCAATGCTTCTCCCCCCAAACCGCCAACCGCTTGCCCAACTGCAAACTAGCTTGATGGGTTTCCTGAGGCCAGCGACAGGCGCTCAAGTAGGTGTTCACCCACAGCCAATATCCGGGATCCCGACGGCTGTGGAAGCCGAGGCGACAGGCTTGGGCTTCTTGGGGCAGCAGACTGAGGTGAAATAGCCCCTCTAGGTAGCGCTGCACATCCTCCAGACAGCGCAAACGCCCAGCTTGTACCGCCGTTTCCAGCCCCCAAGAATGGGAATAACTGCCGATGGGCAGGGCAGAATCGCTGACCTGCAGCAAAAACAGCAGCGGATCTGGACTAGCCGAAGCGATACCCAAACCCCCGCACCGTCACCAAGTACTCCGGCGTGCTGGGATCCCGTTCCAGTTTTTCCCGCAGCCAGCGGATGTGGACATCGACGGTTTTGCTGTCGCCGACAAAGTCCGACCCCCAGATTTTTTCCAGGAGTTGCTCCCGGGACCAGACCCGGCGGGGATGGCGCATAAACAGCTCGAGCAGGCGAAACTCCTTGGGGGAGAGGCTGACTTCCTGGTTGCGGACCTTGACCCGGCACTCCTGGGGGTGGAGCCAAATGTCTTCGTAGCACAGCACCGCCGCTGGATCTTCAAAGTGCTGCCGCTGCTGCCGCCGCAACATTGACCGACAACGGGCAATCAACTCCCGCATGCCAAAGGGCTTGGTGAGATAGTCGTCGGCACCGATTTCTAGGCCCAAAACCCGATCCATTTCCGTATCTTTGGCTGTCAGCATCAGGATATGGGTGGTATTGCCTTCCCGCCGCAGCAAACGACAGACATCCAAACCATTCAGGTGGGGCAACATCACATCCAAAATGATCAGATCCAGCCGCTCGGCACCGCGGATCACTTCCAGAGCATGGCGCCCATCCCGGGACTGCAACACCTCATACCCCTGCTCATTGAGCGCGAGCGCCACTGTCTCCCGAATTAAATCCTCATCATCTACCACCAAAATCGTCTCTGCCATAGAGTCTGCATACCATCCTGCCCAAAGTGTAGCGAATCTTGCCCCCAATCTCTACAGATCCCTGAGGGCGGGGAGGTTTTAAGATCGAGGGAAATTGCTGGATAGCACGGCCATGCTGAAACTGGATGTGGGCTGCGGTCCCCACAAGCGCCCTGGCTACGTGGGGATGGACATTCTGGAGTTGCCGGGGGTGGATATTCTTCACGATATGAATGTCACCCCTTGGCCCTTTGAGCCCGACTCGGTTTCAGAGGTCATCTTTGATGATGTTTTGGAGCATAGCAAAAACTTTTTGGGGATCCTGGGGGAGTTATATCGCATTTGCCACCATCAGGCGATTATCAAAGTTTCTGCCCCCCACTTTTCTTCCGATAGTATGTACACCGACCCCACCCACACGACCTTTTTTTCTAGCCGCACTTTCGACTATTTTGACAAATCCCTCGGCAATAAGTATGCTTATTATTTGCAAGATGTCAATTTCAAGATTGAGACCAATCATATTTCTTTTCGGGAATATTTTACCCACAGCGGCAAGCGCCCCTGGCTCAATCCACTGCGGTGGATTGGTCTAGAATGGCTGATCAACTCTAGTCGGGCCAGCCAACGGATCTACGAACACTTCTTTGCCTGGATCCTACCGGCTGCTGAGGTCTATTTTGAACTGCGGGTGATTAAATAATAATCTAATCAGGCAGCCGGGATCCCGACTGCCTTAGGGAGCAAGCAGGAGGTAAACTTAGGCATCGCGACCGATTTCAATCAAGGCTTCTGGATCTACATAGTGGCAGCAGGTTTCTTCGCAAATCAAGGCCCAGCCACTTTCCGTGATGTCAGTCACGGTGTAGGTGGCAGCAGGAATAAAAGTGCCACGGTGGCTGCGGGTTTCCGAACGCACATAGACTTGCTTGCCTAACATAGACCCTCCGAAAAAAATGTGATACGGGTTACTTTTGTGGGTCAAGTCTAGCATGCTGATTCTGAGAAGTGGGTGTCGAAATCTAGAGAAAATTAAAGATTTGTGAGCGCCAGCGTTTCAGGCCCAGGAGGGTGATAAGGGTGGCGAAGGTAAGCAGTCGCCCTACGGCTTCCCAGAAGGTCGTGCCGTACTCTACCCGAATCTGGTGGGATCCCGGGGGCAGGGTGATTTGCAGTTGCCCTTGGGGGCTGCGTTCGCTGGGCTGGCGGCGACCGTCAATGCTGACCTGCCAGGCGGGGTAGTAAAACGTCCGGAGCAGGAGCACCTGGGGGGTGGAGCTGGCGTTGGTGGCTTGGATCTGCCGCCGCCCGTAAACCCAACGCTCGATGGTGATCGTCCCCGATTGGGGGGTCTGCCAAGCGGCAAGGGGGACAGGTTCCGGCGGGGGCATGGGATAGACCACCCCCAGAGCTCGGTATTCCGGCACATCCACAATCCCCATGCCATCGGGCATCAGCCAATGCCAATACAAAAAGTTCTGGCGCGGGGATCTTTGGGGTTCTTGGGGGTACTGGGCGACTTTGCGGCGGGCTTGTTCGCTGAAAGTCTGCACCCAGTCGGGCCGAAAGGCAATCCGTCTCTGCATCTGCACACTGTCGTAGAGCCACAGCCCGGCCAACCCCAGCACTACCGCCCCCACAGCCACCTGCCGCAGCACCTGCCCCCAACGACCCCGCCGCCACGGCCAGGGGAAACGGGATCCCAGCAGCATCGGCACGCTGATACTGGTGACTGCCAGCCAGCGCCAGGAAAATTGAATCCGCTGCAACGCCTGCACCCAGGGGTAGAGCCAACCCAACATATCCGTCATGAAAGCAATCGGGATCCCGGTCAGCCACAGCCAGCCCCAGGGGAGAGGGGATCCCAGCCAGCCAACGGCAAAAGTAGCTACGGTTAGCCACCAGTAGCGGAGCAGGGTTTGTTCGTACCAGTGTTGGGTGATTTGGGGTTGCAGGCGCAGGATCCCGGAGAGCATCAGGCGGAACTGGGGTTTGTATTCATCGCTGAAGTTGACGCCATCCACTTGTACCAGGGGCTGATCTAGAAAAGCCGGCAGCAGATAAAAACTTGTCCACAGCAGTCCCAGCCCTAGCCCTGCATAGGCTCGTCCCAGCAGCGTTGGGTTGCGGGTGCAAATCCAGAGGAAAGGGATCCACACCAGGGTAAAAATCAGCAGGGTAGGCAAATGGGACAGCACCAGCATCCCGTAGGCCAAGGCCAAAGCCAGCACCCCCCGTCCCGTGCGCAGCAACTCCCCCGTGCGCCAGAGAATCCAGGGGATCACTGCCACCGCCCAGCCTTCTCCCATGGCGCCGCGGATCCAAAAATCCCCCAAAAAATAATGTCCACTCATCCCCAGCACCGCCACCCCCAAAGCTCCCCACCAGGGCAAGGGCAACAGGGTGCGGGCCGCCACATAAAGCCCTGCCCCGGCCAGAAAAATCGCCAGGGCATTGGAGAGGATCAAGGAGGTGGGCAGATCGGCCCCTAGCAGGGCAAAGGGCAGGGTTGCCACCATGCACAAAGGCGGATAGAAAGCAAAAGTGGCATTGCCAAAGCCAAAATTGGAGTATTCCAGCCAGCGGGGGTAGAACTGCCCGGCCCGAAATTGCGCCTGATACTGAAACGCCCAACTGAGATTGAACTGGGTGGAATGGGTGATGGGATAACCCCGTTGCCATACCGGCCAGGTCCACACCGCCGTCACCAGCAGCAGTACCGCCAGTGGGATCCCGACGCGCAGGTAGGGGGTGAGTTGTTTCACTCTTCACCGCCGAAATCAATGCCGACACTGGAGGAAAACACTGCTTCCACCGAGACCCCACAGACGCGGCTGGGGCGGACGATCAGGAACTCATTGTCCAGCTTTTTGGGCAGGCGAATAAAATCTTCCCCAGTACCACTGCCCATGAAAATATCATTCATCAGCTTGGTGACTTCCTTGGCTCCAGATACTCGCACCTCTTCTCGATGGCCGCCATCTAAAAGAATATGGACGCTGTATTCATCCGGTCGCCGGGGCATAACAGATCTCCTACGGTAGTGCCATCCATCATCATAGAGAATCAGGGTGATAGCAAAAGCATTCCCTATGACCTTGATGACTTTTCTAGCGCAGGAGATTGGCCGGCGCGGCCCCTTGACCTTTGCCGACTACATGGACATCGTCCTCTACCACCCCGAGTGGGGCTACTACAGCCAAACTGCCAGCCCCATCAGCCGGGATTTCCTCACCTCCCCCAGCCTCAGCCCCCTCTTCGGTCAGTTCCTAGCCCACTACCTGATCCAGTGCTGGCAAACCCTAGGACAACCCACCCCCTTCACCCTCCTTGAAGGCGGCGCCGGTACGGGATCCCTAGCCCTGCAGATCCTCACCACCTTGGCTGAGCAGGCCCCGGCCTGTTATGGCCAGCTCACCTACGGGATCGTGGAGCGATCCCCCGCCCGCCGGCAGCAACAAGCCCAACTCCTACAAGGGCACCCCGTCCGTTGGGGATCCTGGCAGGACTTTCAGGGTATGGTTGGCTGCGTCCTCAGCAATGAACTGCTAGATGCCCTGCCGGTGCACCGGGTGATCTGGCAGGGGGGTCAGTGGCAGGAACTGTGTGTCACCTATCCCTTGGCAGATCTGATCTGCCCCTTGTCCACCCCCCGGATTGCAGACTACTTCCAACTCTGCGGTCTGGGATCCCAAACTTGGCCCGAGGGCTACACCACCGAGGTGCACCTATCCCTGCTGGATTGGGTCAGCACCGTCGATCAAATCCTTGAGCGAGGCTATGTGATCACCATTGACTATGGTCATCCTGCCTCCCGCTACTACCATCCCCGCCGCCATCAGGGCACCCTCCTCTGCTACCGGCAGCATCAAACCAACGCCGATCCCTACAGCTACGTCGGCAAGCAGGACATCACCGCCCACGTCAACTGGACCGCCCTGGAAAACCAGGGATCCCGACTGGGCTGGCAGACCTTGGAGCGGGTGAGCCAGGCAGAATTTCTGGCCCGGCTGGGGATGATCGAGGATTTAGCTCAGCGCATAACAAAAACGGATTTACAAACGGCCCTGAACCTGCGCCAGCAGATGCATGCTCTTTTGGATCCCATGGGGTTGGGGGGTTTTGAGGTTTGCCTTCAGGGGAAAAATCTCCAATAGGCTAAAATCAAATCCTGCCTGGTGATGGTCAGCATGTTAGCAAAGCGCATTATCCCCTGCTTGGACGTCACGGCCGGACGGGTGGTGAAAGGGGTTAACTTTGTCAATCTCCAGGATGCTGGGGATCCCGTGGCCATGGCAGCGGCTTATGATCAGGCTGGGGCGGACGAGCTGGTATTTTTGGACATTACTGCCACCCATGAGGAGCGGCAGTTGCTTTTGGAGGTGGTGCGGCGCACTGCCGAGCAGGTATTTATTCCCTTTACGGTGGGGGGTGGGATTCGGGATGTGGAGACGATGCGGACCCTACTGCGGGCGGGAGCTGATAAGGTCAGCATCAACTCAGCAGCCGTGAAAAACCCTTCCCTGATTCAGCAGGCCAGTCGCCTGTTTGGGGAGCAATGCATTGTGGTGGCCATTGATGCCCGCCGCCGCTTGGATCAGCCCGGTTGGGAAGTGGTGATTCGCGGCGGTCGGGAGCGCACGGGCTTGGATGCCTTGGCTTGGGCCCAGCAGGTGGTCAGCCTGGGGGCGGGGGAGATTTTATTGACTAGCATGGACGCCGATGGCACCCAAGCCGGCTATGACCTGGCATTGACCCAGGCGGTGGCTGCCGCTGTGCCCGTGCCTGTGATTGCCTCCGGTGGCGCCGGCAGTTGTGAGCACATTGCCCAAGCCCTCACCCAAGGGCAAGCCGCCGCTGCTCTGTTGGCTTCCCTGCTGCATTTCGGCCAGCTCTCCATCCCCCAAATCAAGCATTATCTTGATCGGCAAGGGATCCCGGTGCGGTTATGAGCTTGTTGCAGCAGTGGTTACGTAGGGCAGAAGATGAGCTGACCGAGTACAGCACCCCGGCGCGCAAGCGGGAAAAACTGCGGCGGGCCATTGGCTTAGCCGTCAGTCCAGCGGATCAAGCCCGAATGTGCCAAGAACTGGAGGGGATGTTGGCTACAGGGTTGAGCCGTTACATCGAGGAAAACCGGCAGACAGTGGCCCTGCCCTTTTGGGGGATTGGCGGCTTGGGCTTACTGGAGGGCTTTTTGGGGCAGCCCTGGGGTTGGCTAGGGGCCGTGGTTGGCATCAGCATGGCTTTCGGGATCCAGAAGTGGGGTTGGCAGATGCAGGCCCAGCGGCTCCTTTGGGAAACCCTGCAAGAGATCCAGCAACGCAGCCAAGCTAGGGACTGAGAGCACAAGCGAGCATCTAGGCACTGGCGCCGCCTTCTGGCCTGCCATCATGAGCTATGGACGGCGAAGTTGTAGACAATTTTCACTGAGTTTCACTGAGAATGGCCGGTATCGGCAGGAAAGCGATGATTCTGCGCTCCCCCCTTCCTTTTTGGGAAAGGGGCCGGGGGTGAGGGTATATAGGGCTCTAGACTCCAGCATTTGAGGCAGTTTAGTCATTTCCTTTTGATTAACTTTGAGACGGTTGCCCTCAGCCGGAATACTGATTAAAAACACTTGTGGAGTACCACATCCTTATACAAAGTGGCTATGACAAAGCAGGTAGAGAAAATTGGCTATAGAGCTGAGGAGACTTCAACTCAATGCTGAGCCAATTTTAGAGTAGGGTGGCTTGTCTATCTGAAATTGCCTATCCAAATTATTAGCCTTATCCCCATGATTTGAGTGACGTTAAAGCCCTCCTTAAGGCTATTAAAACTAAGCCTCAAGGGTTTACAGATCCGGTGAAATCTCAACACTATAGCCATTCTAAATTTCTAAACATCCTCTCTCAAAGTAGGAGAAAGGCTAGGGGTGAGAAATCTGTTTCAGTCTCAATGGAAATGGCTCTATCTTCAGCGGATGGGTTGCGGAAATGATCCCCGATAACCTGCCGCCTGACAGCAGGGTTTACCGGTCTTTCCAAAAGTAGCAACGCGAAGGACGACCAAATAGACCGGCAACTGCCAACAAAAACAGTAGAGACATAGCAGTTACAGATTTTCAGGCTGCCAAGAGCACAGAAAAAGGGAAGAGGTCTGCGGTTTCAATTTCAATGATCAATTGCCTCTAAGGGCACCTCGAAAAAACTCAGATCTTAACAATGGTTGCCACCTCCCAGAGCCTGCTAGGGCTGAGCAATTTCTATATTGATGCTATTTTGGGTCGCAAAGTTTCAACAGCACCCTTGAGAACTGGCCCCACGCTGGTAGCAAAAGCTACTCTAGGCTTCTTCTCAAGCGCGTATCTCTGGTGCATGACCGGCTCTGTCCGCAACATCCTCCGGGGTGCCCTCTGCTTTGCCATTACCGTTGTGGTGGCCATCAGTGGCTACCTGGTTTCTGGGTGGCCATTCTTAGATGCCGTTTATCAAGTGGTGATCACGGTTTTTGGCGTCGGCTTCGGGGAGGTACGCCCGATCATTACCCCAGCCATGCGGGTTTTCACCATGATTGTCATTGTTGCCGGCAGCACCTCGGCTGTCTACATGGTCTCCGGGATTGTGCAACTACTCACCGAAGGGGAAATCAAACGTGCCTTGGAGAAACACCAAATGACCCGCACCATCGCCGATCTCAACCAGCATGTGATCCTTTGCGGTTTTGGAGACATGGGGCAGCTCCTAGCCCAGCAACTGCAAGCAGCTCACCACCCTTTGGTGGTCGTGGATACCCACCCCGACCGCATCAGCCAAATCGAAAGCCTGGGGATCCCTTGCTACCAAGGCAATGCCACCGATGAAAGTGTCCTCAAGGCCGTGGGGATCCACAAAGCCAAAGTTTTAGCCACTGTGCTTGACGATGATGCCACCAATGTCTTTTTGACCTTGACGGCTCGGGAGCTCAACCCCAACTTGATAATCCTGGCTAGAGGGGAACTGCCCGGCACCGAGAAAAAGTTACGCCTAGCCGGTGCCAACCATGTGGTTTTGCCGGCAACCATTGGCGCCCTGCGCATGGCCCAGTTGATCACCCACCCTGCCACCCTCGATTTTTTGGACCGCAACGATGGCGCCCGCACCGTCAATGAAATCCTGATCCAAGTGGGTCTACACATGGATGAGCTGGCCATTGACCCTGGCTGCCCCCTCCTCGGGCAAACCCTGCGCCAGATCAGCGCCCAAGGTAAGGGCAGCTTTATTGTGGTTGCCGTGCGTGCCGCCAATGGCACAGTCGTCACAGAACCCGATCCGGAACAGCGCCTCACCCTTGGGGACACCCTGATTGTGGTGGGGCGCAAAGGGGATCTGCCCAGTTTTGCCCGCCGCTTCAACCTCAAACGACAATTCCGCTACCGGGGATCCCAGGCCTAGGGGTCTATCCAGCGGCCATCTTCCTTGATCAGGGCGATGAGTTCTTCCACCCCTCGTTCTTCTGGCACCTTGCGTACTTCCTGTTTGCCGCGGTAGAGGGAGATATAGCCGGGGGTTTTGCCCACATAGCCATAGTCGGCATCGGCCATTTCCCCGGGGCCATTGACAATACAGCCCATCACGGCAATATCTAGTCCTGTCAGGTGTTTAGTGGCTTCCCGCACCTCATGGAGAACCTTTTCCAAATTGAAGAGGGTGCGTCCACAGGAGGGGCAGGCCACATATTCCACCATGGTTTTGCGCAGACCCAGTGCCTGCAGGATCCCGTAGGCTACGGGGATTTCCTTTTCTGGGGCTTCTGTCAGGGAAACCCGAATCGTATCGCCGATGCCTTCGGCCAGCAGAGTACCGATGCCTACCGCCGACTTAATCCGTCCGTATTCCCCATCTCCGGCTTCCGTCACCCCCAGGTGGAAAGGATAGTTGTAGCCGAGAGCATCCAGGCGGCGGGCGGCTAGGCGGTAGGCGGCCAGCATTACCTGGGGTCGGGCTGCTTTGAAGGAGAACACCAAATTGTGGAAATCCAGTTCATGGCAGATCTGGGCAAACTCAAGGGCAGATTCCACCATCCCTTCCGGCGTATCCCCATAGGTGAACAGCATCCGCTCCGCCAAAGAACCATGGTTGACACCAATGCGCATGGCCTTGCCGCTGTCCCGCAGCTTCACCACCAAAGGCGTAAAGGCTTCTCGGATTTTGTCGCGGATCTCCTCAAACTCGGCTTGGGTGTATTCCGTGCGATCCGGGCGCGGCTTCTCAAACACATATAGCCCCGGGTTAATCCGCACCTTATCCACATAGTTGGCTACTTCCAGGGCAATTTTCACCCCATTGTGGTGGACATCGGCAACAAGGGGCACCGGCTGATAGGTTGCCTTCAAACGGGCTTGGATCTCCTCCACTGCCTTGGCATGGGCTAAACTCGGCACCGTCAAACGGACAATTTCGCTGCCTGCCTCATGGAGACGGCGGATGCCTGCCACAGCCCCCTCAATATCGAGGGTGTCCTCGTTGATCATGGACTGCACCACTACCGGGTGCTGACTGCCGATGGGAACATTGGCTACCATCACCGTACGGGTGGGACGGCGGGGGTACACTGGCTGGGGATAGTGGGTTTCCCCCACAGGCACAAGACTGGTCAGGGCAGCAGACATAGTGATTCTAGGAAGCTTGCTTTCATCTTAAGCCAAGAAGGGACTTGGGGTAGGCTAGCGGAGGAGAGGGGGCTGAACCATGCTGAGGATTGTCTTAGCTAGCTTGCTGACAACAAGTTTGCCGCTTCTGGTGGCTTATCTGGGGTTGACGTCTCGGCAAGGGTACAGCAGCTTTACCGATCTGATTCAGTGGGATACCTATTGGTACTTGGGCATTATCGAACATGGCTACCAATTTCAGGGGATAGAGTTTCCCAGCCATCCCCACAACAATAATGTTGCCTTTTTCCCTGGTTACCCAATTGTGGTTAAGCTGCTAAGCCAAGTTCTGCCTATTTCCCCATCCCTAGGGGTTTTTGTCACTGCCCACCTAGCTTACTGGGGACTTTGGCTATATATTTTTGCCCTCTGGCAGCAGTGGCATGTCAAACCTCGCCATCAAGCCCTAGCTGCCTTAACTATCCTGAGTTTTCCCAGCTCTTTTTTCAATATTCTTGGCTATACAGAATCCCTATTTTGTTTGGGAATGATGGGATTTTTATATTGGTGCTTCTTTACTCCTATAACTTCAAAAATCCGCTGGCCCCTAGCCATCCTCCATGGGATCCTGATGAGCAGCACCCGAGTCTTCGGGATCCCGGTTAGTTTTGTTCCTGTTTTGACATATTTGCTTCAACATCGACGCAAGGCTTGGGGTAAGTCTTTAGTTTTTTGGCTGGGGTTATCTATGTTTTCAGCTTTGGGGGGGATTGGTTTTCTGGTGTACTGCCAGGTGCGCTGGGGGGATGCACTTATCTACCAGCAGATGCAAAGTCAATGGTGGCGGATGCAGGCCGATTGGTTAGCTTTTTTCAATCCCCTGACCTATTTTCGTTGGGATTATATCAGTCAAGTTTCATCCCTGGATAAAGTCTGGGATAATCTTACAACGATGAGAAGTGGCTTTTTGGGTGGGATCCTCAATCAACTGACAGCCCTCTTGACGGTCTTGACTTTAGTCTTGCTGATAGTTTTGGAGTTTTATCTGCGCCGTAAGGGTTGGCAGCTGCGCCTCCCTTTTCATTGCACAGCTTGGATTTTGGCTTACCTCTCCATCACAGCCACTGCCGCTGCCGGTTTGGTCAGCCTAATTCGCTATACCCTTCCCACTTTTTTAGTGATCGTGATGCTGTTGGTGCACGGCATCACATCCCTGAACCCAGAAACATGCCCCCGCATGGCAGAAAAAATCTATGTCACACTCGCCCTTGGACTGACCATCCTCTCCTTCCCCCTGCAACTGTTTCTCTTGTGGCGATTTGCCCGCGGACTCTGGGTCGCCTAACACCCGGCTTTTGTTACCTTGAATAACAAGAACTGGGGAGGGATCCCGTGGGGCGTGTGATGGTGGCTGTGCTGGTTATCTTGATGGGTTGGGGATGGGCAGTTGCGGTGGCAGCGGCTACGGAGGTAGCTACCTTTGCTGGCGGCTGCTTTTGGTGCATGGAAGCGGTTTATGACGATCTGCCTGGAGTGATTCAGGTGACCTCGGGGTTTATGGGGGGCAAGGTCCCCAACCCCCGCTACGACGATGTCGCCCGCCAAGGTACAGGGCATGCGGAAGTTGTACAGGTGGTTTTTGACCCGGATCAGATCAGCTATAGCCAACTTTTGGATTTATTTTGGCGCAACGTTGATCCCCTCGATGAGTACGGGCAATTTTGCGACCGCGGCAACTCCTACCGTTCGGAAATCTTCGTCCACAGCCCAGAACAACAGACCCTTGCCGAACAGTCCCGCCAAGTCATTGCCGACTACCTAGCAGCCAAGTTCCACAAACCTGTCGTCACTGCCATCACCCCGGCCAGTACCTTTTATCCCGCCGAAGCCTACCATCAGGGCTACCACAAGACCCATCCCCTCCGCTATCGCTTCTACCGGCAGGCCTGCGGACGGGATCAGCGCCTGCAAACCCTGTGGCAGGACTTCCCCGGCTATTCCTCCTCCTCGCCTGCAGTCAAATCCTCATCCCCAAGGAAGGCATCCTCCTCCATCTCCATCGCCCCGCCGTAATCGTAGTCCTCATCATCGGCCCCCTCCAACTGCCCATGCCGCCCCTCGTAGATGGCATCGGCCAACTTACCCACAATTAACTTCACCGCCCGAATCGCATCATCATTGGCGGGAATAAACACATCACTCAAATCCGGATCGCAATTGGTATCCAACAGCGACACCACCGGGATCCCTAGGCGGATGCACTCTTGCACGGCATTGGCTTCTCGGCGCTGGTCCACAATGATGACAATATCAGGCAGCCGCCGCATGGTTTTCATGCCGCCCAGGTATTTTTGCAGTCGTTGCAGCACCCGTCGCAGTCGGGAGGCTTCCTGCTTGGGCAGTCGGCTCATCAGGCCGCTAGCTTCCATTTCCTCTAGCTCCTTGAGCCGGTCGATGCGGGTGCGGATGGTCGCCCAGTTGGTGAGCATACCCCCCAACCAGCGTTGGTTAACATAGTTGCTGTTACAGCGCAGAGCTTCCTGAGCAATGATGCCGGCAGCTTGACGTTTCGTGCCCACGAACAAAAACCGCTTGCCCTCTTCGGCAGCGGTGCGGACATATTCGTAGGCTTCATTCAAAAACCGCGCCGTCTGCACCAGATCAATAATGTGAATCCCATTGCGTTCGGCAAAAATATAGGGGCGCATCTTGGGATTCCAGCGGCTGGCCTTATGACCAAAATGAACCCCAGCTTCCAACAATTGTGGCAGCGTCACAACACTCATGATAATCTCCAGAACGGGTTGAACACTCACCTACCCAGCAGCCGTCCAAGACAGCACCCGCTCAATGTAGGTGTGAGATTGGCAAAAATAGCTTAACTAGCCTAGCACGCCGGCTAAGCCTCAAGAAAGAGGGATAACTACCAGCCGGAACTAAGCACTTTCATCGCTGCCCCCCCAGGACTGATCTGGATCCCTAAATCCTCGGCAATCTTGATCAGCTCCGCCGCCTGCTGGCGCAACCAAGGGAGCGACTCCTCCAAACCAGGCTGCGGGGAAGCCGCCACCCCCACCACCAGCTTTGACTCCCCTTCCGGCTCAATCTGCATCGCCTGAAAAGTCTTAAACCCCGACTTCCCCTCCGGCTGCAACGGATGCCCCCAACCAGGGGATCCCCATAGCCAAGCTGCCATCAGCACCAGAAGGGTCACTCTCATAGCCGGCACCCGCCAAGAATGACCCAATCATAGCCTTAGCGGGCAAGTTGACCAGGTGATCTACCAACGCAGTAGGTTAAAACTTTCCATATCAATGGTGGAGCGATTGCGGTAGATGCCCAGGACAATGGCCAGCCCCACCGCCGCTTCTGCCGCTGCCACCGTAATCACAAACACCGTAAACACCTGTCCGCGCACCAATTCTGAATCCAAAAAGTTAGAAAAACTCAGCAGATTGAGATTGACTGCATTGAGCATAATCTCAATGGACATCAGCACACGGATGGCATTGCGGCTGACCACCAAACCATAAATACCAATGCAAAAAAGGATAGCAGCCAGGGTCAAGAAAAACGTCAATTGCAGTTCCATAGGGCTAGCTCACGGGAATTACTTTTTCACAGCAGGCTCAGTAGTTTCTGGGGTCTCCAAAGAGGGACGGGGACGCTCCAGCAGCGAAAATAGGGTGTCCTTCTCTTGAGTTGCCAGGATAAACTCCCGCCGCGCCAGAATAATGGCCCCAATCAACGCCATCAGCAACAGCACCGAAGCCAACTCAAAGGGCAACAAGTAATCGCTGAAGAAATGCCCCCCCATTATCTCAATACTGTTTACCTGAGCAATAGGCATGGTTGCCCAAGGGGTTTGGAAAATCGTCAGCACCAGCAGCGACAGTAGCCCAGCACACACCAGCCCTGTTACCCCATTGCGCAGCCAGCCAAACTTAAGGGGGGCAAAGGTGTAGCGGCGGTTCACCAGCATAATGGCAAACAAAATCAAGATATTGACCGCGCCAACATAAATCAATACCTGAGCAGCGGCGACAAAATCCGCATTCAGCAGCAGGTACATCCCTGCCATACTCAAAAATAGCCCGGCCAAAAGAAAACCAGCATAGATAATACTGTCGGCAAACACAACTCCTAGGGCAAAAAACACGGCCATCGCCGCCAATACCCCAAACACAACAACCTGAACGTTACCTGCAAGGGAAGACGCCATGGGCAACCTCGAGCTACGGCACGGATGACTACCTGGCAGTATACTCGAAAGCTGTGGCACTTTTGGGTTCTCGGCCATGGGCAAGCCCCTCCTACCTGGAAAAAATGCCTATTTTTGGCTGCTGGGGGGGCTGGGGTTTTGCCTGGATCAAGCCACGAAGCTCTGGGCGGTGCGGGTGCTGCAACCTTTGGGGGAAATCCAACTGTGGCCGGGGGTTTTCCATCTCACCTATGTCACCAATCCCGGTGCCGCCTGGAGCCTGTTTGCGGAGGGGGGAGAGTTTCTCCGCTGGGTGTCTTTGGGGGTGTGCCTGGTGTTGATGGCCTGGGCCTGGTGGGGCAAGGGCTGGAACCTCTGGGAACAGGCGGGCTATGGCTGCATTCTGGCCGGAGCTGCCGGCAATGGCTGGGATCGCTTTACCCTCGGCTATGTGGTGGATTTCCTCAATGCGGTGGTGGTGCAGGTGCCGGGGCCGGGGGGGTGGTCTACTTTTCCGGTGTTCAATCTGGCAGATGTGCTGATTAACCTTGGGGTGGGCTGCCTGATCCTGGCGGCCTACCTCAGTCCAGGCCGCTCCCCCTGAATAGCTCATCAATAAATGTGTCGTTATCAGATCGGGAATGTGTCGGAGTGTAAAGGATTGTGCCCCCTGTTTCTGTAACAACTCTTCAGGTAAAACCGCTGCATCTCAGCCGATACTGTAGGTATTGTTTGGGCTAGGCTAGGGATCGGTGAGGTTCATAGCTGGCCATCTTTTTTTATAAGTCGTTGATAACACCTTCATTTGCTGACACGTAGGGAGAGCCATGTTTGTTGCCGTTGTGGGTCTAAGCCACCGTACTGCGCCCGTGGAAATCCGTGAACAGTTGAGTATTCCTGAGCTTGAGGGGACTGAGGCGGTTAATTATCTCTGTCGCTATCCCCACATCCAAGAGGCGACGATCCTGAGTACCTGCAACCGCCTGGAGGTGTATTTGGTGGCAGCGGATGCGGAGCATGGGGTCAGGGAGACGATGCAGTTCCTGTCGGACTATAAGCAGGTGGATCTGGCTCAGATCCGCCCCCACTTGTTTACGCTGCTCTACCGGGATGCGGTGATGCATTTGATGCGGGTGGCGGCGGGGCTAGATAGCTTGGTGCTGGGGGAGGGGCAAATCCTGGCCCAGGTGAAGAAGGCCCATGAGCTGGGGCAAAAGAGCAAGGGGGCGGGACGGATCCTCAATAAGCTGTTTAATGCGGCCATTACCGCGGGCAAGAAGGTGCGCACGGATGTCAAGATTACCACCGGGGCAGTTTCCATTAGTTCGGCGGCGGTGGAGTTGGCGCTCCGCAAGGGGGTAGCCCTGGGGGAAGCTCAGGTGACGATCCTGGGGGCAGGGAAGATGTCGCGGCTGTTGGTGCAGCATTTGCTGGCGAAGGGCTGTAAGGGGATGACTTTGGTGAATCGCTCTCTGGAGCGGGCGATGGAGTTAGCCCAGGAGTTCCCGGAGGCGGCCATCACCATTACCCCTTGGGAGGAGCTGATCCCGGCGGTGGTGAATGCGGATTTGGTCTTTGCCAGTACGGGGGCAACGGAGCCAATTTTGGAAAAGGCTAATCTCTACGGCAGTTTGTTGCGGCCAGTGATGCTAATTGATATTTCGGTGCCCCGCAATATCGCTGCGGATGTGGAGGATCTGCCGGGGGTGACTCTGTTTAATGTGGATGATCTGGCCAGTGTGGTGGAGGAAAATAAGGCGCAACGGCAAAAGCTGGTTAAGGTGGCAGAGGAGATTTTGGAACAGGAAACGGAAACGTTTTGGGAATGGTGGCGCTCTCTGGAAACGGTGGAAACTATCAGCAGTTTGCGGCTGAAGGCGGAAAGTATTCGGGAGCAAGAATTGGAAAAAGCCCTCTCCCGCTTGGGGAAGGATTTTGCCGATAAACATCTGGATGTGATTGAGGCCCTCACCCGGGGCATTGTCAATAAAATCCTGCATGATCCGGTGGTACAATTGCGGGCCCAGCGGGATATTGAGGCGCGCCGGGCAGCCATGCGGACGCTGCGAGAACTGTTTAATTTGGAGGAGACTCTGCAACTACAACCCCAACAGGAGCAGTCTTAAATTGCTGGCAAGCTGGGAAAATAATCCCATCCCATGCCCGGATAACAACAAGAAGAACCCTATCTAGGCGTCCTCTAGAAAATCCACACGGGATCCCTGTTAAACTACATAAGCTCTGGATTGCTCTGCTTATGCTTGCTGCCAATGAAGTTCAGGCGGAAGAGTATGTGGTCCTTGGTCTGGCCACGTGCTACCAACGGGATCCCGAGGGGCGGTTGCAGCCGCTGCAGGTGATCGAGCCGATCCCGGCGGCGGAGTTGGACGCAATTGTCAGCCAAGCCCGCTCGACCTCCTATAGTCTGCTCTATGCTTTGAGCTATGGGGAACTGGTGAGGGGGGATCAGGTGCAGGTGCCGGGGGTGTTTCCGATGGGGGCGGTGTTGGGGTCATCGTTTCTCACCCGGGTGCAGGCGGCGGCCCGCTCCTATCGCACTAAGCCTAACTATCGCCATCTGCCCCTGCACACTTCCTGCACACCGGAGGCAGGGCCCTTTCCCCTCCACTACCATCCGGAGCCAAAGCGCATCCTGGGGGAAACCGGCAAAGTCTCGGATGCCGACAATGTCAAACAACACCCCCATACCCACCGGCAGCTATGACCTTTTGGCTCCTGCTAAGCGGTGGGGGACTGGTGGCCGGGATCCTAGCGGGTTTTCTCGGCATCGGCGGCGGCACCATCCTGGTCCCCCTCATGACCGGCCTGGGGATCCCGCCCATTCAGGCGGTCGCCACCAGTAATCTTTCCATTGTTCTGACGGCGACGGCGGGGACGGTGCAAAATTGGCGCATGGGTATGCTTGATCCCAAGCGGGTGCTGCTGTTGGGGATCCCGGCTTTGGTGACGGCGCAGGTGGGGGTCAAAGTTGCCCAGGGGTTATCGCCGCGGGGGTTATTGTTGGCGTTTGCCGGCTTGTTGCTGCTGAATCTGTATTTGGTGGAACTGCGGCGACAGGTCACTGCCCAAGCGGCTACGGGGCACATCCCTCAAGTCAAACTCCCGGTTTGGGGATCCCGGTTGTTGACGGGGGGACTGGCGGGGCTGTTGGCGGGGGTATTTGGCATTGGGGGGGGGGTGATTATGGTGCCGTTGCAGATTGTCTTGTTGGGGGAGAGCATCAAGACGGCAATCCAGACCAGTTTGGGAGCGATTGTGCTGACGGCGGCGGCAGCAACGGCGGGCCATGCCGGGCTTGGGGATTGGCTGGCAATTCAGTTGGGCACTACCACGGTGATTCGCCAGAATGTGTTGTGGTTGCCGGGGTTGGTGCTAGGGTGCGGCGGGCTCCTGGGGGTGCAGGTCAGTACTCGCTTTTTGCCCAAACTCCAGGATCAAATGGTCACGCTGCTGTTTCGCGGCTTTTTACTGCTGCTGGCCGGCTGGGTTGTGATGCAGGCCCTCTCCCAATGAACCTCCACGCCCGCATCCAACAAACCCAGGGCCGGGGATCCCGATTGTTGCTGTTTGCGGGGTTGCTCTTGGCCCTCTCCCTGCCGGGGGTAGGGATGCTCTGGCTGCTGTTGCCCTCCAGTTTGTTTTCCCTGGGGGCTAGCCTGTGGCTGTATGTGTCCTTGCTGCTGCTGCTGTGGCAATGGTCCCTGGCTATGGGGGATCCCTGGTATGGCCTGAGGTGGCAGCGGTGGCCCTGGTTGGGCTGGGGGCTGCTGAAGGCAGGGCTGGGCTTGCTGCTGCTTTATGGGGTGCAGGGTTGGCTGGGCTGGCTGCACTGGCAGGGGATCCCGGGTTGGGCTTGGCTGCAAACGGGTGCCTATGGTTTGGCCCTGGGCTTGGGGGTGGCTGTGGTGGAGGAGCTTTTGTTTCGCGGCTGGCTGCTGACGGAGCTGGGATCCGGCTGGGGTAGTGCCTTGATTTTTGCGGTTTTGCATTTTCTTCGCCCTTGGGAGGTGATTTTAGCCACTTGGGGCCAGTTCTTAGGTTTATTTTTGATGGGACTGATCCTCAATCGGGCCAAAACCGTGGGATCCCTAGCCTTTGCCGTGGGGCTCCATGCCGGTTGGGTGGCGGTGTTTAGTGCGGTGTCGATTCTGGAAGCTGTGACCTGGACTGGGGTAGTGCCGGGCTGGGTCACGGGGGTAGGTGGTAATCCTTTGGCCGGCTTGACAGGATTAGTTGCCCTGGGCATCACCGGTTGGGGGGTGGACCGGCTTGGAGGCAGAGTTGAGCCAAATTACCTAGCGCAGGGGAAAAACACCAGACTACAATAAACGGGGATCCCTGGATGGTGGTTATGGAAGCGCTTTTGTACGAATATGGGTGGTTGATTCCGGTCTACCCCTTGATTGCAGCCTTTGTGTTGGGGGTAGCCATCCTGGGGTTGAGTCCGTTGCCGAAGGGGTTTCGTCCTTGGGCGGCGGGTTTGGTGGTGAGCTTGAGTGGTGTGGCTCTGGCCCATGCCTTGAGTTTATTTTTCAGCCAACTGGCGGGCCATGAGCCCTATCGCTGGACATTTACCTGGGCCAAGGCCGGCCCCTTTGCCGTGGAAATGGGTTTTACCCTGGATCACCTCACGGCCATGATGCTGGTGGTGGTGACGACGGTGGCAATTTTGGTGCAGGTTTACACCGATGGCTACATGCACCATGACCCGGGCTACGTGCGCTTTTATGCCTATTTGAGTCTGTTCAGTGCCTCCATGTTGGGGTTGGTGGTCAGTCCCAATCTGGTACAGCTCTACGTTTTTTGGGAACTGGTAGGGATGTGTTCCTACCTGCTGATCGGCTTTTGGTACGACCGCCCGGCCGCTGCCGAAGCCTGCCAAAAGGCCTTTGTGGTCAATCGCGTCGGTGACTTCGGACTGCTGCTGGGGATCCTCGGTCTCTACTGGCTGACGGGCAGTTTTGAGTTTGAGCGGCTGCCGGAACTGTTGCAGGAGCTGATCGATTCTGGGGCCGTCAGTACCGGCTTGGTAGCCCTGTTTTGTGTTTTGGTCTTCCTAGGCCCGGTGGCTAAATCCGCCCAGTTCCCCTTGCATGTCTGGCTACCCGATGCCATGGAAGGCCCCACCCCCATCTCAGCCCTCATCCACGCCGCCACCATGGTTGCCGCAGGTGTGTTTCTGGTAGCCCGCCTTTTCCCCGTCTTTGCAGGGATCCCGGTGGTGATGGCGGTGATTGCCTGGACAGGTGGCTTGACTGCCTTTTTGGGGGCTTCCATTGCCATTACCCAAAACGACATCAAAAAAGGCTTGGCTTACTCCACCATTTCCCAGTTGGGCTACATGATGATGGCCATGGGATCCGGGGCTTACAGTGCCGGCTTGTTTCACCTGATGACCCATGCCTACTTCAAAGCCATGTTATTTTTGGGGTCGGGATCCGTCATCCATGGTATGGAAGCCGTGGTAGGCCATGACCCAGTTTTGGCTCAGGACATGCGCTACATGGGCGGCTTGAAAAAATATATGCCCATCACCGCCACTACCTTTCTCATCGGTACCCTCGCCATCTGCGGGATCCCGCCCTTTGCCGGTTTTTGGTCCAAAGATGAGATTTTAGGCTCAGTCTTTGCCTATAGCCCTGCCCTGTGGCTTGTGGGGTTTCTCACCGCCGGGATCACAGCTTTTTACATGTTTCGCATGTATTTTCTCACCTTTGAGGGAGAATTTCGGGGATCCCATGCTCCCCGTACCGGGCATGGTCATGACGAGCATCATGCCAGTGTTCCCCATGAGTCTCCCTGGACGATGACCTTGCCTTTGGTACTGTTGGCTGTGCCTTCCGTGGTGATTGGGTTAGTGGGAACGCCCTTTGCCAACGGCTTTGAGGCCTTTGTCCATGCCCCCACAGAAGAGGTGGTCTTGAATATTTGGCCAGAATTGACTGAGCAATGGCAGCGGGTTGTGGCTGGTGAATTTGACTGGGGTGAATTTCTGATTATGGCTGGCAGTTCTGTGGGGATTGGTTTATTGGGAATTACCCTAGCAACCCTGATGTATCTCGAGAAGCGCATTGATCCGGCGGCGATTGCCAAGCGCATTGAGCCACTGTATTTATTTTCCCTTAACAAATGGTATTTAGATGATTTATACGAGCGAATTTTTGTACAGGGGACTCGTTTAGCGGCTCGGGAAGCTTTGGAAGTGGATAGCCGCATTGTAGATGGGGTTGTCAATCTCACTGGGTTGGTGACTATGCTATCTGGGGAAGCCCTCAAATATCTAGAGAGTGGTAAAGCTCAATTTTATGCCTTGATTGTTTTTGCTTCTGTGGTGGTGATTGTGGTTATTTCCGGTTTGGGCATTAACATAAATTGAGAATAGAGATCTTTTTCTATCTTGCTTCCTCATACCTCTGTAAGCTAGAAAAGACTTACAGATGTTCCAGTGCCCATGCCAAAATCTGCAAGTCGAGCGAAAATCACACAGCCTGATGTCGGTCTTAATTCCTATTTGAGGAATGAGATTCATCGCCTTGCACAGCTTTATCATCTAGAGTCAAATGTTCTAGAGAATTTTGCCTATTTTGTAATCGAAAACTATAAAAAGAAAGAGCCAAAAGTCAAGCCATTAACCATTACAGAATTGAAAAAAGCTATCTACAAGCATTTTTCTGTGACTTCGACAGCGGAGCTGAGAAAATCCGGTGCATTCAAAATGGCAACAGATGGTATGGAGCCCATCAACCTCAGTACCAAGGATGGATGGGAAAAGCTTTATCGCAAGTTCATCGGTATTCTTCCTGGTGAAGAAAATCAGCAGGGCTACGGATGTATCAATGGAATTAACATTTTCAATTATTTTAGACCTTGGGAGGTTTTTGGTTTAGATCCAAAAGTTGCTACTCCTCAAGATATTAAAGATGCCTATCGAAGGTTAAGTAAGATCTATCATCCCGATGTCCAGGGAACTGGTGATGCTGCCATCTTTGATCGTTTGACAATTATGTATAAGAGCATTAGTGCAGAGGGCTAGCTGTGGGAAGTCAAAAGTCAGAGTTTTCAATTCGTGAGGAGGAGCTTGCCAAAGTACTTGAGATTAGTGTAGAAGAGTTAGATAAAATAGTCGCCTTTTTTGATGCAGATCCAAGCGATGAGTGGGAATTGAAGGAAGGTTACCACTTTATTTACCTAAATAGAGCTTTGAACGAGCGGGCTTTTTCTCAGCAGGGAGCCATACATGGATCAAAAGCAACCCAAGAATTTGCTAGAGCGCATCCGTGAATTTATTACCCGTCACAAGGAAAGGATTCGCAATGCCTTTATCAGTAAAAAGATCCAAGAAAACTGCACCTCCCTTACCGTCAAAAATAACAGGCATTTCCTATCAAGGAAAGATGTCATTAGCATTCTCTGTACAAGTCCGGCCCGTTTAGATAAAGCCTTTGGGGAAATTCAAAGAACCCATACCCCTATGAAGATCTATGAGGACTTTGAGGATATTGATGGTGTCCGCTATTACTCTTTCTCAGGCTTCTATAGGCTGGCACAACATCTGGCCCAAACCCTCACTGTTAAGGACAGGCGCAGCTGGTGCCAAGCTATCGAAATCGTAGGAAGAAAGACCTTTAAGCTCATTCTTGATGACCTTGAGTCAAGGGAGAAAAGAATTGCTGCTGCCATGAATGCTGCCCGTAAGCGCGATCATAATACCTGCCAGATTACCGGAGCTAAGCGGACTAAGGGTTCCAGGGTTAATATTGTTGTCCACCACATCTATAGCAGGGAGCATTACCCTCATTTGGCAGCATCCGTAGATAACTTAATTACCCTCTCTGAAGAGATACATCAGAATTTCCATACCTGGAATGGTGGATTCAAAAAGCCCTGCACCCCTGATCACCTGATTCAGTTTGTCATACAGTTCTATCCCGATAACTATGATGTCATTATGAAGCTCAATCGGGTCAAAACCATTCTCGATCCCCAGATTTAACATAAAACAAAACCCCCCCTTAGCAAGGGAGGGCTGTATCTAGCTTGAGTCGCCTAGAGACCCGGATTTGCTGCCACCACCATGGAGCGGTCAAGCTCAGGCTGGGACCGCTGAGCAATCACCGTCGGTAGCACATGGCGCACATCCGCCACCACCGCCACTGTCTTGACATCATAGGTTTGGGTGGCCAAGCGAGGGTAAACCCCAAGGGCAATGATCGGCACCATCAAGCACAAGCTGACCGCCAACTCCCGCGGCTTGAGATCCCCAAGGTATTTCTCAATGGCAAGGCCAGAAGTGTTTTCGCCAAAAAAGACCTGGCGCAACATCGAAAGCAGGTAAATTGGCGTCAGGATCACCCCCACCGCCGCCAAGAGAACTACCACCACCTTGAAAGCATTGCTGTAGGCATCGCTAGCGGTAATCCCCAGGAAAACCGTCAGCTCACCCACAAACCCACTCATCCCCGGCAACGCTAGGGAAGCCATGGAACCTGCGGTAAACAAGGCAAATACCTTGGGCATTTCCTGTGCCATCCCCCCCAGTTTTTCCATGACTAAAGTATGGGTGCGCTCATAGGTGACACCAGACAAGAAAAATAGCATCGCCGCAATCAATCCGTGGGAAATCATCTGCAACAATGCCCCACTCGTCCCCAACTCAGTCAGAGAACCAATCCCCACCAACACAAACCCCATGTGGGCAATGGAAGAATAGGCCAGCCGCCGCTTCAAATGAGTCTGCCCCAGGGCTGCCAAAGCCGCATAGACGATATTCACCACCCCCAAGGTCACCAAGACCGGCGCAAACACCACATGGGCATCCGGTAGCATCTCCATGTTCATCCGCATCAAACCGTAGCCCGCCATCTTCAGCAGCACCCCAGCCAAAATCATCGATACCGGCGAGGAAGCCTCACTGTGGGCATCCGGCAACCAGGTGTGAAGGGGGAAAATCGGCAGCTTCACCCCAAAGGCAATCAACAAAGCCCCATAAATCACCAAGCTGAACCGATGACCGTAGGTCTTGGTAGCCAAGGTTGCCATATCAAAGGTGATAAAGTCACCACTAAAGGCCATCGCTAAGGCCGCAACCAAGATGAAAATCGAGCCGATAGCCGTATAGAGAATAAACTTGGTAGCCGCATACTGGCGCTGGGATCCCCCCCAAATGGCAATCAGGAGATAGACCGGCACCAACTCCAGCTCCCACATCAAGAAAAACAGGATCATGTCCTGGGCGGCAAACACCCCCACCTGGGCGCTGTAGAGCAACAGCATCAAGAAATAGAACAGCCGCGGCTTGGTCTCCACCTTCCAAGCGGCAACCATACCCAGGGTTGTCACCAAACCAGCAAGCAGCACCAAGGGCATGGAGAGCCCATCCACCCCCAACGACCAGTTCAAACCCACCTGCGGCACCCAGGGATAGACATCTTCCAGTTGCAGGGCAGTCGTCCCCAAGTCGTAGTGCTGCCAAAAGACCCAGCCCATCAGCAGGAGGGTGATAACTCCCACTCCCGTGGCATACCAACGCACTCGCTGCTGTGACATCAAAGGAATCGCTAAGGCCGCTACCAGAGGCAGCAAGGTGATGGTAGTCAGCCAAGGGAAGTGAGTCGCAATCATGACAGGAATAAATACCTACCGTTCCAGCTTTCATTATATGAACAGAGGTAAATAATTGCAAAGAACTTTATTCCTGTCTAAAGTAGGTGGGATGGGGCGGCTCAGTTGTAGTCGGCGAGGAGGGCCTCGACAAACTCGTAGCTGGAGAAGGGGCGCAGATCTTGGATGCCTTCCCCGGCACCGATGAAGCGGATGGGCAGTTTGAGCTGCTGGACGACGGCAAAAGCTACCCCCCCTTTGGCCGTACTGTCGAGTTTGGTCAGGACAACGCCGGTGAGCTCGGCGGCCTCGGCAAAGACTTCTGCCTGGCGTAGTCCGTTCTGACCGAGGGTGGCATCGAGAACCAATAGGGATTCCACGGGGGTGTCAGGGGCTTTTTTGCTGATGATGCGGCGGATCTTGTGCAGCTCCTCCATGAGGTTCTTTTTGTTTTGGAGGCGCCCGGCGGTGTCGATCAGCAGCAACTCGGTGCCCCGGGCTTGGGCGGCGGTGATGGCATCAAAGACGACGGCGGCGGGGTCGGTGTTTTGACCGGGGTTGGCAATCACATCCACCCCCGATCGCTGCCCCCAGATTTTCAGTTGCTCGACGGCGGCGGCCCGGAAGGTGTCGGCGGCAGCAATCAGGACTTGGTAGCCGGATGCCTGGGCTAGGTTGGCAATTTTGCCGATGGTGGTGGTTTTGCCGGCACCGTTGACGCCCACAATCAGCCAAATGTTCAGCCGACCCCGCTGGGGGGCAAAGCTGGGATCGCCAATGCTGAGCATCTGTCGCATCAGGTCTTTGAGAAAGGCAACGGCTTGTTCGGGGGGGAGGGCGTTCTGGCGAATGTGCTGCTGTAGGGATTGGATGATCTGATCGGTGGCGGTAACGCCGACGTCCGCTTGCAGAAGGACGGTTTCGATTTCTTCGACGGCTTCGGCGTCAATGGGCCCACGACCCACTAGGGCTTTGAGTTGGTTGACGAGGGTGCGGCGGGTCTTGCCCAGCCCCTGCTGCAGTTTCTGTAACCAGGTGATCTCCTCTAGGGTGACTTCCTCGGCTTTGCGCCCCTGGGCGGCTAGAATCTCCGCGGACCAGCGAAAACCAGCATCAAAGGCAATTTCTGCCGCCTTCTCGGTAACTTCAACGGCTTCTGCCGGGGGAGGAGCAGGCTCGGCAACAGCGGTTGCCTCAAGGGCTTCGAGACGGGCGGCAGCTTTGGGGGCTAATTCAAAAAAGGCCACCGGCTGGCTGGGGATCTCGGTTTCCGGTTCGGGGGTGGGGGGGGCGGCGGGGGTGGGGGGGGGTGGGCTGGCTTGCTGGCTCTGGATGGCGGCATAGGCGGCTTTGGCATAGGCCAGATAGTCAATGGGGGCGGGGGTTGGGGCGGGGCTGGGGGCAGG
>JAUQVP010000007.1:42266-45169 GCA_039794745.1 Thermostichales cyanobacterium HHBFW_bins_127 | reverse complement strand
CCAATGCATGTTTGTAAAACTCCCGCCAGGCAATTTCCTGCCGCCAACTCAGCAGATTCCGGGCCCCCTCCTGACTGCGAATCGTCGCCTCCAACTCACAGGTCCGCCGCCACAGATAACGAATCCCCAAAGTGCCAAAGCGCAAATGGGGACTCAACCGGGATGTCCCCTCCACCGCCGGAAAATGGCGCTGCTCATCATAATCCCAAATCGCCCCCCGACAAAACCCCTCCAATAACGCCAATGCCTCTAGCTCCCCAGCCGCCGGCAACACCTGATCACAACGCATCCCTAAATCCGCCAAACTCGGCAGCGGCTCACTCCCGATCTCATGGGCCACGAACCGATCCGGCGTCGGATAGGGATCCCCCTTAGGCTGGCTGATCCAATTGCGCCAAAACGGCCCATACACCGAATAGGGCTGCCCCCCCTGGGTAACAATCTCCTCCGGCCCATGCAGCAGCATATCCTGAAACGACCGACAAATCCCAGCTCCCAAATGGTGCATCACTCGCCGATCCCGCTCAATAGCAAAAGGCTCCACATCCTGGTTCCACACCACCTCCCTAGCCCCACTTGCCGCCAATAACTGCGCCAACACCAAAGCAGGATCCCCCCGGCGGATCACCAATCGGGATCCCCGCTGTTGGTAGTGGTGATCGAGCACCCGCAGGCAGTCCAGCAAAAACTGCACCCGCCCCGGGCCCGTATCTTCCCGGCCAAGGATCTGCGGATCCAAGATAAAAACCGGAATCACCTGGGGATCCCGTTGCCAGGCATGGTAGAGGGCGGCGTTATCGTGGAGTCGCAGGTCGCGCCGATGCCAGAGGATCACTGCCATAGTTGCCGTCCATAAGAAAAAACAAGAGACCCCAAGGCCTCTTGTCTGGTGGTTTATAGATTGATTTTAGGCTTAGCCCACCTTAGCAAAGTACTCCTTGGATTCCTTGGGAGAGGGCTTCATGGTCAAGTCGCCGGGCTTCCAGTTGGCGGGGCAGACTTCGTCCGGGTGGGCTTGCACATATTGGATCGCCTGCAACACCCGCAGGGTTTCATCCACACTACGCCCAAAGCTGAGGTTGTTGATGGTAGCGTGCTGGACAATTCCTTCCTTATCGATGATGAATAGCCCCCGCAGCGCCACCCCGGCATCGGGATCCAACACCCCATAGGCGGTGCTGATTTCCTTTTTCAGGTCCGACACCAAGGGATAAGCCAACTCACCCAAACCACCGGACTTGCGATCCGTCTGGATCCAGGCCAAGTGGCAGAACTCACTGTCCACCGATACCCCCAACACCACTGTGTTCAGAGCTTTGAACTCCTCATAACGGTCACTGAAGGCGGTGATTTCCGTGGGACAAACAAAGGTAAAGTCCAAAGGATAAAAGAACAAAACCACATACTGCCCACGATAGTCGCTTAGCTTCACCGTCCTAAACTCGTAATCGTCCACCGCCGTGGCCGTAAAGTCCGGCGCCAACGTGCCAACACGAAGACTCATGGTTAGACTCCTTGAGGGTAACAATTTGTGAACCAATTCTAGAATACCATAATCGTTATGACTTTGAGATTGCACTATTTGCTGTTTGCCAAGCCCTACGGGGTGCTGAGTCAGTTCACCCGCCCGGCCAATAGCCGCCCCGACACCCAAACCCTGGCAGACTACATCCCCATCCCCGCTGTCTATCCGGTGGGGCGCCTGGATCGGGACAGTGAGGGGCTACTGTTGTTGACCAACGATGGCTCCCTGGCCCAGCGCCTAATCCATCCCCGCTACGCCCACCCCCGCACCTACTGGGCCCAAGTGGAAGGGATCCCCACCCCGGCAGCCCTCCAGGCCCTGGCCGATGGGGTGATCATCGAGGGGCAGCGGACCCGTCCGGCTCACGTCCAAGTCCTTGACCCCCAACCCACCCTCCCGGATCGCCATCCCCCCATCCGCTATCGGGCTCACATCCCCACCACCTGGATCGAGTTGATCCTGCGGGAGGGCCGCAACCGCCAAGTCCGCCGCATGACCGCTGCCGTCGGCTTTCCCACCCTGCGCCTGATCCGCGTGGCCCTGGGATCCCTGACCCTAGCGGGGTTGGACTGGGGCCGCTACCGCCCCTTGACGGCAGCAGAACTGGCCGGACTGAAACAAATCGTCGGGCTGCTTAAGTAGGTTTACTGAGCTGTTCCCGGATTGGCAGGGGCTGGTTCTGTAAGCTCTTGAATTCTTTTTGTAATTTTCTCTTGGATCATGAGCAGTTCGCTGACATTTTTTCGCCTGGAAATCTCCTGAATCATCTCTTCAAAGGGAATCTCCGGCTCCGGAACATGATCCTTTTTTTCCTTGTCAGCATAGATGGCTGCCATCAGTTGATTGGGGTGAATTTCCAGCACCTGGGCCAGCTTCGTGACGTGGTCGAGGGTAGGGCTGTGTCGCCCGGCACAAATCAGCTTAATCCCCTCACCGCTTAATTCGCTACGTCTGGAGAGTTCAATCCAGGTTAGGTGTAAATCGTTCATTCTTTGCACCAGGAGCCGCCCGGTGTGGGTGTTAATGCGGGGAGTTACACTGGCTTTACGAGTCATTTTTACCTTTCACTAAGTATTCTTTGTTGAGAGTAGCTTTAGGCAGCACTATTGGCAATAGCCAAATGATTATCAATCCAATCCTAACGCTATAGAATAAGTTATGGAAAGGCCTTGAGTAAGTTATCTTGTTTATTTTTGCCCGCGGGCTGGCCCATCCAGCGGTACACTGAGTTCAGCATCCCTTAAGCTTTCCCCCTTAAGCTTTCCTATGAGCCAGCCCAAAGCCATTACTCTTTTGGGATCCACGGGATCCATCGGCACGCAAACTCTGGATCTGGTGGCCCAGTACCCCCATCGCTTTCGGGTGGTGGGGCTGGCCA
>JAUQVP010000007.1:0-42166 GCA_039794745.1 Thermostichales cyanobacterium HHBFW_bins_127 | reverse complement strand
CCCTTAAGCTTTCCTATGAGCCAGCCCAAAGCCATTACTCTTTTGGGATCCACGGGATCCATCGGCACGCAAACTCTGGATCTGGTGGCCCAGTACCCCCATCGCTTTCGGGTGGTGGGGCTGGCCACCCGCCGCAATGTGGAACGGCTCGCTGCCCAGGTGCGTCAGTTTCGCCCCCAGGTGGTGGCCCTGGAAGACAGCCAAGGGATCCCGGAGTTGCGCCAGCGTTTGGCCGACCTCGATCCCCTGCCCTTGATC
The DNA here is from genome assembly GCA_039794745.1 of Thermostichales cyanobacterium HHBFW_bins_127. Taxonomy (GTDB): domain Bacteria; phylum Cyanobacteriota; class Cyanobacteriia; order Thermostichales; family Thermostichaceae; genus JAUQVP01. The sequence continues at coordinate 41,908 of JAUQVP010000007.1, read as the reverse complement.
CTGGGGGGGGCAGAGGGGGTGACGGAGGTGGCCGCTTGGGGGGAAGCGGAGTTGGTGGTGACGGGGGTGGTGGGCTGTGCCGGCCTATTGCCTACCTTGGCGGCTATTCGCGCCGGTAAGGACATTGCCCTAGCCAATAAGGAAACCTTGGTGGCGGGTGGACCGGTGGTGATGCCGTTGGTGGCCCAGTATGGTGTGCACCTGATCCCGGTGGATTCGGAGCATTCGGCCATTTTTCAGTGCTTGCAGGGGATCCCGGCGGGGAGTTTGCGCAAAATTATTCTGACGGCATCGGGGGGGGCCTTTCGGGATTGGCCGGCGGAGCGCTTGGGTGAGGTGACGGTGGCTGATGCCCTCAAGCATCCCAATTGGGTGATGGGGCAAAAGATCACCATTGATTCGGCGACCTTGATGAACAAGGGCTTAGAGGTGATTGAGGCCCACTGGCTATTTGGCTTGGACTACGACCAGATTGAAATTGTCATCCATCCCCAAAGTATTGTTCATTCCTTGATTGAGCTGGCGGATACCTCGGTGCTGGCCCAGTTGGGCTGGCCGGACATGCACCTGCCCTTGCTCTACGGTCTGACCTGGCCAGAGCGCTTCCCCACCCCTTGGGATCCCTTAGACTTGGTGAAGGTGGGCAGCCTCACCTTCAAGGCCCCAGACCATCGCAAGTATCCCTGTATGCGTTTGGCCTATGGGGCGGGGCGGGCGGGGGGGACACTGCCGGCGGTGCTCAATGCTGCCAATGAGGCGGCGGTGGGTTTATTTTTGCAGGAGCGGATTGCCTTTCTGGACATTCCCCGCTTGTTGGAGCAGGTGTGTGAGCAACATCAGCTGGTGGCCGAGCCGAGTTTAGAGGCCATTTTGGCCGCCGATGCCTGGGCCCGCCAGCAGGTGCAGCGCTTAGCTCAGCAGACTAGGGCCCAACTGGTGGTCTAGGTCGTATAATAGAGTAATCTTTGTTAACGTTTTGTCATGGCCTACATTGAATTTTCCCGGGGTGTGGAGGAGGTTCCCACCAGTGTCCGGCTGCTGAAGTCCAAAACCGGTGAGCGGGGGTCGGCAATTTTCCGCTTTGAAACCTTGAATACGCCCACCAACGACCTCTATGGCATGCGCATGGTGGACAGTGAGGGGGAATTGTTCTGCCGGGAGTTGCGGGCCAAGTACATCAATGGTCAGTTTGCTGCCCTTGAGGTCATCTATGAAATGGCCAATCAGAGCGAATGGGATCGGTTCATGCGCTTTATGCAGGAATTTTCCGCCAGCAACAACATGGGCATGAACAGCTAACTAAGCTAAAATCACAGGGATTTCTCGTTAGGAGTTCCGATCATGAAGCAACGGCTGGGTCATTCCCTGTTTACCTGGTTGCTGCTTGTGGTTGTGCTTTCGGGATCCCTGCTTTGGTCGGGTTGTCAGCGGACAACCACTGCTCAGCAAACTTTGAATCTCTACATCTGGTCTGAGTATATTGACCCAGAGATTGTCAGTGATTTTGAAAAACTAACAAATAGCCGGGTGATTATCAACCTCTATGAATCGAATGAGGACATGGTGGCCAAGTTACAGGGGGGTGGGGTGAGTCAGTATGACGTGGTGGTGCCGACGGACTATATTGTGCCGACGATGATTGAATTGAATCTCCTGCAGCCATTGCAGAAAGATTTGCTTCCCAACATGGCCAATTTGGATCCGGCCTTTACCAATGCGGATTTTGACCCGGAAAATCAGTACACAATTCCCTATCAATGGGGGACAACGGGGATTGCTTATCACAGGGGGCGGCTGACGGCAGATTTTCCCCAATCCTGGGGGCTGATTTTTGATCCGGCTTTGCAGCAGGGGCCCTTTGTATTGATTGATGATCAGCGTCCGATGATCAGTTCGGCGGCGGTCTATCTGGGTTTGGATCCCAACACCACCGACCCCGATGATCTGAATCAGATTCAAGAATTGCTCCTGCAAACCAAGCGGCGCAGTGCCGGTTTTATTGGCGGTGTTGGGGGGAAAAACCAGTTGCTAGCAGGTTCAGCCAATGTTGCCATTGTTTACAGCGGTGATGCTTTGCGGGCAGCGGAGGAGGATGAGGACATTCAGTATTTTATTCCAGAGGAAGGGGCAAATATCTGGATGGACAACCTAGCCATTCCGGCCCAGGCACCCAATGTTGCTCTGGCCCACCAGTTTATCAACTATATTTTGGATCCCCAGGTGGGGGCCAGGCTCAGTAACTATAATCGCTATCCCACTCCCAACAAGGCTGCCCTTCCCTTGATCACCCCTGAGGATCTACAAAACCCCGCCATCTATCCCGACGAGACAAAAATGGAAAAACTGTTTTTCTTTAAGCCTTTAGAGGGGGAAAATGCCCGTCTGATCGATGCGGTCTGGACTAAGGTGAAAAGTGGCTAGTCAGATCTAATCTGGGTCAAGTTAGCTAAACTGGGCAGTAGATCTTCCCGGAAGGGCACAGCCTGTTGATTGACGCGCTCCAATTCTGCCAACATCAGGGGGTTGACCTGCTCCAAATAGGGGAGGATCAGCCGTTGCAGGCGGGGAGCATAAAAGCGATGAAAACTGTACTGGGGTGTGGCAGGAAAACCCCGGCGGATTTTGTGCTCGCCACCGGCTCCGGGGTCAAAGTTGCGCACCCCCCGTTCAATGGCAAAGACAATCGGCTCATAATAACAAACATTGAAATGGAGATTTTTTACCTCCTCCCGGCAGCCCCAATAGCGCCCGAACAGTCGCTCACCTTTGTATAAACAAAACGACATCCCCACGATTTCCTCTTCCCGCTCGGCCGCAAAAAAAACCACATAATCCCGAAACACTGGATCCAAAAGCCGAAAAAACTGCCGGTTCAAATATTTGCTCCAATTCCAATACTGGGCACAGGTGCGACTGTAAAACTCATACATCTGATCAAACAAGCGATGGGAAATCCGGGATCCCGTATAGGCGGTTAGGGTGATGCCGGCGGTGAGGAGGGACTGACGTTCCCGTTTGATGTTGCGGCGCTGATTGGCATTAAACTGCTGCAAATAGTCTTCAAAAGTCTGATAACCGGGATTGTGCCACTGATAGTTGTGGGTAATCCGCGGCACAAAGCCACTCCCCTGCAAACGCTGATGCCATTGGGGATCCACGTACAGCAAACTACAAATGGCAATCCCCCGCTGGCGGCAAAACTGATCGATTGCTTCCAACATCAGGGGCCAGAGGCTATCGGCATCGGCGTCAGGATGGATGAGGGGCTGGTAGCCGGTGCCGGGGGTCAAGGGAGCCATGCCTAGCAGTTTGGGATAGTAGCTCACCCCCACCTGTCTGGCGACCGCTGCCCACTCCTGATCAAAAACAAACTCCCCCTGACTGTGGCTTTTCAAATATAAGGGCAAAGCCGCGATCAGGGATCCCCCCTGGCGGACGAGTAGATGGCAGGGCAGCCAGCCGCTTTTATGGCTGACACAGTGGCTTTGCTCCAGGGCCCAGAGCCAATGCCAATGTAAAAACGGCGGGATTCGGTCTGTAACCAAGGACTGCCAGGCGACCGGCTCCACCTCCCGCAGATCGTGACACCAACGCAGGCTCAAGGCAGGACTCATAGTTCAAGACACGCCACTCCCTTCAAGGTAGCCGATCCCCTCGTCTACACTAGACCCAAAAGGAGGGATCCCGTGGCCCGTCAACGTCGCAAGCTTTCCATGCGCACCAAGGTTAGCAAAGCTACCCGTGACTTGCTGCAGGAGCAGGTGACCTATGAGGTGCTGCTGAATATGATCATCCAGGACATTCGCAGTTCCTTTGATCTGCCGGAGATTTTACAGCGCACCGCCCTTGGCATCGGTGAAGCCCTCCATTGCAGCCAAGCCCATGTGGGCACCTATGATGCCTTGGCCCAACAATTTACCCTCAGCGCCCACTACGGGAGCCATGCCCTAGGGGAACAAACCATAGCCGACGACTGGAGGCTAGCGGAAAAACTGCAACCCTTCCCCCTGCCAGATCCCATCTACCTGGGCATTGACTGTGTCCAAGCCCATGCCGTCATCACCCGCCCCCGCAGCCAATCCCCCGCCAATGGCATCATCCTGATTGCCCACCGGGATCCCCGGCGGCAGTGGCAGGAATGGGAATTGTCCCTGACCCAAGCGGTGGCGGAGCATTTGGGGGTGCTGTTGGCATGGCATGAGTTGCTGTCCCGGCAGCAGGAGGACTTTTGGATTGCCCAGACCATCCATCGCATTAGCACTAGTATCCGCCAAACCCTCGATGTCAGCGACATTGTGAACAATCTCTGCCGAGAACTGATCAGCGAGTTGCAACTGCCGATTTTGCAGATTTGGGACTGGGAACGCGGTAACATGCTGCAGCACTATGTGGCCCCCGATCTGGTCGACCCCGATTTAGAACGCTGGCTGGAAGAAGAAGCTCCCAGCCTACCCCCTAGCCCAGAGCCGCAGCTGCACCGCAGCCACTTCCGCCACTACTGGGTCTATGGGATTGCCCTGGCTGCCCAGATGGAACTGCGCACCGCCAGCCGCCAAGCCCTCAGCTCCGCCCAAGAACGAGTACTGACCGCCGTCGCCCGCTCCGCCAATAGCGTGATCATGCAGGCCAAAGCCCAACAGCAAATGGCCGAACTCAACCACCTCAAATCCAGCCTGATCAGCAACGTCTCCCACGAACTGCGCACCCCCCTCACCTCCATTCTGCTGCTGGTCAGCTCCCTGGCAGAAGAAGCATCCCTCCAACGGGATCCCGAAGCCCTAGAGATGCTCAACCTCATCAAGCAGGAAAGTCAACGGCTGAGCGTGCTGATCAGCGACCTACTGGACTACTCCCGCCTGGAAGCAGACAAAACCCCCTGGATCCTCAACCCCGTGGATCTGCAACCCCTCTGTCGCCAAGTTGACCAGGGCATCCGCCCCCTCTATGACCAAAAACAACAACCCCTCCACTGGCATATCCCCAGCGATCTGCCCGCAGTTTTGGGGATCCCGGAGCGGATTACCCAAGTCCTGGTTAACCTGCTCACCAATGCCCACAAATTTTCCCCACCGGGATCCCCGGTGAGGGTAGAGGTGGAAAGACTTGAGTCCGGCAGGGTGAGGATCGCCGTTGAGGATCGCGGCAAAGGGATTCCTGCGGAGGAGCTAGGGCGGATTTTCGAGCGTTTTGCCCAGGTCAAAGGCACCCAGGGAGGGACCGGATTAGGGTTGGCCATTTGCCGAGAGATTGTGCAGCGGCTAGGGGGTGAGATTGGCGTTGAGTCCACCCTGGGTCAAGGCAGTTGCTTTTGGTTTACCCTGCAGCTTGCCACCTAGATCAAGCCCAACCAGGAGAGCACCCCTTGCCCGGTCGCCGCTTCGATCACCAGCGCCAGCAAAAACCCAATCATTGCCGCCCGCCCGTTCAACTGCTCCGCATAGCTATTAAAACCAAACTTGGGTTCCGTCACATTGGGGTTGGACATAGCCTTTCTCCTTAGCACAGGTGCCTTTAGTATAGTTACAAAACTTCACATTGACAAGTTTACGGGAGGGCAGAGGCCTGTTGTCGGGTCCACCAGTGGCGGCCGGTGGTGCGCAGCCAGCCCACCAGCCCATCGGGCAGGGCCATCACCACCAGCAAAAACAGTCCCCCCTGGAAAAACAGCCAGATCTCCGGGAAGCGTTCGCTGAGCAAGCTTTTGGCAAAATTGACCAGCAGGGTGCCCGCAATGGCTCCCACCAAGGTGGCGCGGCCGCCCACCGCCACCCAGATCACCATCTCAATGGAGAAAGCAATATCCATAGCTCGGGGGGAAATAATGCCGGTGTGCACCGTAAACAGGGCCCCGGCGATCCCGGCCAAGCCGGCAGAAATGGCAAACACCAGCACCTTAAAGCCGGTGGGGTTGTAGCCGGAAAAGCGCACCCGGGCTTCATCATCGCGAATCGCTATCAAAAGCCGACCAAACAAGCCACTGGTCAGCCAGCGGCAGAGGGCATAGGCCAAAGCCAGCATCAACACCGTCACCACATAAAAAGCAAAGCGCACATTAGCGTCATTGATGGGGTAGCCAAAAATTGTCGAAAAATTGGTCAAGCCATTGGTGCCATTGATCAGCTTCTGTTGCCCATTGAAAAAATTAAAGAAAATAATCGTTGTTGCCTGGGTCAAAATGGAAAAATACACCCCGCGAATTCGGTTGCGGATTACCAAATAGCCAAACAAAGCCGCCAACAAAGCCGGTACCATGACAATCGCTACGGCGGTAAAAGGAAAAGAGTAAAACGGTCGCCAAAACCACGGCAGTTCCGTCACCCCATAGAGGGAGAAAAACTCCGGCAAGGGGCTGAGACTATCTTCGGGGATTTGCAGCTTCAGGTGCATCCCCAAAGCGTAGCCCCCCAAGGCAAAAAAGACCCCATGCCCTAAACTCAACATGCCCGTAAAGCCCCAGATCAAATCAATCCCCAGGGCCACAATCGCCAAGGCCAAAAACCGGGCCAGCAAGTTCATGCGAAAGCTATCTAGCAGCAGCGGCGCCACAAAAATCAACCCCAGCGCCACCACCCCAACAATCCCGGCTTCCCACAACAGTCCCTGCCAGCGGCTAACTCGGGATCCCTGGCTGAGTTGAGCGGTCATAGCATTCCCCCATGGCTACCCCAAGTTTAGGGGGTTAGGGGGGGATAATTGTTGCCTAGGCTACAAATCCTCGGAACGACGGTGAAGGTGGTAGGGGCTGGCTTGATCCACGGGCATGAGGATGACCTGGTTGATGTTGACATGGGCCGGGCGGGTGAGACAAAACAGGATCACCTCGGCGATGTCCTGGGGGGTGAGGGGGGTAAGTCCCTGGTAGAGTTGTTGGGCGCGGCGTTGATCCCCGTGGAAGCGCACTTGGCCAAACTCCGTTTCCACCAGCCCCGGATCGACGCTGGTAACCCGAATCGGTGTGCCCAACAGATCCATCTTCAGCCCTTCTGTGAGGGCACGCACGGCAGCTTTGCTGGCACAGTACACGGTGCCGTTGGGATAAGTCATGTGTCCAGCGATGGATCCCAGGTTGACGATATGCCCCCGCTGCCGCTCCAGCATCCCCGGCAGGACTGCCCGGGTGACGTAAAGCAAACCGCTGATGTTGGTGTCGATCATCTCCTGCCAGTCTTGTAGGTCGCCTTGGTGGAAAGGCTCCAAACCCCGGCTCAACCCAGCATTGTTGATCAAAATATCAATCTTCTGCCACTCCCCTGGGAGGGTCTCCAGGGATTTGAACACTGCCTCGGGATCCCGCACATCCAGGGCAACGGGCAGCATGGGGATCCCGAATTGGTTTTCCAGGGTTTGGGCTAGGGTGGCTAGGCGTTCTTGGCGGCGGGCTGTGAGGATGACACGGCAGCCGGCTTGAGCCAAGCTATGGGCGCAGGCTTGACCGATGCCGCTACTGGCGCCGGTGACCAGGGCAATCTGACCGCTTAGCATCAGACATCCCCATCGAGGCGGCGCTTTTCCAGATCCAGACGCAGGTTTTCGATTTCCCGGGTGAGGTCCATCAATTCAGCGATGTCAGCAGCGCTGATGGGGGTGGTATCCGTCGCTTCTGCTTCTTGGACTACCTCATGGATCTTGATTGGCACCGGCCCAGGGTTGCTGGCTGGGGTCTCTGGGGATGATGTTTTTGGGTTGAGCATCTCCTCCACATAGCGGCGGGCTTCCTCCTCAGTGACGGCCCCTTTGCTGGCTAACTCGCTGGCTAGGCTGTCCCAAGCATTGACATCGGTGAGCTTGGAGCCATATTTCTCCCAGTTGGCCTGGGCCTTGCTCTGATCCTGGAGAGACTCGATCAAACTGCTGGCGGCTCCGTAGACAATCCAGCGGGTGCGGGTAAACCAATCCGTCTCAGTCATGGGGATCCCTCGTTGGCTCTTTCTTCTGGTGTAGCAAGTTTTTGTCCCTCAGGAGCGGGAAAGAAATGGCTACACTGGATTTGAGTGCCATTCTACCTGACCCATTTTTGTATGTTACCTGTGAGTTCCTCCCGTCCCCGGATTGTGGTTGGGCTGTCCGGGGGGGTGGATAGTTCCACGGCGGCGGCCCTGTTGGTTGAACAGGGCTATGAAGTGATTGGGGTTACCCTGTGGCTGATGAAAGGCAAAGGCCAGTGCTGTAGCGAAGGCATGATTGATGCCGCTGCCATCTGCGACCAGTTGGGGATCCCGCACCGGATTGTGGACAGCCGAGAGGTATTTACCGCCAACATCGTCAACTATTTGGTGAGTGGCTACCAGGATGGCATCACCCCCTTGCCCTGTTCCCAATGCAACCGCACCGTCAAGTTTGCCCCCTTGATCGACTATGCCTATCAAGAGTTTGGGATCCCCTGGATTGCCACCGGGCATTATGCGCGGGTGGTGCAGGAAGGCAACCGTTACCAATTGTTGCGGGCTCGGGATCGCCACAAGGACCAGTCCTATTTTCTCTATGACTTGACCCAGGAGCAGTTGGCCCATGTGGTTTTCCCCTTGGGGGAGTTGAGCAAGGATGAAACCCGTGCCCATGCCCAGCGCTTGGGGTTGAGTACTGCCGACAAGCCAGAAAGCCAGGACCTATGTTTGATCGAGGCCCACGGCAGCATGGGTCAATTCCTCGATCAGTACCTGCCTCCCCGCCCAGGGGAAATCGTGGACAGTCAGGGGCGGGTATTAGGCTACCACCAGGGCATCCACCACTACACCGTCGGGCAGCGCAAAGGCCTTGGCATTGCTGCTCCCCATCCCCTGTATGTGCTGCGGCTGGATCCGGCCATGAATCGGGTGGTGGTGGGGGAACGCGGCGAAGCTCTCAGCGCCGAAGCCACCGTATGCCGTGTGAATTGGGTCTCCATCCCCGAGCCCGATCATCCCATCCCTGCCCAAGTGCAAGTCCGCTATCGCTCTGAAGCCGTCCCCGTCACCGTCATCCCCTTGCCGGAACAGCGGGCCCGCCTCGTCTTTGCCGAACCCCAGTTTGCCATCACCCCCGGCCAAGCTGCCGTCTGGTACGATGGGGAGCGGCTCCTTGGCGGCGGCATCCTAGAACGGCAAAAGTAAACCTTAAGGGATCCCCAGCCCGCAAGCTCCTCCCTGCTAGGATCTGCCCAACACAGAGCTAGGGATCCATGAATACTGCGGAATTGTTGGTGCGCTGTCTGGAAAACGAGGGCGTCGAGTATATCTTCGGCTTGCCGGGGGAAGAGAACCTCGACATTTTGCAGGCCCTCAAGCACTCCTCAATTCAGTTCATTACCACTCGCCATGAGCAGGGAGCGGCTTTTATGGCGGATGTTTATGGGCGATTGACGGGGAAAGCGGGGGTTTGTCTTTCTACCCTTGGGCCGGGGGCTACCAATCTCATGACTGGGGTGGCTGATGCCAACCTAGATGGGGCTCCCCTGGTGGCCATTACCGGGCAGGTGGGTACGGATCGCATGCACATTGAGTCCCATCAATATTTAGATTTGGTGGCCATGTTTCATCCCGTCACCAAGTGGAATGCCCAGATTGTTCGCCCGAGCATCACTCCAGAATTGGTGCGGCGGGCCTTCAAAGTTTCCCAGACGGAAAAACCCGGTGCTGTTCACATTGATCTGCCGGAAAACATTGCCGCCATGGAGGTGACCGGCCATCCCCTAGGTGCCAGTTATGTGGACAAAACCTACGCTTCCTTTGCCAGTTTGGAGGATGCGGCCAAGCAAATTGCCCAGGCTCGCAATCCCCTGATTTTGGTGGGGAACGGTGCCATTCGCGCCCATGCCAGCGCTGCCGTCACCCAATTTGCCACCCAATTGCACATCCCCGTTGTCAATACCTTCATGGGCAAAGGGGTGATCCCCTGGCAGCATCCCTTATCTCTGTGGGCCGTAGGCTTACAACAGCGGGATTACATCAGTTGGGGCTTTGAGACAGCGGATCTGGTGATTGCCATCGGCTACGACTTGATTGAATATTCCCCCAAAAAATGGAACCCCGAAGGCACCCTGCCCATTATTCATATCGGCGCTACCCCAGCAGAAATTGACAGCAGTTATATCCCGGTTACAGAGGTGGTTGGTGATATTAGCGATTCCCTCCTAGAAATCCTCAAACGCTGCGACCGCACCGGCCTTGGGGATCCCTGTGCTGTGCGGTTGCGGGAGGTGATTCGTGCCGAGTATGCTTCCTACAGTCAGGATTTGAGTTTTCCGGTCAAGCCCCAGAAATTGATTTATGACCTGCGGCAGGTAATGGGGTCGGAAGATATTGTTATTTGCGATGTGGGGGCGCACAAAATGTGGATGGCTCGCCATTATCACTGTGAGCAGCCCAATACCTGTATTATTTCCAATGGTTTTGCGGCCATGGGGATTGCCATTCCTGGGGCTATTGCTGCCAAATTGGTGTATCCGGATCGCAAAATTGTGGCGGTCACTGGGGATGGGGGCTTTATGATGAACTGCCAAGAACTGGAGACCGCCAAGCGGGTGGGGACAGCTTTTGTGGTCTTAATTTTCAATGATGGTGGCTATGGCTTAATTGAGTGGAAACAGCATAACTATTTTGGGGAGTCCAGCTTTGTGCATTTTGACAACCCTGATTTTGTCCTTTTGGCAGAAAGCATGGGACTGAAGGGCTATCGCATTGAGCAGACTGCCGATGTCATCCCTATTCTCAAAGAGGCCCTCGAGCAACCGGTTCCGGCGATTATTGACTGTCCGGTGGATTATCGCGAGAACCTCCGCTTTAGTCCCAAACTAGAAAATTGGCAGTGCCCCCTTTAGTCCTTGTGGCGGGGGAGGGAGCGTTTTTCCACAATCCGGTCGATCAACCCATAGTTGATCGCTTCTTCTGGGCTCATGTAGAAGTCTCGGTCTGTGTCCCGCTCGATTTTTTCTAGGGGCTGACCGGTGCGCTCCGCCATAATGGCGTTAATTTGTTCCCGGATAAATAACACTTCATTGGCTTGGATTTCAATATCAGTGGCTTGGCCGCGGGCTCCCCCTAGGGGTTGGTGGATCATGATGCGGGCGTGGGGCAAGGCCATGCGCTTACCGGGTGCCCCGGCACAGAGCAAAAAGGCCCCCATGCTAGCCGCCAGCCCCATGCAAATGGTGCAGACATCCGGCTGAATATACTGCATCGTGTCGTAGATGCCCATGCCGTCATAGACCGAGCCACCAGGGCTATTGATGTACAGATAGATGTCCCGGGTGGGATCCTCCGCTTCCAAAAACAACATCTGGGCAATGGCTAGGTTAGCCACCTCTTCATCAATGGGTCGGCCCAGAAAAATAATCCGATCCCGCAGCAGCCGCGAATAGAGGTCAAAAACTTTTTCACCACGCCCCGACTCTTCAATGACGGTCGGGATCACAGTCAACAATTGAGGCTCTTTCATCAGGGTTTGTCCATCCACCATCTCCAGGATGACACAGAAACCCCAAGCCGTACCGCGGCTGGTGAAGGTAGGCTTAGGGTTCCCAACTCCATCTGAGAAGATTCTGTACCGTTTGGCATCACTGCGTGGGGACAACCCTATCTCAGGCAAGTATTGAAGCTCTGGCTGGCAAGAGGAGTTATTGGGCCGGGAAAATGCCCCAAACCTGGGATAGCATAATCGCCCACAATACCCCCAAAATTGAACCCACAAACACTTGCAAGGGGGTATGGCCAAGCAGTTCTTTGAGTTCCTGATCGCTGAGGGGATGGTCTTTGTCAAACAAGGTGCTAATCATGCGGTTCAAAACGGTCGCCTGCTGACCGGCTGCCTGACGAATGCCGGCGGCATCATACATGACAATCACGGCAAAAACACAACAGGCAGCAAATAAAACACTGTCCCACCCTTCCTGCAATCCCACCCCAGCACAAAGGGCACTGACTAAAGCGGCATGGGAACTGGGCATGCCACCGGTCTGCACTAACAACCGCCACTCCCACTGCCCGGAACGACCCCAAAACCACAGCAACTTCACCACCTGAGCCATCAGGCTGGCAGACAGGGCAATCCATAACAGGGGATTGTGGAGCAGGGAACTCAACATCAGTGGGTCCGATGGGTAATGTAATCCGCTAAAGCCAGCAAGGGCTCAGCTTGGGATCCCCAGGGTGCGAGCTGGGCTTTGGCGGTAGCAATCAGTTGCTCGGCTTTGGCCTGGGAAGCTTCTAAACCCCATAAACTAGGATAGGTGGCTTTCTGTACGGCTTGGTCTTTGCCGGCGGTTTTGCCCAGCTGCTCGCTGGTAGCCGTGACATCCAAAATGTCGTCCACAATCTGAAAAGCTAAACCAATGGCACGGGCAAACTGACCCAAGCGCTGGGTATCTTCTCGGGATCCCCCACCGAGGATGCTGCCGGCCACCACACAGACTTCCAAGAGGGCGCCGGTTTTGTGCTGGTGAATGTAGTCGAGGGTTTCGGCGCTGATGCGCTGCCCTTCGGATTCCAGGTCTACGACTTGCCCGCCGACAAGACCAGTGGCGGCCACCGCCGCCCCCAAGCGCTGGATCACCTCCAAAACTCGCTCCGGAGCAACCCCCTGGGTGTACTGGGCAATGTACTGAAAGGCATAGGCCAACAGGGCATCCCCAGCCAAAATCGCCATGTCCTCCCCAAAGACTTTGTGGTTGGTGGGCTTGCCCCGGCGAAAATCGTCGTTGTCCATGGCAGGCAGGTCGTCATGGATCAAGGACATGGTGTGGATCATCTCCAGGGCACAGGCGGTAGGCAGGGCCTGCTCCAGGGATCCCCCGACTAGTTCGCAGGCGGCGAGGCAGAGGATAGGGCGCAGGCGTTTGCCCCCGGCCATGAGGCTGTAGCGCATCGACTCAAACAGACGGGGGGGATAACCCGGCTGGACGGCACTGGCTTCGGAACGGCTGAGGGCTTCTAGCAGAGCTGTCTCTATCAATTGCTGCCGCTCAGCTAAGTAGGCAGGGAGAGAAAAAGTAAGGGCAGGCACAGAAGTTGCTGAAGCAGGATCGCTGCACATTATCGCACGGTAGTCCGGCGTTCTTGTGATGGAATTAAAGAGTGTTACTGTGCTTGTGAGCTATGTACCAGACGGAGGCTTTGCCCACAACTCAAGAGATCATGCGGCTGCGGGATCTGCTGCCGGCTTCCCTCAGGGCTTTTGTGACCATTGTCCCGGGGCAGGGATCCCTGATTCAGAGGCGTCCGCAGGCTCCTTGGCAGCCGCGGATCCAGATTCAGCTTGATTTGGGTCGCTGGTTGGCCCTGCCCCAGGGGCAGCGGGATCTGCTGTTTTTGCGGGAGGTGGGCTGGGCTCAGTCCCGTAGTTTTCTGCAGCCGGGGCTGTATCAGTTTGTCACTTTGGCAGCGGGGGTGGGGACGCTGGTGGAAGCGGTGCTCGGGGATCCCGTGGGGGTGGTGATGGCGGGGGGCTTGGCGGCGGTGGCAGCCCGACAGATTTGGCTGGAGAAGACGGGGGAAGCGGCTCACTTTGCGGCGGATGATTTTGCCCTGGCCCGGGCGGAGTTTCGGGGGTATTCGCGGGCGCAGGCGGCTGCCCATCTCTGGCAGGCTTTGGAGCGACTTCCGGATTTGGACCGGACGGATGTGACGACTTTGGTGCGCCTGCAACGGCTGCAAGCCCTGGCCCGGGGGGTCAATTCCCCTGCCCATTCAGGGGGCAACAGTTGACGTCATCAAGGCAGACTTTCCCCCACTGTAAGGCCCAACGCACCAGGGCAACGCGATTGCTGGTGCCGGTTTTTTCCAAAATGTTGCTGACGTGGTTGTCCACGGTGCGCTTGCTGATCTCCAGCTTCTCGGCAATGTCTTGGTTGGTCAGCCCGGCGGCAATTAACTCAATGACTTGAATCTCGCGATCAGATAGTAAAGGGATCCCGGAGGCTGCCATAGGGTGTGTCGTATTATTACCTATGCCTTGATTGTAGGGGATCTGTTTCTGGCTTGAGTAGTCCCTGGCAGGCTGAGTTTTGTTAGGATTGGTAACGATTTGGTGATGGTGTATGCTGCGCATTCTGCTGGTGATTGTGCTGATGGGGTGGTTGGCGTTGCCGGTGGCGGCGCTGACCCTGAAGCCGGGCAATTCGGCGGTGCGGGAGGTGACACTGCCGGTACCGCCGGGGGTGGCAGTGCAGCTGGTTCAGGAATCCCTGCGGGTCTGGCCGCGGGGGGAGTTGCTCAAGACCCGCTATGAAGATCGAGATCCCGCCGGGCCCCATTGGATTGTCAAGGGGCTGTCGCGGACCAATTTTTTTAAGTTTGAAGATGACATTGAAGTCGACATCACCGCAGATCCCGGGGATGCGGGGGTTTCCCATCTGCGGTTGGTTTCGGTGGGGCGCCAGGGAGAGTATGACTTTGGCGGTAATGACCGCAATCTCAAGGAGTTGCTGAAGACCCTGGAAGGGTTGCGGGATCGCTCATGAACTGGGGGCTCGTGCTAGGGCTGTGGTTGGTGCTCGCCGGGATCCCGGTTTGGGCGCAGGCGGATCTGGTCTGTGATCCGGGGCGACAGTGGCAGGTGCAGTTTGGGGCGCAAACCCAGATTGGGGAGCAGGTTTTTCGGCTAGAAGTGGCTAGAACGGCGGCGGAACAGGCCCAGGGGTTAATGTACCGAACCCAGTTGCCCCCGGATCAGGGGATGGTGTTTGTGATCGATCCCCCTCAGCCGATGACGTTTTGGATGTGGAATACCTGTCTAAATCTGGACATTATTTTCCTGCGCCACGGCCGGGTGATCCACATCGCTGAGAATGTCCCCCCCTGCCGGCAACAACCCTGCCCCCTCTACAGCCCCGGCTCCCAATCGGTCGATCAGGTGGTGGAACTCAAGGGCGGCACCGCCCGCCGCCTGAATTTGGCCGTTGGGGATCCCTTGCCGGTGACCTTTAGGGACTGAGGTGCCATGGGGATCCAGGTGGTCTGGTTTAAGAAGGATCTGCGCATCAGCGACCATCAGCCCCTCTGGACGGCAGCCCAAACAGGGGATCCGGTTGTGCCTTTGTATGTGGTGGAGCCGGACTCCTGGCGGCAGCCCTATGCTTCCCGGCGCCACTGGCTGCCCACCCACGCTGCTTTGGCCGAACTGCGCCGGGAACTGGCCCGCTTGGGACAACCGTTGGTGATTCGCGTCGGAGCAATCCTGGATGTTTTGACCCAGCTTAGGGACAGCTACGGCCTTTTAGCCCTGCACAGCCACGAAGAAACCGGCACCAATTGGACCTACCAACGGGATCGCCAAGTGGCCCGCTGGTGCCGCACCGCCGGGATCCCCTGGTACCAATATCCTAGCAATGGGGTAGTGCGGCGGCTGGAGAGCCGAGATGTCTGGGCATCCATACGGCAGCAGCGCCTAGACCTGCCCTCCTGGCCGGTTGTTGGCGGTTGCAGATCTCGACCCAGGGGTGTTGCCAAGCCAACGGGATCCCTTGTTTGGCCCTGGTGGGGCTGGGGTGGTGCCGCGTGGGGGGCGGCAGGCAGCCATCGCCACCCTGGACTCCTTTCTGCAGCAGCGCAGCCGCACCTACCTACGGCATCTGGCCAGCCCCAGCCTAGCCCCGATCCATTCCTCCCGCCTGTCCGTCCACCTCGCCCTAGGCAGCCTTTCGGTCAGGGAAGTCCACCATGCCCTCCGCCGGCGCCAAACCCAGATCCAAGACCCCCAGTGGCAACGCAGTTTGGCAGCCTTTGCCGCCCGTTTGGCCTGGCGCTGTCACTTCATCCAAAAACTGGAGCAGCATCCCCCCCTAGAGTTTGCCTGCCTCCACCCTGCCTGTGAATCCCTGCGACCCCGGGATCCCCGCCCGGACTGGCTGGCAGCTTGGCTCACCGGTCAGACCGGCTATCCCTTCGTGGATGCCTGTATGGGTTGTTTGCGGGATCAGGGCTGGTTGCCCTTCCGTTTCCGGGCTTTGCTGGTCAGCTTCGCCTGCTACCATCTCTGGCTCGACTGGCGGGCAATCGGGGATCCCTTGGCGCAACTGTTCAGCGACTTTGAACCCGGGATCCACTACAGTCAACTGCAGATGCAATCTGGGGTCACCGGTATCCATGCCCTGCGCATCTATAATCCCGGCCAGCAATCCCAAACCTACGACCCCCAGGGGACTTTTATCAAACGCTGGGTGCCCCAATTGCGGGGGGTACCGGCCGCCTGGATTCACGCCCCTTGGCAGATGGACAGGGATTTACAAGCCCGTAGCCGCTGCCGGATTGGGCAGGACTATCCTGCTCCCCTGGTGGATCACCGGCAAGCCCTCCGGCAGGCCAAAACCCAACTGGCAGCCCTGCGCCGCCAGCCCGACTTTCAGGCTTACGCCCGCCAGATTCAGGCAAAACTCGGTAGCCGCCGGGCCCAGACCCCTGCCCTTCCCCCCGAGCCGCCATTGGGCCGGCAACTGGGTTTGAATTTTTCTGTCTAGCCGTAATCGCACCTGTTGGCACCTGCCCTATCCCCGCTAAGATAATGCTGACGACTCAAGGTAAGGATCACTGCCAGACAAGGTATGGACGGGGATCCCTAACCTTTTTTAAGGTAGCGATGTGCTGGTGGTTGTTGGGAGTTAAGGTGATGCGTTTACGTCAGGTGGCTTTGGCAGCGGTTTTGGGGTTATGTCTGGCAGGGATAGGGGAGGGGGTTATGGCTCAGACCCCGGCCCCTGCTGCCAAAGATGGGCCGATGACCCGTGAGGAGGTTTCCGAGCGGCTCAACATTGTGCCGGTGTTTACGATTGTGGGCAAGGATGGGGCACCGGTTTTGGCCAACATCCCCCAGGAAGGGGGCAAGCAATTGCAGGTAGCCAGTTTCTGGCTTGACCAAAAGCAGGCTTTGGCCGTGGTGGAAAAAATCAAACAAACCAACCCCACCATCGGTCAGCAAGCCCAGGTCGTGCCCATGTCTTTGGGCTACGCCTACCAAATTGCCGAAGGGCAAAAAACCCCAGACATTGTCTTCCAAGTCCTGCCAGGGGAAGCGGAAGTGAAAAAAGCCCTAGAGATCGCCAAAGCCTCCGGGGAAAAAATTACCGAATTTCCCGGGATCCCGTTATTTTATGGGGTTTCTCCCGAGGGGGCATTACTGACCGTGGAGCGGGATGGGCTAGAAATCATTCCCTTCTTCTTTGATGCCAATGATCTGCGCAATGCTTTGGATCGGATGGGGGGGACCGAGGTAGCCAAGAAAGCCAAAATCGAAGTCACCACCCTGGCTCAAGTGGTGGGGCAGATGTTGGACAGCCAAGCCAAGGCGGATGTGCGCAAAATTGCCTTTGTACCGGCCCGCTCGGCCCTAGAATACATCCAAACATTGCCCCCCTCCCAACTGATGGGTGTAGATCCCATTGGTCGGGAAGCCGCCGGCATCCGCCCCACCCCTAGACCCTAGATGCACCCTAGATGCAGCTGTGGCAATGGCGGCAGCAGCAGCGGCAACACTACCCCCATCTGGCCTCCCAGTTGGATGCCTTGCTGCGGGAAGCCTGCGCCTGGTCACCCCTCGATGACCTCTGCCAACGGCATCCCCCCGCTTGTGACCTTGCCCACCTCGACCATCTCTGGCAGCGCCATTGCCAAGAAGGGATCCCGATTCCCTACTTATTGGGGCGAGTGACCTGGCGAGGGATGGGATTGCGGGTGTCGCCGGCGGTGTTGATCCCGCGCCCGGAAACGGAATTGCTGGTGGATCTGGCCCTAGATTGGCTGGGATCGCAAAAGTCCCAGGGTCCCTGGGTGGATCTAGGCACGGGTAGTGGTGCCCTGGCCTTGGGTCTAGCCCAACGGGTCCGGCGGGTCTATGCCGTGGACATCAGCCCTGCTGCCCTGGCCATTGCCCAGC
This sequence comes from Thermostichales cyanobacterium HHBFW_bins_127, assembly GCA_039794745.1. Classification (GTDB taxonomy): domain Bacteria; phylum Cyanobacteriota; class Cyanobacteriia; order Thermostichales; family Thermostichaceae; genus JAUQVP01. Next base: position 24,070 of record JAUQVP010000007.1, on the reverse strand, counting down.
ACAACATCCACACCCACCAGCTGGCCCAGCGGATTCAGTGCCGTCTAGGGCATTGGTTTGCCCCCTTAGCCGATCTGCAGGGATCCCTGCAAGGGATGGTTGCCAATCCCCCCTATATTCCCACCGGTGCTCTAGGGGATTTGGAGGTGAGTGTGCGGGATTACGAGCCCCATTTAGCCTTGGATGGGGGGGAGGATGGTTTGGTTGCCATACGGGAACTGATTCAAGCTGCCCCCCACTACCTACAGCCCGGTGGCTTTTGGGCCGTTGAGGTCATGGCGGGGCAGGCAGGGACCGTCGCCCAACTCCTCCAAGAGAGCGGCCACTACCAGCAGATCACCATCACCCCCGACTTAGCCGGGATCCCGCGTTTTGTCAGTGCCGTGACCTGTTCTTAGGCTGCCTGCAGAGTGTCCTGTTGGATCAGTTCGATCTTGTAGCCATCCGGATCTTGGACAAAGGCAATGACCGTGGAGCCATGTTTCATTGGTCCTGGTTCTCGGGTTACCAGTCCCCCCTTGGCTTTAATTTCTGCGCAGACCCGATAAATATCTTCCACCCCCAGAGCAATGTGGCCAAAACCCGTGCCGATGTCATAGTGGTCTGTGTCCCAATTGTGAGTTAATTCGATCACCGCCCCTTCCGACTCTGGTCCGTAGCCCACAAAAGCCAACGTGAACTTCCCCCCCGGATAATCCTTGCGTCGCAGCAATTTCATCCCCAAAACATCACAATAAAAATGCAGCGAGCGCTCCAGATCCCCCACCCGCAACATCGTGTGTAGCAACCGCATCTTTGCTCTCTCCAGTCTTCAGATCCAGTTTAGCCCGGCCCCCCCAGGCAATTGCTGACTAGCCGGCATCTGACTTCCGTTGCAGCACCCGCGCCGCCGTCGCGTCAAAATTCAGCGTCACCGACTCCCCCGGACTGGGCAACACCAGCCCCGGCTTATTGAACGTATCCACATTCATATGTTGGCGGGCCAAGCGCGCCCGCACCCGCACAATCGATCCCAAAAAGTAAATATCTTCCACCGTCGCCTGCAAACTATTGACATGGCCATTGCGGTGATTGAGCTGGATCGACTCCGGGCGGATCGAAACTGCCACCCGGGATCCCGTTGATTCCAGTTCCGCTGCCGTAGTCAGGATTTGTCCATCGATGGCCAAGGCTCGCTCCGCCGGATTGACCACCTCCGCATCCAGAACATTGAGAGTTCCGATAAAAGAGGCCACAAAGGAAGTTTGGGGGTGGTTATAGATATCCATAGGTTTACCCACCTGTTCCACCTGCCCTTGATTCATGACCACAATTCGGTCAGAAATCGAGAGAGCTTCCTCCTGATCGTGGGTGACAAACACCGTCGTCATTTTCAGGTGCCGTTGGATAGCACGGATTTCCTGGCGCAGGCTGACCCGGATTTTGGCATCGAGGGCGGAGAGCGGTTCATCGAGGAGTAAGACCTGGGGCTGGATGGCCAGAGCCCGGGCCAAAGCCACCCGCTGCTGCTGTCCTCCTGACAGTTGATGGGGATAGCGCTGAGCAAACCCCTCCATGTGAATCAGCGCCAGCATCTCCTCCACCCGTTGTTGGCAGAGGCGCTTATCTGCCCCCCGCACCTTCAGCCCAAACTGGATATTCTCTGCCACCGTCATATTGGGAAACAGGGCATACTGTTGAAACACCATCCCCACATTGCGCCTATTTGCCGGCACCTGGGTCACATCCTGCCCGGCAATAGCCACCGAGCCCTGGGTAGGGCGTTCAAAGCCGGCGATCATCCGCAGAACCGTGGTTTTGCCGCAGCCACTTGGCCCCAAAAACGTGACAAACTCCCCCGGCTCGATCCCCAGGTGGAAATCGTGCACCGCCACCGCCGCCCCAAACACCTTGCGGATCCCGGTCAAGGTCACAAAGCTCATCAGCTTCTCCTCCGTCCCAGCAGTTGCAACAGACCAATACAGCCCCAGGTCAAAGCTATACTGATCACCCCCAAAGCCGTCGCCTGATCCCCCTTGCGGGAACTGAGGTCGAGCATATAGGGGCTAAAGGCGGGCTGATTTAGCAGCGAGGCAATGGTAAACTCCCCCAGAATTAAAGCAAACGTGACAAAACTGCCGTTGAGAATCGCCACCCACAAATTCGGCACCACCACCCGCGTCAGAATTGTCAGCCAACTAGCCCCCAAACTTTGGGCCGCCTCCGTCAGCACCCGCAGATTCACCCCCTGCATACCGGCATCCACCGCCCGGTACATAAACGGGAAGGAAATCACCACATAGGCCCCCAGCATCATCACATAGAGCCCTTGATTGCTATTGGTCAGGGGCGTGTTATTGAACAGGCGCACCAACCCAAAAGTCATCAGCAACGGCGGGATCACCAGCGGCACCACCGTCAAAAACTCCACCAGTGGCCGCCACCTAGGCAGCTTCAGCTCCACCCAATAGGCCGTCGGCACCACCAACCCAGCACTCGCCAAAATCGTGATCAGTGCCGCCTGGGTAGAAAACCAAAACGTCTCCAAAAACCGCGGCGCCCGCAACACCTCCCCATAGGCATCAAAGCGGATCCCGGTCGGCGAACGCAAAGACGCCCACACCATCGCCACCAAAGGCAAAAACAAATAAACCGCCGCCACCCCCAGCCACAGCCACGCCCAACTGCTCCGGCCCAGCCTCACCACCATCTAGCCCCTCCACCGCTCCGCCCAGCGGCGACTGGCCATATAAACCCCAATAGTCATGCCAATCACCACAATCATGCTGCTCGCCAACGCATACCCCAACCCGGGATCCCCGAACGTATCGGTGCGGAACTGATTAGCCACCACCACCGTGACCGCAAACACCTGCCCCACCCCCCCCAGCAGCGCCACCGCCGTCGCATAGGTACTGAAGGCATTGACAAACAGCAGGGCCAACGCCCCCAGCAGACTTGGCATCAGCACCGGCAAGCCCACATAGAGCCAGTATTGTTGCGGCGTTGCCCCCAAATTGGCCGCCGCCTCCTGCCATTCCCGCCGCAGCCCCTGAAAGGCCGGTACCAGCACCAGCACCGTCAGGGGAATCTGAAAATAGGTATAGACAATACAGAGCCCCCAAAAACCATAGAGAAACACCTGGGGATCCAAAGGCATGCCCAAAGGGCGCAGCCACTGATTCAACAGCCCGATCCGGCCCAGCAGCGCCACAAAGGCAAACACCAGCGGCACCCCAGCAAAATTAGCCGCCACCCCCGAAAAGGACAGCACCGCACTGCGCACCACCGCCGGTAGCCCCCCCAGGGTAATCGCCCAGGTCAACATACCGCCGATCAGCCCCCCACTCAGGGCGGTGATCAAACTCACCCGTAGGGAATTGCCGTAGGCAAGGCTAATGGCTTCCTGCCCCAAACTTTGCCAGTACTGCCAAGTAAAGTTTCCCCCCGCATCCACGAAGCTGCGCTGCACAATCACAAACGCCGGAAAAAACAAAAACACAGCCACAAAAGCCAAAAAAGGCACCAGCCCCAGCCACTCCCACGACAGGGATAGCCAGGCCGGCCGTAATCGTGTCACCGCAACCATAGGGATCCCATCAGGATGGATCAGGACTTGTAAGTGATCCCCACTTCCTTCACCCAGTTATCCCGGATGTACTGCAAGCCCTTTTCCACCTGCGCCAGGCTGGGAAACTCCACCTTCACATTCGCAGCAGGGAGCCGGTCCAGCAGTTTTTGGGGAATCACCCCCCGCTTGAGCATGTCATCAAAACGCACTGGCTTGGCGTACCCTTCCAACCACAGCAACTGCCCCTCATCACTGTAGAGAAACTCCATCCACAGGCGGGCCGCATGGGGACGGGGGGCATAGGCATTGATGGCCTGCAGATAAACCCCCGCCAATGTCCCACTCTTGGGATAGACCACCTGGATCTTGGCCTTGCCCACATTGTTATCCCGATTGCCCAAAGCATTGTAGTCCCAGCGCAAGGTAATCGGCAGCTCCCCACTCACCAGGGCCGCCGGTGAAAACGATGTGGCCACCAAATTGCCCTTCTTGGCCAGCTCCCTGAAAAAGGCCAGCCCCTTCTCCGGCTGATCCAGCGTCCCCCCATTGCCCAAAGAGGCAGCCCACACCAAATGGGTACTCTGGCTACTGGCCGTGGGGTCATTGATGGCAATCATGCCCTTGAAACGAGGATCGAGCAAATCCTGCCAGTCCTGGGGCACAAACGGCACCGCGTCCGCATTCACCTCAAAAGACATGGTGCCGTAATAATCCCCATACCAAAACCCTTCTGGGTCTTTAATTTCTTTGGGGATGGTATCCCATGTCACCACTTTGTAGGGCTGCAGTAGATTCTCTGCCTTGGCCCGTGCTCCCCAGACAAAACCCACATCAATAACATCGGGATTTTGTGGCCCCTTGTTGCCGGCATTAGCCTTAATTTGCTCAATTTCCTCAGCCGAACTCGCATCCGGCGTCAGGTCATTATGCTTCAAAAAAGGATATTTTTCCTTGAAAAAGACCCGCTTAATTCCCTTGTAGTTAGCCCAGTCATCCGGCAAAGCCGTGGTAGATAACTCCCCTTCCTTACGGGCTGCAGCAATCAATGCCTCCATCCCCCCCGCCGCTTTCAAATCAATCGGCCCAGGCGGGGGCGGCGGCGGCAAAGCACCCGACCCCTGCGCCAAAAGGGGATGGGATCCCCAAACCATTAATCCAGCATTGGCTAAAGCACTCAACTGTAAAAAATGACGACGATTCATCGGGATCCCAACTATCGAGAGACCATCCCCAAATCTAAGTGAGTTGGGATTTGGCTGTCAATGGCTTTTGGTTGATTTAGACAGGGCTTAAGCATAATTTAATCCCGGCTTTTCCCAAGCCAAAAAAGTTAAGAGACGAATAAGAAAAATCTAAGAATAGATTAAGATTAGGTTATTTGAGGGTGAGGTCAAGTGGAGGGTGGTATGGGGTAGAATAAGTGAGGTGAAAGGGCAGATGGATTGTGGAGACGGTTTTTCAAAAGTCAGGGCAGTTTTATCGCGGCAATTTGCACACCCATTCCACCCGCTCGGACGGTAAGCTCTCCCCTGAGGAGGTCTGCCGTCGCTATCGGGAGGCGGGCTATGATTTTTTGGCGTTGAGTGATCACTTTCTCGATACCTTTGGCTGGCCGATCACGGATACGCGGCCGTTTCGCACCCCCTCGTTTACAACCCTGATCAGTGCGGAGGTGCATACCCTCCAACATCGGATGGAGTTGGGGCATCGCTGGCATATTTTGGCGGTGGGGTTGCCGTTGGATTTTGCCCCCACTTGGCCGGAGGAGACAGGGCCGGAGTTGGCCGCCCGGGCCTTGGCAGCGGGGGCGTTTGTGGCGGCGGTGCATCCCCAGTGGTTCATGATGACGGAGGGGGATATGTTGTCCCTGCCGGGGATCCATGGGCTGGAGGTTTTTAATGCCGGCTGCCAGGACGACAATGACAGTGCTGATGGGGCCTATATGCTGGACTATATGTTGGCGCGGGGGAAGCGGCTGACGGCCCTGGCAACGGATGATGCCCATTTTGTCCCCAATGCCAATGAACACATGTTGGGCTGGGTGATGGTGAAGGCCCCTTGTCTGGACCCAGAGGCGTTGCTGCAGGCCTTGAAGGCGGGGGATTTTTATGCCAGCAGTGGGCCGCGCCTGTTGGATGTGGTGATTGAGGTGGGCAAGCGGCTGTATGTGCGCTGTAGCCCGGCGGTGCGCATCTATGCCCTGGGACGACCGACGGAGTATCGCAGTGTGGCCGGGCATGGGCTGATGGAGGCAGAATTGGATCTGAGTGGCTGGCGCAGTCCCTATGTGCGTATCCTGGTGCGGGATCACCTGGGGCGGCGGGCCTGGTCTAATCCTTTCTGGTTTGCCTGATGCAGATCCTCCCTATCCCCGCTTTTACGGACAATTATGTTTTCCTGCTCTGGGAAGGGGGGCAAGGAATTGTGGTGGATCCGGGGGATGCGGCTCCGGTGCTGGCAACTTTGGATAGGTTGGGACTGGAGTTGATGCACATCTGGGTCACCCACCACCACGGGGATCACGTGGGTGGCATCCCGCAGTTGCTTGAGCGCTTCCCTGGGGTGGAGGTGCTGGCAGGGGCCTATGACCGGGGGCGGGTGCCGGGGCAAACCAGGGCCCTCCAGGATGGGGAGAGTTTCCAGGTGTGGGGGGAACGGGTAGAGGTGCTGTTCATCCCCGGCCACACCAGGGCCCATGTCGCTTACTACCTGCCGGGGCGGGGGGATTTGTTCTGCGGAGATACGCTGTTTGCCGGGGGCTGCGGCCGCTTGATCGAGGGATCCCCGCAGCAGATGCTGGTTTCTCTGCAGCGGATTCGCCAGCTGCCGCCCCAGGTGAAGATTTGGTGCGCCCATGAGTATACTTTGAAAAATTTGCAGTTTGCCCTGACGGTGGACCCGGACAATCCGGCTTTGCAGCAGCGCTATCAACAGGTGCTTCAAATGCGCCAACGGGGGCTACCTACGGTGCCTAGCGATCTGGCCACGGAACGGGCAACCAATCCTTTTTTGCGCTGGGATGACCCCCATCTACAGGCAGCTATGGGCAGTCGGGATCCCGTGCGGGTGTTTGCCCGGCTGCGGGGCCGCAAGGATTTGTTCTAGGGCTAAATCGGCCAATTCTCCTAGGAAAGTCCTCAAGTTAGCGGGGGCTGGAGAAAGGGTCTTGCCCTAAAATATAGGGGACAGGTTAGATATGGCAACGGCATGGTCTCACGTGCGCCGAGTGGCAGATTGGAAATGCATTCGGTTCTGTCCGTGAACGTTTCTGGGCAGGAGCATATCTACAAGCTTGATAGGAATCGCTACGAAATCGGGCGCTCCATGCGCTCAACAATTCGCATTAATCATCCTGAGGTGTCGCGCTTGCAAGCGGTTTTGATCCGGGATCCCAGTGGTCGTTTCCAGATTGTGGATGGGGACGGAGTGAGTATTTCGAGCAGTAACGGCACCTATGTCAATGGGGTGCGCATTGACAAACCCTACACCCTTAAGTCGGGAGATGAACTGCGTCTGGGCAGTAGTGCGGTGTCAGCTCGCTTTTTCACCAGCTTGCCCCCCCAAGATGAACTAGCAGATATACCAGAACTCGATGGCAGCGATGCGGGGGATTCCGTAACTGAAATGTTTCTCAATAATCGTCTCTAGCTCCAAATCTCTCTAAAACTCATGCAGTAATTCCGCCGTCACCCGAAATAACTCCACCGGAGCATCTGCCGGGATCCCGGCTAGGGCTTTGGCCCGGCTGAGTTGCCAGCCGACGGTGAGGGCTTCCCCCGGCAACAGCACAGCTCCTCGGGAGCCACTGCGAAGCCATAGCCCAAAGCGGGTCGGATCCAAGCTGCGCACCTCCGCAAGCGGGGTAACTGCCTGGATCAAGGCCACCTGAATCCGCACCTGCTCCAATTCCCCTAAACGCAAAGGGGGATAGCGGGGATCCCGGGTGGCTGCTCCGATGGCGGCGTGGATCGTTGCCTGGGCTAGATTGGCAGCGGTGGGACTCAGGGATCCCCAGCAGCCGCGCATTTGTCCTTGGATGCTGAGGGTGACGAAGACCCCCTGTTGGTGTTGCCAGGCTGGGGGGAGGGGGTGGGGGGGTGGGGGGATCTGCCCGTCTGTGAGATAGGTAGTGAGGGCGTAGCGGGCGAGGGCGGGCAGGGTTGTGGGGGGTGGGGTGGGGTGGGGTGGGAGCAGGACTTGGGACTGGGGTTCCTCTGGGGGCAGCCAATCACAGGCACAGGTCCCCAGGGCCATAGCAACGATCAGGACTAGGGTAGGGAGTTTCATAGTTTTCATGGGTTGACGGGCTGGACTGGGGGATGTTTGTAGGCAACTTCCCACCTGCCGTTCTCCCCGTCGCGAATACTGAAGTGGGCTGACTGCTGCTCGATGAAAGCACGCAGGCCGACACCTAGCCCCCGTTGCTGCAAACCTTGGGAAATGACATGCCCGTATTTTTCCTTATAACCATTGGTAATCACCCCCGGATTGACATATTCGTTGGGATCCTTCCCTTGGGATTGAATCAGTTCCCGAATGATTTCCACCATTTCTTTGACTGCGGCAGCGGAAGCTGGATCGGGCTCCGGCTTCGATTTGGGCAGCGGATCATTGGGCTTAGGCTTGGGCGCGGGGGTAAAAGGATAGACATAATCTTGACCTTGGCTACTGTGTACCGCAACAAAACGGTTGAGAGATCTGAAAAAAGCCGTAACAGAAGCGTGCTCAGGGGCCTGCTTCTGGATGACCTCCCCTAGCTGCAATCCATAGCTTTGCTCATATTGTTGCATAACAGCTTCCACCGGGATCCAAACCGGATTTCCCCTGTGCAAATCTCGAATAATATCAACAATTTGCTTAACTAAATCGGACTTGTCAGGAATGGGTGGGGAATAGTTGTAGCTGGTGTTCGTTTGATGGTCGTAAATGGTCACTCGATGGCGACTGCGCTGAATCACTCGGTAACAACGGACATCATATTTGCTAAATGTGGCTACCAAACTATCAAAAGTTCGGTCATTAGAGCAGACAAAAACCTGACCAATCTCGGCATAATGCTGGGGTAAGGTACTGGCAAAGGCAATCATCAGTCCATCTGCCATGTCATCCCCTGCTGGGGCGTGCAAAAGATAGTAACCTCTTTTTTTTAGCTCAATATCAGAGTTTCGCGATTTCCAGTTGGCAAAGGCAAAGCGATAGTTAATTCTACTGCTCGTCACCTCTTGCATCCACTGCTCTTTATCCACATCTAAGGTTTGGTTATCAGCATCCAGCAAAATGGCCGCCACATTCCTTGCCGGTTCCGGCTGCCACTTCTGCACAACCTTGGTCATCAACTGGGTATGCAGAGGTGTAGTGAAAAAATCGGGCTTGAGGAGTTTGCGCAGCAATGCGTCAATGGCGCCGGTGATTCCTTGAGAGGCCTGAGCTTTAAGCATCTCAGCAATCCTAGCCACCACCACCACAGATTCGGGATCCCAAGGTCGTTGGGGGTTCAGCCATAATTCCGGCCGGGTGTTGGCAATCTCGGTCAAGGTTTCACCGATCAGCAGGGCCGTTTCTAGCCATTGTCGGGAGGTCGGCATGGATCCAAAGGATTTTGTTGATTCTACTATAGTGGGATTTGCGGAAGTCACTTCCCAAGCTAGGCTGACCTGTTAGGATGGGCATCACGTTTTTCAATCCTGGGTATGGGTGTGGTGTGGTGGCGGCGCTGGTTGAGTTTAGGGGTGCTGCTGGGGGCTTGGCTGATCCACCAAGGCCAGGGGGGGGCGCAGCCGATCCGCTCAACTTTGGATGCCTACTGCCGTCAAAGCCCGGCAGAAGTTGCCCGCAAAGCCCAACTGCGACAGCAGGCAGCCCGCTCTGACCGGGATTGGGCTGCCTATACCCAGATCATTGGCGAACACCGGGAGATGCTGCGGCAATGTCGGCAGAGCCGTTGGCCGCGGATCCAAGCCATTTGGGTACGCCTTTACCCCTGTGACCAGCAGCCGGGGGTGATGGATGAGATTTTTGACCGGGTGGTCAATCTGGGCTACAACCGGGTGTTTATTGAGGTTTTTCGGGATACGGGCACGATTTTGCCGGGCAATGCCAGCGGCCAGTGGGCTACCGCAACCAATCAGGATTTGCTGCGCCTAGGTCTGAATGCCGCCAAGCAGCGGGGACTGTCTGCCTATGCCTGGATGTTCTCCCTCAATTTTGGTTCTAGTTACCAACGTCCAGACCGACAAGCGGTCCTAGCCAGAAATGGACGCGGCCAAACCAGTATCCAAGATGAAAGTCAAAATCTCGACCTGATGGAGGTGGCCGACATCATCACCAACAGTGAAGTGTTTGTGGATCCCTGGTCGCCGGTGGCTCGTCAGGACTACTTGCAACTGCTCAATCAGGTGCTGCAGCGCCGTCCCGATGGGGTGCTGTTCGACTATATCCGCTATCCCCGCGGGGCCGGGCGCAGCACCATCAGCACCAGTGTTGCCGATCTGTGGATCCACGGGGAGGCTTCCCGGCAGCAGTTCCAGCAGTTAGGTACCAATGCCGCCGGCCAAGAACTGCTGCGCCGCTACCTCAGCCAAGGCACAATCACCCCAGCGGATATTCAAGCCCTTGACCGCCAATTCCCAGGCTCCCAACCCCAATGGCGCCAACCCACCAGTGCCACCCCCCCAACCCCCACCCTCGACCTGAGTCAGTACTTCCTCACCCCGGTGCAAGCCGAATTGCGTCGGGATCCCGGCCCGCCGCCGCCCCTACCCCCCCCTGCCACCCGGCAAGCCCAGTGGCAGCCGCAGTTGTGGCAATTGGCCATCAGTTTTGCCCGTTTTGGGGTGGTGGATTACCTGCGCACCATCAGTCAGCCCGTCCAAGCCCAAGGGATCCCCAGTGGGGCGGTCTTTTTTCCTGATGGCAATCGGGCGATCCAGGGGGGGTTTGATGCTCGGCTGCAGCCTTGGGATCAATTCACCGGTCAGAACGAATGGCATCCCATGGCCTATGCCCTGTGTGAGGATGCCTCCTGTGTGGTGCAGGAAGTGGAGCGGGTTGTCAAGGCTGCCCCGGCGGGGATGATGGTTTGTCCGGCCATTGCCGGTCTATGGGGAACGCCTCTGCGGCAGCGCCCACCTTTAGAAGTGCAGATGGGTCAGTTGCAGCGGCGGTTTCCCCAACTGAGTTGTGTCAGTCATTTTTCCTTGTCTTGGATTGATGGTTCCTTTGCCCAGGAACGGCGCAGTTGCCGGGTCAGTTCCTGAGCAAACCTGGGCAAATGGGATAGAGTTGAGCAGGGGGGATCAAGGATTGACCATGACCCAGGACCTGAAGCTTACCTATTACCAACTGTTGGGGATCCCGCCGCAGGCCCAGCCATCAGAAATTGAAACGGTTTACAAGAACTTGGTGCAGCGGTTTCATCCCGATCACTTACCGCCCGATACTTCTCCCAGTTTGCGGGAGCGGGCCAAGGCCGAATTTGCCCGCATTGAAGCGGCCTACCAAACCCTCAGAGATCCCCTGCGGCGCAAAGCCTATGACCTTTCCCTTAGTTTAGAGGCAGAAGAACCGGAGCCAGCCCGGCAGGTAGCCCCTTTAGCGATTCCCCAAGAACCGCCTAGGGCCGCGGGGCAGGATTGGTTGTTTGGGTTGGTTTTGCTTGTGGGGAGTTGCTTAGGTTTAGCCCTTTTGATCAGCGTCATCCCCGGTCTGGTGCGCAGTGCTTCCGCTCCCCCTGCCGAAGCGGAATCTGCCCCTCCCCTCAGCTTGACCGTCCCTGAAACTGACCCGGCAGCTCCCCCCCTGCCCCCGGCCCCTGTCCCCGATCCCCTAGGCAGCACCTTGGTGAGCCGGGAGCAAATCCAAAAATGGGTCTCCACCGTCGAAGAGCTGCGCCCTCTCTACAGCCAGACTGCCCAGCAACTACAACAAACCCAGGATCCCGAGGAGCAACTACGCTTGCAGGATCAATTTGAGACTGCCGCCCAGGCTGTAATTGCCAAAAACGGCCTCACCCCAGAACAGTACCGGTTGATTTCCCAATTGGCGCGGGAAAATCCCCAAGTTCAACAGGCGATTCGCTCCCTGCGCCCCTAATGCCCCCCTGAGTGGATATGCTGGTTCTATGCTGGGATGATCACAAGGAGCCGAGGCTGTGACGGACGAAAACAATGAAACCCTTGCCCGCAGTTTATTCACCCCAGAGGGGAAAAAACCGGCCCCGCGCCGTCGTCCCGCCAAAGCCGATGGGGATCCCGAAATCCAGGAAGCTAGCGAAGATGAGCTAAGCAAACTGCAGGCCCTGGTCAAAGCTTGGGAAGCCAAGTATCAGCAGGTTCAAGGGGAGCTAGAGAGCCTGCGGCCGCAACTGGCTAGCCTGCAGGCGCAGGTGGAGCAGCAGGCCAAGCTGATCCAGGAGCAGCAAGCGGCCATCAACTTCTGGCAGCAAAAAGCCCAAACCCCCCCCACCCTCCCCACCCGCCCCCACCATGCCGTCAAGCCCCTCCCCGTCCCCCCCAAGCCCAGCCAGCCCCAGCCCCCCGATCCCCTGCCGGACTTCATGCTGGACTGATGCTGATTGCCACCTGGAATGTCAATTCTATCCGCAGCCGCCTCGGGCACCTGCAAACCTGGCTCAAGGATCAGCAGCCCGACGTCCTTTGCCTACAAGAGACCAAAGTCAGCGACCCCGAATTTCCCTACCAACCCCTCCAGGATCTCGGCTACCACTGCACCGTCTTCGGGCAAAAGGCCTACAACGGCGTCGCCATCCTCAGCCGCCACCCCCTCACCGTCGTCAGCTACGGCTTTGGGGATCCCCAGTGGGATGAGCAGAAGCGCCTGCTGCATGTGCGGCTAGGGGGTTTGCAGATTGTGAACGTCTACGTGCCCAACGGCGGCGAACTCGACAGCGACAAATACCACTACAAACTGCAATGGTTAGAGCGCCTGCGCCACTACCTGCAAAAGTGGGTGGGGGATCCCTTGGTGGTGTGTGGGGACTTTAACATTGCCCCTGATGATCGGGACTACTATGATCCTGGATTGGCCGGCAGCCTGATGGCCTCAGCAGCGGAGCGGCAAGCCCTGCAAGCCCTGCTGGCACTGCCTCTGACGGATGCCTTTCGCTACTTTACTGCCGAGCCGGGGCATTACAGTTGGTGGGACTACCGGGCGGGACGCTTTCGCCGCAACCAGGGGTGGCGGATTGATCATGTTTATGTTAGTGCTCCCGTGCGTCCTTACTTGGAGCGCTGTTGGATCGACCCTGGTCCCCGCCGTCTCGACAAACCCAGCGACCATACCCCCGTGATTGTGGATATTCAGGCTCAATTTCTCCCCCCAAACGCCCCAGAACCGTCCCAAATGGCTCCACAATAGAAAACGCCAGTTTGCGATTGAGCCATGCGTCCCTACCTTGCTGCCGCCGTGCAAATGACGAGCACCCCCGACCTTGCCGCCAACCTGCAGCAAGCGGAGGAATGGATTGACTTTGCCGCCCGCCAAGGCTGCGAACTTGTCACCCTGCCGGAGAACTTTTCCTTCATGGGTCCGGAAGCGGACAAAGCTGCCCAGGCGGCGCACATCGCCCAGCAGACCCAGGAGTTTTTGCAGAAAATGGCCCAGCGCTTTCAAGTCACCCTCCTCGGGGGTGGCTTCCCCGTGCCCGGTCCCGACGGCAAAGTCTACAACACCGCCAGCCTGGTGGATCCCAACGGCATCGAGCTAGCCCGCTACCGGAAAATTCATCTTTTTGATGTCAACCTCCCCGACGGCAACACCTACCAAGAATCCCGCACCGTCGCCGCCGGCAACACCATCAGCGTCTACCCCCACCCCACCTTGGGATCCCTAGGGCTGTCCGTGTGCTACGACGTGCGGTTTCCCGAGTTGTACCGCCGTTTAGTGGCCCAAGGGGCGGAAGTGCTGTTGATTCCCGCTGCCTTTACCGCCTTCACCGGCAAAGACCACTGGCAAGTTTTGCTGCAATGTCGTGCCATTGAGAACACCGCCTATGTGGTTGCTCCCGCCCAGGTGGGCACCCACTACCAGCGGCGGCAGTGTCACGGCCACGCCATGGTCATCGACCCTTGGGGGACGATCTTGGCGGATGCGGGTGGGGAGAAGCCCGGGGTGGCCATTGCTGAAATCAACCCTGAGCGGCTGCAGCAGGTGCGGCGGCAAATGCCATCCCTGCAGCATAGGCAACTTTAGCCCAGATCCGCTATTCTTGAACAGAAGTGTGGCGAGGGTCCTGTGGCAGAATCCCAAGGGCAAGGTGAGTTTTGGACTGGGCTGGTGGTCGGTGCCGTGGTGGGCAGTGTTGTGGGCACTGTGGTCGGGCTATCCTTAGCCCCTCGCTTGCAAGCCGCCGGCAAAAAGAGCAAACCCGCCTTGAGCGATGACAGCCACCCCGACGATAACGACAGGCTGTTGGAGGTGCGGCGCAGCCTGGAAGCCAAAATCAATGAACTCAACGCCGCCATCCAAGATACCCGCAGTCAATTGCTAGCCCCCAACCAAGCCAACCAAGCTGGCCACTAGGGATCTGCCTGCAGTTCCCTAGGCGCTCCCCAGGCTTCATGTCACACTAAAAGTTACGTATTCCCAGAGGGTGAGTGACCGTGCTGTCCCTAACGACCTTACTAGCTGTAGCTGAACCCATGGCAACCATCGTGCGGGCCCTGGTGCAGTTTCTGAATATCTATTTGGTGTTGCTGATCATTCGGGTTTTGTTGTCCTGGTTTCCCGGCATTAGTTGGTATAGCCAGCCCTTTGCTACCCTCAGCCAACTGACCGACCCCTATCTCAATCTCTTTCGCTCCATCCTGCCGCCTTTGGGAGGGATGGACTTTTCCCCAATCCTGGCCTTTTTGATTTTGCAGGTGGTATCCCGCGCCTTGGTCACCCTCCTCTACGTCTGATGGCACTGGCAGCCTACCCCAGATCAGCCCTAGAAGACTACCTCGCCCACGGCCCCGGCTGGTGGGATGCCTCGGACTGGGGACGACTGTTCCTCGCCGGCCCCGGGGTGACCGACTATCTCCACAGCCAAACCAGTCAACAGCTGCGGGAACTGCCCGTGGGTCAATCCACCCTCACCACCTTTCTCTCCGCCACCGCCCACCTGCTGGATCTGGTCACCCTCCTGCGGGTAGACACAGAAGCCTGGTGGCTGATCACCTCGCCGGGATCCCGAAGCACCTTGATCCCCTGGATTCAGCGCCTGTTGCAGTTTTCCCGCCAGAGCCGCCTTGAGGACCGCAGCGACACCACCCAGATGGTACGGGTGTTGGGATCCCCGCCGCCGCCCACCTTCCCGGCTTGGGTGATTGCCGATGCCGGTTTGGGCTGTGGTGGCCTGACCGTTTGGGTGGAACAGGAGTTTGCCCCTCACCTGCACCGGTGGCTGGCCGGGATCCCGAAGCTGACGGAGGCGGATTGGCAGGTGGCGCGGGTGGTGCGGGGGTTACCGGCGTGGGGAGCGGAGATTACCCCCGACTACAATCCCTTGGAAGCTGGGTTATGGCAGGCGATTTCCCTGCAAAAAGGCTGTTACATCGGTCAGGAAGTCTTGGCTAAGCAGACCACCTACCAGCGCTTGCGTCAACGCCTGTGGGGGCTGGTGCTGCACCAGCCCGTCCCCCCGGGATCCCCGATTACCATTGCTGGGCACAAAGAGGGGGTTGTGACCAGTTGCGTGAGTTTAGCGGATCAGGTGGTGGGGTTGGGGTATGTGCGCACTAAGACTGGGCAGGCAGGGACAGCAGTTCAGGTTGGGCCGACTCAAGGCTTGTTGTTTCAGCCCCCCTATCTGAGTTTTCCTCAGTGGCGGGATGGGCCAGAGGCAGATCAAACCAGAAAGTAGCCCCTTGCCCCACCTTGCTGTCCAGATGGATGCGGGTGTTATGTTTTTCCAGGATATTGCGGACGATGGACAGCCCTAGCCCGGTGCCCTCCAGGGTATGGACGCGGTTTTCCACCCGAAAGAAGCGGTCGAAGATGCGCTCGTGGTCTGCCGGATCAATACCGATCCCCGTATCACTGACCGCCAGGCGCACGGCATTGGGTTCTGGGCTGAGGGTGGCATGGATCGTCACCTGACCACCGGCGGGAGTGAACTTGAGGGCATTGCCCACCAAATTGGTGAAAACCTGTAGCAGCAGGTCATAGTTACCATAGACCAGAGGTAAGCCTGCTTGCACATGGTGGGTGAGGCTGATCCCCTTATCCCGAGCTGCCAGATGATAGGTGCGCTGGGTTTGTTCGATCAAAGCGGCAATATCAATGGCATCAAAACGGTACTGCCGCCCCGATTCCAGGCGGGACAGATCCAAAACATCATTGACAAGCCGGGTGAGACGATCCGTTTCCTGGTTAGCAATCTCTAGATAATTCTTGCGCTCCTCCGGGGTAATTTGGTCGTCATACTCATAAAGGGTCTCAATAAAAGACTTGATACTAAACAGGGGAGTGCGCAGTTCATGGCTGACATTACTGATGAATTGATTTTTCGCCTCATTCAGTTCCACTTCCCGAGTAATATCCTGAACCGTCATGACAATCCCCTTGGGGTTTTGTTTTTTCTGGTCAAATACCGTGGAAGCCAAAATCCGCACCACCCGGGCCTGGGGTTCCGGCAGCCGCACCCGAAACTCCTGGGTTTCCAGTTCCCCCTTGGCCATCTGCATCAGCGGCCGGGTCATCTCCACCCGCACATCATTGGGCAACACCTCTAACAACGACTGCCCCACTACCCCTTCCCAGGCAAAAATTCGCTCCGCCGCCGGATTGACCAGCAAAATCGTCAGATCCGGATCCAACAGAATTGCCCCATCCACAATCGTCGAAACCAGAATATCCAGCTTTGCCTTGGTAGCGGCCATCTCTTCAATATTTTGCTCCTCGTAACTTTGCAGCCGCTCCGCCATCTCATTAAAGCTATTGATTAACTGAGCCAATTCCCCCGTCAAAGGCAGTTGGATCCGCTGCTTAAAATTCCCCCGAGCAATCCCTTCCACCCCCGCCACCAACTCCTTGATCGGCTGTGTCACCGTCAAAGCATTCACCACCGATCCCAAAATCGCCAACACCCACACCGCCACAAACACCCCAATGGCAACCTCCCGTGTCAAGCGGGAAGCCGCCATTAACGTTTCGTTGGGATTAATCCCTAAGGCTAAAATCCCCAGATATTCATGGTCGTTGTAAATCCCCACAAAAATATCTGTGACCCGCCCATTGGGGGTATTGTGAGTGCGCACTAAAGACTCCCCCTCCGCCGGGATCTGATTGTCCGGCAACTGAATCCGCCGACTCAAACTTAAAGACGTCTTCACCTCCGAATTGGAAAACGGGATCCCATAATAGATTTGTCCCTCGGGATCCCCATAGAGGAGGTAACGAATGCTGGTGGTATTTTGATAGTATTGGCGGGATAATTGGGCCAATTTTTGGGTATTGTGTTCTGCCACCAAAGGGGCGACGTCTGCTGCCAACAACAGCCCCAGATCCCGCCCAAAACGAATATCATTGAACTGGGCATCCTGCTGGACACTGTTGACCGCCCAAAACGTAAAACCGCTCACCACCAAAGAGACCGCCAAAGTAGCCGCAAATAGCAGGCGAGTTTCTAAGCGCAGATTTTGGGTGAGCCGATGCCACCAGTGCCAAAGATAGGAAGTGAGAGCAGGCCGCGAACCCAATGAGGTCATAACTCGATAGCAAAACCTATTGATGATCATACCTGCCCCCAGAAATCCCCCTCACCAGGGGGATCCCCAGTGTGGCCTAGGCCATTTGCTGCCGTTCGTCTTCCAGCATCGTCACCAAACGCTCATCCCCCCGCTGGCGCGCCGATTCTAGCCGCTGATCCAAACGCCGGCGAATATTGGCCTGGTGCACCGAAGCAATCGCCCTAGCTTCCGCCACCCGCTCTCCCGCTTCCCGGGATCCCTCGATCACCCGGGTCGGTAGCCCCCGGAACTGAAAATCCCCCGGTTGAGCTAGGGGCTCGGTTTTGTAAACAAAAGACTGTCCGCGAAAACTCCCTTGCAGGGGCTGGCCAGCCAACTCACCCTGACGGGCAAACTGAACACCCCGATAAGACAACACCATACCCACCTCCAAAAAACAACCTGAACCCAGAAAGCACCACTAACCCTGATACCGGATCCCTAAATCAATCTAAAGAAAAGTTATTTGTGAACTTTCTGATTTCTGTATCTATTATTACAGTTTTTCAGGATTGCTGTCAATTTTTTCCGGGGGAGGGCATGTATCGATTTATGTCCGGGGTTCTTAACGAAACCTTTACCGGCGGTGGGGGAGGGATGGGGCAGACTAGGAGCAAAGAGGGGGGATCCCGGATGTACAGCAGTTTGGTGGGTTTGCCCAATGGTGGCTTGCTGGAAGCCTGTGTGGATCGTTATGTGCAGCTTTTCCACCAGGGATCCCGACCGGACAGGATTGTGTTTTTGGTCAAGGGGCGGCGGACCCAGGAGCTCGTGGAAGGGTTGGTGTATGGGCGGATCCCGGCGGGGATTGGGGGTGGGCGCATTGAAACCTTCAATCGCTTTGTGGGGCGGGTGTTGAGTGAGCATTGGGGGGAGATTGCTGCGGATGGGCAGCGGCCTCGGTTTGCGCCGGTGACGTTGCCCAAGGATTTGACCCAATTTCTCTTGGAGCGCACCTGTGAGCAGTGTCCGGACCATGCCCAGATTTTTGCCGATATGGGGCTGAAGGCTGCCCAGGTGTGGGATCAAATTAGCAGTGCTGCCTACATCGCTGCCGCTTCTGACCTGGAGCCAGAGCAAATCGGGGTGCGTCTACGGGCCGCTTGGCCCGATCCAGAGGAACAGCGGCGGCTGCAGCAGTTGGGGGCTTTGGGGTGTTGTGCTCGCCGCTTGCGCTCTGCCTGTGTGCAGTTGGGAGCTTTGGATTTCGGCACCCAGCTCTACTTGTTTCGGGAGTATGTGTTGCGCTCCCCCCGGTTTTGGCAGGGGATCGAACATCTGGTGGTGGCCCAGGCGGAGGAAAGTTCGGCAGTGGCCCTCAAGTTCTATCTAGCCGGCAAGGAGAAACTGCACAGTGGCTTTTTTGCCTACACCATCGGCGGTGGCATGGCCCTGACGGCAGTCCCCACCTTGATGGCAGGCTTTATCAGCAAACAAACTCAAATGCAGTATCTGCAGCCCCCGGCGGATTCCCCCCTGCAGTTTTACTTCGGGGATCACCTGGCCCGGGCCATCTCCAAAGATTACAAAAACCCCATCCGCTTGCCGCCCCCCCTCACCCTGCCCAAGGTGGAGTTCCTGGCGGCAGAAACCCTCCTGGAAGCTGCCAAACTCATGGGAGAAGCCATCCAAAACCTCCTCCATCAGGGGATCCCTCCTGAGTCCATCGCTGTAATCACCCCCCAGGTGGAAACGGGGTTGTCCCTGACCTTGGCCAGTGTCATCGGCGAAGACAGGCTGCAGGCCTTGGCATCCTATCCCAGCTTGGTCAAGTATCCCTTAATACGGGCCCTGTTGACGGCCATGGAGCTTGGACATCCCCAGTGGGGGTTATCGCCGACTTTATCGGAACTGCGGGTGATGCTGGAGATGCTTTTGCCCCTCGACCCCCTGCGGGCCCAGCTTTTGGCGGAGGACGTCAACGATACCCTGGGGCGCACCATCCGGGCAGCGGAGTTTATTCGCTTTCCGGAACGGATCGGCTTTGATGCCGTGCGCCGCTACCAGAAGCTACGGCAGTGGCTGCAAACGGATCGGGATCCCAACTTACCTTTGGACTTTTGGTTACAGCAACTGTTGGTGGAGCGGCTGGCAACGGTTTTGCGGGATCCCGTTGATCAGCAGCTATTCCAGAGTTTGGTGGAGGCAGCGGCGCGGTTTCATCGGGCCTTTCCGGAGTTGCCCTCTCAGGAATTTATCAACATGATTCGTTCCGGGCAAACGGCTACTTTGGCAGAGGCGCCGGATTTGACCGGCAAGATTCTTGTGGCGACCCCAGCGGGCTTGATCAGCCAGGGCATCACTGTTGACTACCAATTTTGGTTTGATGCCAGCAGTGACGCTTGGACCCATTCCATCTGGCGGCCCTTATACAACGATCGGGTATTGACGCCCGAGTGGAAAGCCGGGGAGGTGTTTGATACGGATCGGGACACCCAGCTCAAGCGACTGAATCTGGCCAAACGGATTGTCAGTTTGTGCTGTCATTGTCGGTTGGGGCTATTTGTGGTTCGTTCCAGTGTCAATGCCAGGGGTGAGGAGAACACCGGGGATTTGGATCATATTGTCCGTAGGGTTTACGAGGAAAAGATCCACATTCTCCAGGCGGTCACCTCGAAGCCTGCCCTTTAATGTCCTAGCTGCGTTCTGACAGGGCTGCTGCGGGTCGCTCTGTGGACACATCGGTGAAAGCAGCGGCAATTTTGTTGGCTTGTTGTTTTTCCAATTGGGCCGGGAAACCGACCTCAATCGTTGCCTGATCCCCTGCCAAGCCAATCTCCTCCACCTTACCGATCAGCCGGTGAGTCATAGTTGGGGTTGCCATTTCCAGACCGATCAGCGGCACATAGTGCAACCGCAAAACCTCCAAAATCTCCGCCACCGTCCGGGAAGCCACCAAGGTCAGCCCATCGGTGCCGATGGAATTGACCGTTCCCACATAGTACTGCCCATCCACAAACAGGCGAATGGGCTGCTCAACCTGCTTACGCACTACCTTAGCTTTTCCGGCTTTGGGAGTTTTGACCGTGCGCCAAAGACTGGTCAAAATAAACAAAAAAGATTGCCCCGGATCGTCCTCATAGGGGGAATTGACCGAATACCACTCATTGACATCGTTATAAATCACCAGCACCAAATCATCAAACTGCTGCTGGGTAAGCATACCCGAGAAATCGAAGGCAAACCCCATCTGTTGGTCATTTTGGGGAATGCCGCGAATAAGCTTAGCCGGCAGGCGCACCCGGGCCGTAGTATCGCCAAAAATCTCCAATTCCACCACGCTTGGCAGGATCGGCCAGCTATCCAGGATGATAAAGGTTCCGGATTCGCTAATGTCGCGGGTTTTACCGGTCCAGGAGCGGCCGTTAGCATGGATCACCGCCCGCAGTTCCCGATTGACCCGATGGGTACGGCGGCGTTGGGGTTGCTCGACAGCCACAGAAATAGCCCCAAAGATCAGCGCCAGATTATATAAACCCCAGGCATAGTTAATCAAAACCGCTTGCCAAATCGTCGGCTGAAACCAGAGCCGGATCGGAGCCACAACCAAAGACAGAAGGATCAAACCCGAGCAAACCAACATCGGGCGGGCTGAAGTAAAATCAAAACGCTTTTTCTCAACCGTCAAGCCCTTATCCGTCACATTAAACTTACCTGCTTTCGGGTTAATCAATGCCGTCAGAGTTGCGGAGCCAGCGTAGTAGGCCATAGCAAACTCATAGACCTCACTCCAAAAGGAGAAGCGAGTCTCCTTGTAGGAGATATAGTTGGCATAGGTCGAAAGCATAATGTGAGGCAAAGCGTAGGCGGCTGTCTCCAGACCTAAACCACGAATGGGGTTGATATTCAACAGCAAAAATAAGACCGGCGCTATCGCATAGATTAAACGCGGGATCCCGAACAGGAAGTGAACCTGGGCCCCGAAATAGCAAATGCGTTGGGCCCAGTCGAGGCCTTTTTTGAACAGGGAGTTTTCGATGCGGAGGATTTGTACCATGCCTTGGGCCCAGCGGGTGCGCTGTACCACATAGGAGGAGTACATTTCCGGTGCCAAACCGGCCACCATGATTTTGGGGAAATAGACGCTTTTGTAGCCCAAGCTGTGTAAGCGGAAGGAGGTGTGGCAGTCTTCGGTGATGGTTTCTGTGGCAATGCCACCGATTTGCAGCAGATATTTTTTGCGTACCGTTGCTGCCGATCCACAGAAGAAGGCTGCATTCCAGAAATCATTTCCCCGTTGGATTACCCGGTAGAATAGGTCATTTTCCGTAGGGACCTTACCAATGGACATGAGGTTGCGTTCAAAGGGATCCGGGTTATAGAACCAGTGGGGAGTTTGGACAAGGGCAACCTTTTCATCTGTGAAAAATCCCACGACATTTTTGAGAATATCGCGGGTGGGAATATGGTCACAGTCCAGAATCAAGATCAAATCCCCGCTGGTTTTTCTCAGGGCTGTGTTGATATTTCCTGCTTTAGCGTGGGAGTTGTCCTTACGGGTGAGCATTTTCACCCCGATTTCCTCTGCCATTCTCCACATATTGAGGCGACGCAGTTTATCCGCTTGACGAGGGGGATTTCTCCGTCCTGGCCGCCCATCATCTAGGATATAAACCGTCTTTTTAGGGTAATCAATGTGCTTGGCTCCCAGGGCAGTTTTGCGGACAATTTCCACATCTTCGTTGTAGGTGGGGATGTAAATATCCACATGGGGAAGTTGATCCTCAGGGGGAAGAGGGGCGGGTTTGCGATTGGTAGGCGCAATGGTCTGAAAATAACCAATGAAAAGCACCAAAATAGCATATAACTCGGCGCCAAAAAGGAGAATAGTGGCAATGCTATCTAGGATCCCTGCAAAATTGAGGGTATTGAAGATCCGGTAGTAGAGGTAGCGGCTAGTGGTCAGCAGACTCATTAAAAGCAGCACCCCTCGCATTTGAGGAATATGCCCGATGCGGGTGGCAACAAAAAAGATGGTTCCGCCGATAATGGCTTGGTTTTGCCAAGTGTTGGCAGGGGTTGTAATCAGGGGTATGGCAAGAATAAATAGCCCAATCAGCAACAAAATCTGCTGAGAACGACTGAGTCTAGCGATGTTTTTTTGCAACTGAGCCGGTAGGGTTTCTGCTAAGATCTGCTCGATCACAGATGGTCGAGACTCGGAATGCGAACTAACTGCCAAAAGCTACCCTCCCTCAAACTACGAGCCATGATTGCGGCGGCGAATAATTTCTAGGTAAACCTGCATAAATCCATAGAGCCCCAAGGCAATGATCAGAAAACCAATGGGTAGTAGAATCCAGTTTTGCCGCAAAAATAGATATAGCCTATTTACTGGGGAAACATTGGCAACCAAACGCTTGGGTAGCCGAGTCAGGTAGTAGAAGTCAGTTTCACTGTTGAGCAGGATTGTATCTCCGCCCATCTGGAAGAAGCTACTATCCAAGGCGAAAAATCGCTGGATCGTTGTCAAAGCTCTGGATCGCTGGGCCGTTAAGTTGAGCACCACCCGCCGGGAATTCCAAGGAGAAATGACTTGGGTCATGACCCCTTGCTCATCAGTGAAGGTTTGCAAAACATTCTCCCCCCGCAACCGAGTCAGCAGCGGCCCCAAACCCAGGGATCCCTCGGCCATGAGGGCTTCTTGCAGGGGGTAGCGGCGGTCATTCCCTTGCAGGCCGATACCAATTAAATGGCGATCCCGGCGGATGGCTTCTGGCAAGGCTGAGCGGGTGTAGGCCTCAATTTTGATCCCGTCGGCCATCGAGAGCCGTCCTAAACGCTCGGTTACCTCTAGCATCAGACCGAGTTCTTCCAAAGAAGGATTGTCTGGTACAACCAAGGCTGTTTCCGAAAGATCTTGGCGGACGGTGAAGGGATAACCGGTACGGAAAAGCTGTAGATCCGGCAAATTGACGATCTCTTCTCGGGGCAGATCAACCTGGCTATCGGAATGGAGGGTGCCCCAAATTTGCTCTGCAGCAGTCAAGCGACAGGCGTCAAATTGATTGGGGAACATGCGAAAATAGACCTGCATTGTTGAGGAAGGAGTAATCATGTGGGCAGGCATTTCGAAGGTCTCTGAAGCTCGGGTTTGACCTTTGGGATTCGACAGTCCAAAGCTGGCGATGGCAATGTTGTCTATTAAAACTTCCACGGTGGAGAGGTTATTGTTGAGTCCAGCTCCATAGGCAAAGTTGAGGGTCATCTTGCCGGTGTTGGGCATCAGATCATCCGGCAGAGCCCGAAAGTTAAACTCCAACGGTGCGGCAAAAATCCCACGAATGGTGGTATCTTTGACCCCAATTTCTCGCAGGGTAAAGCGAGGACGGGGGGGGATATAGGCCGGCCAATCCCGCCGTGGTGCCAGGGGAATTTCATCCACTTGGCTGACAACAATGGCTTTGCCGGTACCGAGTTTGCCGTTGCGGGGTTGGGTGAGAAAAGCCACCGCTTTCTGAACGGCAGTATCCGTATTGCCGCTGATAATCAAAACCGGCTGGGATTCTTCGGCAACACTGGCCAAAGCTAATAAGCCCACTTCTGCTCCTAGGGGTGTTCCTTCCCCATCGAGCCACTGACCGTCCCGCAGGGGAAAGGGAATCTGGCTGGCTAGCTGAGAGAGGATGGGCTGCTCTGCCGGGGTGCCAATCACGATCACGGGAGTGCGACTGGCACTGGGCTGGTCAATCACTCGGCTCTGCAACTGGCGAAACTGCACCAAGCGACCAAAATAGGCCGAAACCCGACTTGTGGCCGTCAACCAACTGCTGCTGAAGGTTGCCGGGCG
>JAUQVP010000006.1:0-46086 GCA_039794745.1 Thermostichales cyanobacterium HHBFW_bins_127 | reverse complement strand
CATCTCAATTGGTACTCCATCATGCAGCTCGTAAGGGATCCCTGTGGGTTTCCAGGCGATAAACTCGGCAAATGTCAATCGCTGCCCCTGAACTGAGTGCATCATCGCCCTGAGCCAGAATGTGTCTCAAGTATAACTAAGAATTACGGGATCCCCATGGAGTTGGCGGACTAGGCGGTGCCATAGGGCAGGAACCGGAGCTATCCAAGTGCACCATTGACCGCTATGGGGATGGATCAAACTCAGCTTGCAAGCATGCAATAATTGCCCGGACAATTTGACCGGACTCGGCCGAACACTGCCATAGACGGGATCCCCGAGAATGGGCCAGCCGGCATGGGCGCAGTGGACGCGAATCTGGTGGGTGCGGCCGGTTTCCAGATCAAATTCCATCAGGGTCAAGTTGCCTAGGGGAGCGCGGATACGCCAGTGGGTGATGGCCAAACGACCATGCTCGGGATCCCGAACGGCCATTTTTTGGCGGTCACCGGGGTGGCGGCCGATGTAGTTGCTGATAGTGCCTTGGGGCTGCTGGGGACGACCGATGACGATGCCTAGGTATTGGCGGCGGGCGGTTTTGGCTTGGATTTGGGCTTGGAGGGCCTGATGGACGGCATCGGTCTTGGCAATCACCAAAGCCCCCGTAGTATCTTTGTCGAGGCGGTGGACAATGCCGGGGCGGAGGGTGCCGTTGATCCCGGAGAGGCTGATATTTTTGGCCAACAAGGCATTCACCAGCGTGTCCTGCGCATGACCAGGGCTAGGATGCACCACCAAACCGGCGGGTTTATTGATCACCAAAAGATACTCATCCTCATAAAGGATCTCCAGATCCAGATCATGGGGAACTAAATCCAACGGTTCGGGATCCGGCAGGGTAATGTGAATGGTATCTCCCCCTTGGACGGTATAGTTTTTATCCCGGCAAATTTGCTGATTACAGGATACATAACCCTGAGCAATTAACTTTTGCCAGCGGGAACGGGAAATCGCCGGATGCACCTGAGCCAACCAGCGATCCAAACGCTCCCCACCCTGCTCCGCTTGGTAACCATGCTGCTCCATAGTCGAGGGGCTACCCTTGCCCGCGAGTCACCCCCAACTGGTTGATCAATTGCAATTCTTGCCATAATCGCGATCCCGAAAGCTCTCCCCGCAGCAGGGCTTGGTAGGCAGCAATGGTGGTCTGTATCTGCTCTGGGGATTCATGCACAAACTCCAAGCGGAAATAACGCGCCCCCCGCTCCCACAAATAGGGGATCCCTTCGGCACCGGTTTGGGCTTTGCCGTTGAAGAGGGTATTGCGGCAGCCGGCATCGGCCTTGAGCAGGTGTTCTACCCCCGTGCGATCCCGCAGGGTGACGGTATATTTTTCACAGGGACGACCGCAGTTGGTGTAGTCGGTGCCGGTGGATAAAAAGGCACAAAAAACACAGTGCTCCATGTGAAACATAGGCATATGTTGATGGATAGTGATCTCAAACCATTGGGGCGGAGCTTGCATCAGTAAATCCCCCAATTGTTGGATATTCAGATCATAGGAAGCTGTCAATCGCTCCAAACGATAGCGCTCCCAAAAGGTGCGAGCAGTAATGGGGTTAGCAACGTTAAAGGAAAAATCGGCCACACAGGGATCCCCGGCAAAAAAGGTCAGGTGGTCATAATTGCGAATCAAATAGCCTGCTGCCTGACAGGCCCGCACTTGTTTGAGGATCCAGGTTTCTCCTGGCTTGGTGATCCGGGGCGGTGCCACCCAAATCCCCTGTCCTGCCGCTTTGGCTAGCTGCACCGCCTGCCGATACTGACGGGGATCTTCTAGCTCCACATAGAGGCGATCGACTCCTGCGGCCAAAACCGTCGGCACCACCTCCAACTGCCGCACCAGCACCGCCAAACTGGCTCTAGTGAGTTCCGGCTCCGCTCCCTGTGGCAATAAATCCCGGTAGCTGTGATCAGCACATAACCGCCAAGCCTTGGGCTGCCCCCGCTGCTCCAACAGCCCCGCCACCGCCTGCCGCCGCAAGCGATTCAACTCACTCACCGGCAGGATCCCTCCCGGCTGCAGGTGATTCTCCAACCCCGCCAACCCAAAGGGCGTCCCCCCCAAGCGCCCCAACTGCTGCCGCAAACGCTCCTCCGTCAGCGGCTGCTTCTCGGCCCGCTGCAACTCCACCCGGGAAACCACCACCACCTCATGCCCATCCTCATCCCAGGCCCTTACCGTCACCCGTTCCCCAATCTGCCCTTGCACAGCCAACCAGATCGGCACCCGCGCCGGGAGGGTCTGATAGCTTTGCCGCCACCGCTTCTCCAAGTGGGGGTCACTGGTTTTCCACACCGGATCCCCCACCCGCACCCGCAGCGGGCGACCCAACCTCACCCCCGTCAGGGATCCCTGGTGTTGTACCTGGTAAACCCGTCCCCCCACCTCCTCCGCTTCCAGACCGATCACCAGCCCATCCCCTGGCTGAATCGGGATTGGAGTTTGCAGCCACAGCCAGTCCCCCTGGCAACGCTGCACCGTCCCCAGCTCTACCCCCCGCTTCTTGCCGTAGTCCCCCCGCACCAGCCGCTGATTGTTGATTCCATCCAACCAACCGGAATAAAACCCCCGGGAAAAACTCATCCCCAACTCATAGCGATCCTGCTGGGAAACCGGCCGTGGGGATCCCGCCAGGGCTTGATCGAGGGCTTGCCGGTAGATTTGGGTGACGGCAGCAACATAGTCTGGGGATTTTAGTCGCCCTTCAATTTTGAAGCAATGAATCCCGGCGGCCAGGAGTTCAGGGATCTTCTCCAGTCCCATCAGATCCTGGGGGCTGAGGAGATAGCGTTTCGATCCCAAATCCACCTGCTGACCGTCGGCGATCAGATCGTAGGTCATGCGGCAAGCCTGGGCACATTCCCCCCGATTGGCGGAGCGTCCTCCTAGGGCTTCACTGGTCAGGCACTGCCCTGAGTAGGCCACACACAGGGCCCCATGGACAAACACCTCCAGGGGTAGGCCATGGATTTTGGCCATTTCTGCCAGGGAGCATTCCCGGGCCAGCACCGCCACCTCCGCCCCCAAGGACTTAGCAAAGGCCACCCCTGCAGAACTGGTGATGGTCATTTGGGTTGAGGCATGGATGGGCAGGTCCGGGGACAAATGGCGGATCAGCCGACAGATCCCCACATCTTGGACGATCACCGCATCCACCCCCGCCTGGATGATCGCCCGCAAAAACCCCTCCGCCTCCTCCAGCTCATGGGTAAACACCAGAGTATTAAAAGTGACATAGCCCTTCACCCCCTGTTGGTGCAGCCAGGGGATCAGCTCTTTGAGATCCGCCACCGTGAAATTGTCCGCCCGCAGCCGGGCATTGAAGCGCTCCAGACCAAAATAAATGGCATCCGCCCCGTTGGCCACAGCAGCCCGGGCGCATTCCCAATTGCCGGCGGGAGCCAGTAAAATCGGTCGCGACATAGTTCTATTATCCTGCGCTTTTCAACGACCCCTTTGGTCCAGATTGGGCAGATTCTCAGAGTCAGGACTTGACAGAGTCCCTGCCGATAAACTGTATTAACGGTTATAGCGCTGCCGATTGTGCCCATGACTGCCCTTGTGATTGTTGAATCCCCCACCAAAGCCCGCACCATCCGCGGCTTTCTGCCCCAGGGCTACGAAGTGCAAGCCTCCATGGGGCATGTGCGGGATTTGCCCCAGTCGGCCGCCGACATCCCCGCAGATCTAAAAAGCCAAGACTGGGCCCGCATTGGCGTCAATGTCGCCAACAACTTTGAGCCCCTCTACATCGTCCCCAAGGACAAGCAAAAGGTGGTCAAAGAGCTGAAAGCAGCCCTGAAAAAAGCCGATGAGCTGATCCTGGCTACGGACGAAGACCGGGAAGGGGAGAGCATTAGCTGGCATCTGCTGGAGGTCCTCAAGCCCAAGGTGCCGATCAAGCGCATGGTCTTTCATGAGATCACCCGGGAAGCCATCCAGGAAGCCCTAGCCCACTGCCGGCAAGTGGACGAACGCCTAGTGCGGGCCCAGGAAACCCGCCGCATCCTCGATCGCCTCGTGGGCTATACCCTCTCCCCCCTGCTGTGGAAAAAAATTGCCCCCAAACTGTCCGCTGGGCGGGTGCAATCCGTCGCTGTTCGCCTGCTGGTGGAACGGGAACGACAACGGCGAGCCTTTCGCAGCGGTCAATACTGGGATCTGCAAGCCCACCTGCAATCCCCCCGCGGTGGGGATCCCTTTGCGGCGGTTTTGGTGAGCTTGGGGGGCAAACGGCTGGCCGGCGGGCAGGATTTTGATCCGGCCACGGGTCAGATTGCTCAGGGGCGGGATGTGGTGCATCTTAACCAGGCGGAGGCGGAGGCCCTGCGGGAGCAGTTGCTGCCCCTAGCTTGGACCGTCAGCGACGTGGAAGAACGGCGCCTCCACCGCAAGCCTGCTCCCCCTTTTACCACCTCTACCCTGCAGCAGGAGGCCAACCGCAAGCTGCGGCTTTCTGCCCAGGAGACCATGCGCATTGCCCAGCGCCTCTACGAAGAGGGCTACATCACCTACATGCGCACTGACTCGGTGCATCTCTCCGAGCAAGCAATCCGGGCGGCCCGGGAATGCGTACTCAGCAAGTATGGGCAAGCCTACCTCAGCCCCGAGCCACGCCAATTCACCACCAAAGCCAAGGCTGCCCAAGAAGCCCACGAAGCCATTCGCCCGGCGGGATCTCAGTTTCGTTTGCCGGCGGAGACGGGGTTGCAGGGGCGGGATTTGGAGCTTTACGACTTGATTTGGAAGCGCACCGTCGCCTCCCAGATGGCTGAGGCTCGCATCCTCCAGGTGGGGGTGCATATCCAAGTGGGGGAAGCCCTATTTCGGGCGAGTGGCAAGCGGATTGAATTTCCCGGCTTCTTTCGTGCCTATGTGGAGGGCAGTGATGATCCCGATGCCGCCCTCGAAGATCAAGAGGTACATCTGCCGCCCTTGCAGGTGGGGGATCAGCCCCGCTGTGTCAGCCTGCAAGCCCTAGGGCACCAGACCCAGCCTCCGGATCGCTACACGGAAGCGGCCCTGGTTAAAACCCTAGAAAGCGAGGGCATCGGTCGTCCCAGCACCTACGCCAGCATCATTGACACCATCATCAGCCGGGGCTATGCCCGTCTGCACAACAAAACCCTGATTCCTACCTTCACGGCCTTTGCGGTCACAGCCCTGTTGGAGGAGCATTTCACTGAGTTGGTGGATCCCCATTTCACCGCTCGCATGGAGGAAACCTTGGATGAAATTGCTAGCGGGGAAGTGGCTTGGTTGCCCTATTTGCGGGAGTTTTACCTGGGTGAGCAGGGGCTAGAGCGCAAGGTGCGCAGCCGCGAGGATGCCATTGAGGCGGCTAAGGCCCGTTTGATCCAGCTCGACCCCGATCTCAGTATCGGTATTGGCAGCTATGGCCCCTACGTGCGGCTGGAGAAGGATGGCAGCGAAATTCGCGCTTCCCTTCCGGAGGATATTCCCCCTGCGGATCTGAGTCGGGAACATGTGGAGGCGCTGATCAAGCAAAAACAAGAAGGCCCTACCCCCCTTGGCATTGACGAAGAAACCGGCCTGCCCATCTATGTCCTCACGGGCCGCTTTGGCCCCTACGTGCAGCTTGGGGATGCTACCCCCGACCAGCCCAAACCCAAACGGGCTTCCCTCCCCAAGGGTCTCAAACCAGAACAGGTCACGTTAGAGTTGGCTAAGGGTCTGCTGAGCCTGCCCCGCACCTTGGGATCCCATCCTGTGTCTGGGCAGCCGGTGCAGGCGGGGCTAGGCCGTTTTGGGCCCTATGTGGTCTGTGATGGGGATTTTCGTTCCCTGCCGGCTGGGGATAATGTTTTGACCGTTACGTTGGAGCGGGCTTTAGAGCTGCTAGCCCAGCCCAAAACCCGGGGTCGCCAAACTGCCCAACGGATTAAAGACTTGGGCCCCCATCCCCTGGATCAAGCCCCGATCCAAGTCCTGTCCGGTCGCTACGGCCCCTATGTCAAACATGGCGACCTCAACGCCACCATCCCCAAAGACCGGGATCCCGAGAGCCTGACCCTAGAGGAGGCTCTGGATTTGTTGGCTGTGCAAGCGGAGAAAGCTCCCGAAGCCGGCAAAAAGAAAACCGGCAAAGCCAAAAGTGCCGAGACGGGCCCTACCAAGAAGCCCCGAGCCAGCCGCCAAAAAGCCACAGTCGAGAGCGATGCAGCTCCTGAGACGGGCCCTACCAAGAAGCCCCGAGCTAGCCGCCAAAAAGCCACAGTCGAGAGCGATGCAGCCCCTGAGACCAGCCCTGCTAAGAAACCCCGCCCTAGCCGCACCACAGCCGACCTTCAGGTGCCAGCCAGCATCCTCGAGGTTCCTGTGACTCCTCGGATCACCATCAAAAGCCGCGGCCAACAAGCCTGAGGGACAGGGCTAGGGTTGCCCTCCAGAGGGGCTTGCCAATGTCTTGACTGGCATCCTTGACTGGCATCAAGGTGGAGGTTGTCTGGGAACAATAGCCTCACAAGCCCTAGATTATGGTCGTCGCCGTTGAGACCGAAACAGAGCCCTCACCCCCCGCCCCTCTCCCAAAGCAGGGAGAGAGGGGACTTTCCAGCCGGGATTACAATAGCTCTGTGAACATAGAGGCATCCTGGAATGGACTGGCAACCCCAACCCCTGGGATCCCAACATTTGGAAGCGATGCTGGCCTTGGATCAATTAGCACTGGGGGGGTATTGGAGCCGGGAGAGCTATGCTGCCGAATGTGCCCGGGCAAACAAACAGATGTGGGGCGTTTTTAGCGGCGAGGAATTGGTTGGCTTTGCCATCCTCTGGCTGATCCTGGAGGAAGCCCATGTGGTGATGCTGGCAGTCCACCCTGATTATCGCCGCCGCGGCATCGGCACTACCCTAGTTAAGCATCTGTTACAGATTGCCACCGAGCACCACTGCCGCTGGGCCATTTTGGAAGTGCGGATCAGTAACCAAGCCGCCCGCTGCCTCTATGAAAACCTCGGCTTTGTCCCCCTTGGCATCCGCAAAAACTACTACCACCATCCCCCCGAAGACGGCCTCACCCTCTGGAAACAACTCTCCCCTTAGTTTAGGCTCGGACAATCAGATCCCTTAACGATTCTCCATAAGCCTTAAGAAAACATAAGAAATACCGGGGAATTAGGGCAGTATGATACTTTGTGTGGCGTTATTTTTCGGGATTTTAGCTGATGATCATACGCCAAATGGCTGAGTACCATCGGGATCCCCGGATTTGGGCTCAAGGCTTAGGGTCACAAGTTCCGTAGGATCGCTATCACCGCCGGTTCTAGACAAGTTCCATACTAGGGTCATGGGAGCAGCATCCCGAGATTGAGTTGTGGTTCTGGAGTCAGAGATATGAACGCCCGTTACGAAGCTCAAATGTTAGGTCGGATGTTGGCTTCGGCTTTTAATTTGGGGGAATTGCGCACGGTGAAGCTGCATTTCAAGCAAGGTCGCAGCCTGGAGTTGGTCTTGTCTAACCGCACCGCTGCCTAAATTGACCTTGTGCTGGTGCAAGCCGGAGATCAGCAAAAATCGCTGGAGATTTCCTCTGCAGGTAAGGCTGGTAACTCAGAGACAATGATCATCTAAAGCCATAATTCTAGAGCTGCTTGACCTACATCAAGATAGAAGCAAGGCTTTCTCTGCTGCAGAGTAATTAGGACAGAAACATCAGACTCAGACTCCTGCATGGGTAGGGGCATTCTGAGCAAGAGCAAGTGTTTTACCCTGTATTTGTAAGTAAATTGTGTTGACTCAAGGCAGAGCCGTGTCGGGAGGAAAGCCGTTCGTGCCATTGTCCCCTGGTCTTGTCGATGTGATTGCGGTGTGATTGCGGTTTGTCTTTGGGAGGGAGAGAGACTGCTTGTGGAGGGTTCTAGCACTAGCTCCCTGTTGCAACGAGAAGCCCGCACTCTATCTGAGTTGTGCTGACTCAACCAAGATAGGTGGATAAGTGTCGAGAGTCGTCCCCTACAGTGCCTAGTCCTTGACATCTGTTGGTTGAGCAGGAGGGGAGGGTAATTGCAACTGTTGTAAGCGCACTAGCTCCTCGTTGAGGGCGCGTTGGATCTCGAGCGTCGGAGCTCTATCGAAAGCCGCTTGCCATGCCTGGTTAGCCGCCTGCCGATCCCCAAGGAGGGCATGGGCAATCCCTAGGTTGCGGTGCATCTGCCAGGAGGAATCGTCTTTGCCTATGCCCGTCTCCAGCACCTCTTTGGCTGCCTGGGGCTGCTCCAACCCCAAAAGCGCCACCGCCGTAATGTTGTAAGCCGGCGCAAAGTCGGGATCCCAACCCATGGCCTGTTCCCCAGTTTGGCGGGCTTGCTCAAAGTCATTGCCCTGCACATAGACCGCTGCTAAGTTCGTCAATAAAATCGCATAATCCCGCCGTACCCCCACCGGCACCGGCGGGATCCCCCGGGCCGCCCTCTCCAACAATGCCACAGCCATCTGGGGATCCCCTTGGCTGCGCACTTGGATCACCGCCTGGTCACTAACCAACAGCAGGGGGGGGTTGGAGCTGCGGGCGAGGGCTTGTTGGATGGCTTGGGTGGCTAGGTCCCACTGTTGTTCTTGGGCAGCCAGACGGGCTAAGACAACAAAATCCGTTGCCTGGGGCCAGCTCTCGCTCAACCCCTGCAAAACCTCCAGGGCCTCCTGGGCTTCCCCCAGCTTGGCCAGAGCCAGGCCGGTTTCCGAGCGAAAAAGGGTTTGACTGGGATCAAGGCGAGCGGCGTTGCGAAAGGCTTCTAGGGCCAGCCCCCCCTGTCCATTTTGCCAGGCTGCAATCGCCAAGCGATAAAAGGCAAAGGCCTGTGGCCGCGACTGGGTGTAAAGCTGGTACAACCGCTGGGCCTCGGCCCACCTCTCCAGCCGTTCCTGGGCCAACCCCTGGTAGAAAAACAACACCGGATCCCGATAGCCGCGGATCTCAGCCTGCTCCAAGACCGCCGCCGCCTGTGGCCACTGCTGGGTCAGCAACAGGGCAATCCCCAAGTTCACATAGGCTTCCGTCAAACTAGGATCCAGGCGCAGGGCTTGGCGGTAGGCAGTAATGGCAGCAGGAAGATCCCCCTGCCGGCGGCGGATCACCGCCAAATTGTTATAGAGAGCAGCATTGTTGGGTTCTTGCAGTAGGGCCTGCTCGTAAAGCCGGGCTGCCTCTGCCCAGTCCCGCCGGTTCGCTGCCTCCATCGCCGCCTGAATCAAATTAGCCACATTGCTCTGGGCCCACACCGGTAACCCCAACCCCAGCACCACCACCAGCCAACCCCACCTCATGGCTGCCCCCCCGGGATCCCGTTGAGCACACTAAAGCGAATCCCCACTCGGGATCCCCCATCTGCTTGGGCCGCCAGCCCCCGCAGACCGTAGTCCCCCACCGCATTGGTCCAGAACAGATCGGCAGCATAGAGGGAATTGCCTGCCGGGAAGAGCTGGCGGATCCCCAAGGAATAGAGGGCAGTGGTACCGATAAAGCTTGTCGCCGCCGCCCCAGGCACTAGCCGGCGGGTGGTGGCATTGAGTTGGTTTTGTCCCGACAGGATCGGCGTAAAGCTGCCGTAGATCTGGGTATTCTCTCCCACATCCCCCCGCACCCCCAAGGTCAAGCCGATGATAGTGCCAATCCCGGCAGCCTCCTGAGGAATGACAAACTTCGGCGTCAAACTATACTGGATTCCCCCCTGGGGATCCCGGAAGGTCAGGGGTAGATCGCTGTAGAGACCTAGGGCCACCGAGCCATCTGGGGGGGCGAATCCGGTCAAGCCCAGGGTCCAAGCTGCCGTCAGGCCCCGCTGGCCCCGGTCGGGCAAGACTGCTAGGCGGGTGAAAAAGCTCAATTCCGTTGGCAGCAGATTATAGTTCCCGTCCGTATCCGTAGAGCTATAGCCGACCACAAACTCCAGATCATCAAGGACCCCAAAGCGAGCCAATTGCTGGGAATCGCGGCTGCCAAAGGCCAGCTCATAGACAACACTGCCCAAAGGCAAAGTGGTGCTGGGAAATCCCCCTGGCTGGCGCAAAAACTCCCGTGGGGGGGGGTAGCTAGTGCGGCGCACAATCTCATAGCCCTGCCCCCAATCTGGCAGGTACATCACATCCAGGGCAATACCTGTATCGCCACCGGGCTGCACCAAGACACTAGCGGGGCCAAAACTCACCGGCCCAAAGCGATTGGTCAGATACAGATTCAAGCCAAAGCGACTGTTGGGAGCCACCCGAAAACCGATGTTATAAACATTGCGGGTGGTGAACAAACTGCCTTCTGCTTGGCCGGCAACGGAATTGAGACCAGACAGCACCAAAGTCGTATCAGCCATAAACTGAATATATTCATTGACCCTGTAATCCAATCCCAACCCCACCGAAGTAACCGTGCCGTAGTAGCGCAAACGATCAATCGTATAACCGATATTGGCAGCCAGCAAATTATTCAGATCCCCTAGGGCATTGGTCACCGGCAGATCCTGAGGGAAATAACTAATCTGAGGATTGAGGTGCAGCCGCAGTTGATCGGAAACCTTATAGGTAATCGGCAGGGCAATACTATAAAAAGTAGAATTGTCTTCAGCGACCAAAATATCTCCGTCCGCCGTCCGCAGTGATCCCACGGCAAAAATTACCTTGCGGGCAGCTTCGGTGGTAATCAACGCCTGGGCTGAGGCGGTGGGCTTAAAGGTCTCTGCGGCTACCTCTGCCCCCAAAACCAACGCCGCACTCAGACGCTCATCCTCATAAAACTGCCACTTCGCCTGTAACGGGATCCCGCCATAGAGGAATTGCACAGCTGTGTCTTGGTTGGGGATAGGGACGCGAATGGGATTGGTGAAGATGGTGTCATCTTTGCCCACAGCTCCGATGCTGACCTGGAGGTTGTCGGTGATGCCGTAGTCGGCA
Organism: Thermostichales cyanobacterium HHBFW_bins_127; assembly: GCA_039794745.1. Lineage (GTDB taxonomy): Bacteria > Cyanobacteriota > Cyanobacteriia > Thermostichales > Thermostichaceae > JAUQVP01. The sequence continues at coordinate 35,141 of JAUQVP010000006.1, read as the reverse complement.
CTGAAGCGAATATCATTGCCCCGCTGGCTGGTGGCCCCTGCCAATTGGATGCGAAAATCTAAGGGATTATTAAACGAGGTGCCCCCGGCACTGATCACCAATTCCTGATTTTCTAGGGTGCTGGCAGTTTCAAAGCCAAACAGACGATAGGGGGGCCGCTGCAAAGGGGAGAGTTTCAAGCCGCTGGGGCGAAAGGCAGTATTGTCGGGGGTGAGTTCGGGCAAGGCCGGGAAAGGGGCACTCGGCTGCAAAACCAAAGGCTCCACAATCTGATCGGCGGGCAACTGCCCCAAAAAAGGCTGAGGAGCTACCAATTGTTGGGTCAAATCCAAATCCGCCGCCCGACTGGAAACCGGTGGCGGCCCATCCGGCACAAGCCCAGGCTGGGTCTGCTCCAAACCTGGGGTCAAAATCACCGGCGGCGGCGGCTCCAAGGGCACTTGCCCCACCGGCTGGGGATCCCGCTGGGGTGGAGTTGGGGGGGGTGACACAGGGGCAGGGCTGACCGGTGCTGGGAGATTGGGGGGGCTGGGCAGGGGACTGACAGCTTGAGGCGAGATGGGAGCAAGCGGAGCTTGTGCTGGGGGCATCCGCACTTCCAATTGCCCGCCCCCCTCCAAGGGCAGCACCAAAGATCCCGACTCGGACAGGGCTAGATTGCCGGGGCGGGTGATTTCCACCTGCCCGCCGCCGGCCAAAGGCAGGATCAAAGTTGGGCCGGTTGCCGTTCCACTCCCTGGGGTCACTGGGGGCACCGTCGTCGGGCGGGTGATGCGGACTTGCCCGCCACCTGCCAAGGGCAAAACTTCCGTCCCTGGGCTCGGGGCTGCTGGGGCAATCGGGGGCAGGGGGGCAGGGAATTGGCTAGGGGGGGTCTGGCTCCAGATTTCAATGCTGGTGCTGCTGGTTTCCGCCTGTAGCCCTTCCCCAGCCACGTGGAGATGGATCCCTTGTTCCCCCGGTTGGATGACCAGGGAACTGATGCCTAGCTCGGGAAAACTTTGCGGGCGCAGCAGTTCTGGGTTGCCGGTCAACTCGGCTGTGGGGAAAATCAAGGTCAGCCCCTGCTCGGAAAAGCGGGATTGATAGGGGGGCGGATTCTCCCCTTCCCAACGTAACTGCACTCGCAGCCGCCCCTGAACGGGGGTGAGCTCCACCCCCTGCAGTCGCTGGGCCCAGACCCCTGGAGCAGACAATAGCCCCAGCAGCGTGGCACCAACCAAAGACTTCCCCAGAACTGCAGCAGACAAAGGCCCAGCAGACAAAGACAACGACATCGGACCCAAATGGCAAACTCCAGATAGTATTGCATGAACCGACCGGCTCAGGGGTGATCCCTCCCCCTAGTCCCCCAAAGCCGGAGCCGATCCCGACTGCAACCCCTGTTGTTGCCGCAAAAGCTTCAGCCAATTCTCCTCAGGAACTGCCAAGTTCAAAGGGGTGCGAAACCATAACTCCTGCTGCGGCAAACCCACCGGGATCCCGGCTTGGTCGAGGGCATATTTGAGGCGGCGGCGATATTCCCGGGCCACCGACCACTGTTCCAACGGCAATACCTTAATCCAGACCCGAATCAGGATCCCCCGCTCGCTCAGATCATCGATCCCCAGGACTTCCACGCTTAGGATTTTTCGTTGCCAGTGGGGTTCTTTGACCATGCCATCGGCTACTTCTTGAATGACTTGGAGGGCTTGATCGGGATCGGCTTGGTAACCAATGTGGATCCCCAGATCCACCCGGGCCCAGCCATTGGAGAGATTTCTGACAATCGAAATGGCCCCATTGGGAATGGTAATGAGCATGCCTTCGTTGTTGCGCAGTTGGGTGATGCGCAGGTTCATTCTTTCGACCAAGCCTCCCACTTGATCCAGGACAATCACATCTCCTTCTGCGTATTGATCTTCGATGAGAATCAAAAGACCATTGATAATATCGCGGATGAGATTTTGCGCCCCAAAGGAGATCGCCAAACCCACAATCCCAGCCCCGGCCAAGAGGGGACCGATGTTGATGCCGATGGTGCTGGCCCCAAGCAAAACCCCAGCCCCGGTAATCACCGAGCCTGCCACCCCTTTACTGACGCTGGAAAAGGTGCGCATGCGGTTCACCAACCGGCTGGAACGACCCGGTACCCACCCCTCTTGGGTGAGGACACTGAAAAATTGGTCAATGCTCAAGGCGCTCAAACGCACCAAAAGATACGTGCCCACCCCCACCCCCACCAGGCGCAGGAAGGGCCCCCGCAGCACCCCCACCAGCAAAACCTGGAGCCAGCGGCTGTGGGGAAATAACCCCAAAATCACCGTAGTCCCCCCTATCCACAGGGAAATGTCCGCTAGTCGCAGGAGCCGCTGCTGCAACTCCAGGCTGACCTGACGGCGGTGATGGCGCATCAGAGACTGGGGATCCCCGGGGTGACTAGGGGGGTTGTCATGCAACTGCTGGATCCGCCGCCGCCAGCGCTCCAAACCCAAGTGGATCACCCCCATCCCCACCAGCACTGCCAGACCAATCCCCCCTTGGCGCAGCAAAAACGGTTGTTGTCGCTCCCGATAGGCCTGCTCCAGGGCCCTGCGGATCTGCTCGCTCAGTTGCCCGGCCCAGGTCTGGGGGTCAGTCCCCTGCAATTGGGCATCCAAGGTGGTCACCGTCAACAGATAACGCCCATTCACACTCACCACCGGCAACCCACTGGCCCGGTCCAACTCCCAGCTCACCTGGATGGCCTCCGGGGGCAAAGCTTGATCCGCCTGGCGCTGCAATTCCGTCTCGATCACCTGCCGCCGCTGCTCCACAGGACTGACGGGATCCCCACTGGCGGGGGCACTAATGGCAAAGAGGGGGCGGCCATCAACATAGATCAGGGTGGAAGTGGTGCGGGTGGTATTGGGCAGGAGGGCATCCAAGCGGGAAAGCTGCCCCCAAGCCGGGCTACTGCCAAGGCTGATCCCCATCACCACGGCAGCAACAATCCAACGACCCATGACTATCCCCTCACCTCACCCTAGTCAGGCTAGCAGATGGGTTTTCCTGGACGAAAGCGGCTGCCTAGTCTGAATAGCTGCAAACTTCTGTAAAAAAATCCTGCCCTTGGCCGTCCCCAACCGGAAGGAATGCTACCTTGAAAGTATTAAGAAAGTCTTAAGAATCTATGGTTGCTTTGGCTCCAGAGGTGATGAGGCGATTTTGGGCGCTGGTAGCAACGGTGAGGCCGCAGCAGGGGTCGGCGGAGGAGTGGATTGGTCTCTATCGCAGCCGCTATGGCTTGAGCCCCCTGGATCAGATGGCCCTGCAAGCCTATGTTCATGACCGCCTCCCCTTGATCGAGGCCCTAGAGTAGGGCATCCAAACAGGCCAGCAGGGGCTTAAGTTCCACCGTGGCCTGGGGAAACTGACGCAAATAGGTCTCCCCGAGGGTCTTTAGGGCCACTAGTTTCAGGTTCGTCTCTAGGGGAGCCTGAGCGATGGCCGGCGCAACTTCAATGGCCCCGGTGGCCGCTAAATCAAACAAAGCCCCCCGGCGAATATGCAGGTTGGGATGCCCTAAGCCCGCCAACAACCGCTCGACATACTGCCCCTCCCCAGTTAATCGGTACAAGGCCCGGCAGGCCGCATGCACCAAACGGGGATGCCCATGCTCAACATAGGGACGAATCGCGGCCAAAGCCAAGGGGGATCCCAAGTTACCCAGGGTTTCCAGGACCGCTTCCACGGCATCCGTAGGCTGCAGGGGGGGATCCCGGCTCAGCCACTCCAGCAGCGGGGGGAGGAGCTGCTCGCCTAGGTGGGGATGGTGGCTGTGAATCTCCCCCAACGCTTTGGCTACCTTGGCCACCACAAGGGGATCCGACTGCTGCAGAGCCGCCAGTAGGGCCGGGACCGCTTGGGGATCGCCAATTTTGCCCAGGGCCTGGGCGGCATTGCGGCGCACCGGATAGCCGCCGGCAGGGGTGGTATCTGGGTCGCTGCTTAGGGCTGTGATCAGGGCGGGCAGGGCAGCCTTAGCCCCTGGGAATCCCAGCCACCAAGCGGCATAGTAGCGCTCCCCGGGATCCCCGTGCTGCAGTTTAGCAATTTGGGCTTCGACGCTGAGCTCCATAGGTAGACTAGCTGTGTCCCACCGCCTGAGCCAAGGGCTCGCCGCTGAGGGTGGTTTGCATGGCCGTTGCCACCAGCTCAGGGGTGACCGGGAAGGGCAGATGGTGAATATCGGAGCTGGGCAAACAGGCTATTTGGGCCGCCCGCTGGATTTCCTCCGGCATCAAGGAACGCTGAAACAACTCCTCCAGACGCGTGGGCAGACCAATTTCCCCGTAAAAACGCAACAACTCCCGCCGGGCAGCCGCAGCCAACTGACTCCCCTGCACCAGCTCTTCCAGGCGCAACTGCACCAAAATCCCCACCGCCACCTTCTCCCCATGCAAACTCAGCCGGGATCCCGGTAGATGGGTCAAGCCATTGTGAACCGCATGGGCAGCCACCGTGCGGCAGCGGGCGCCCCCCAACCCCCCGATCACCCCCGCCAAACAGACACAGGCATCCACCACCTGCACCCAAGCATCCCCACCGGGATCTCCTAGGGCTTGGGCACTAGTTTGGAAGAGCAGATCCCGCAGCACCCGCGCCTGCTGCACCGCACTGATCACCAAGGCATCCTGGGCAGCACCACTGCTGACCGAAGCTTCATACCATTTGGCCAGGGCATCACCGATGCCGGCCCGCAGGGTACGGGCGGGTGCCGTTGCGATCCAGGCATAGTCCACGATCAAAGCCTGGGGGGCCCGGCTCAAGGGCACATCATAGGCAAAAGCCCCATCCGTCCCATAGACATTCGAGAGGGCCGTCCACCCGGCACAGGTAGCTGCCGACGTCGGGACAGTCACCACCGGGAGCCGGCCCTGCTCCCCCACCAGCTTGGCCGTATCCAACGCCTTGCCGCCCCCCACCCCCAGGATCCCGGTGCAGGCCGCTGCCAACTCCCGCAAACGGGCCAACTCCGGCTCGGCACAGTCCACCCCATAGCTAGCCCAAATGGCTTCTAGCCCCAACTTTTCCAAGTGCCTTTCCAGAGCCGGACGAAACTGCCCCAACGTCCGCGCGCCGCCGATCACCAAAACCCGATCCCCCAACCCCAGATAGGGGGCCTCCACTTGGGTAGCACAACCCCAACCCCGCCATACCTGCATCGGTGCCGGCACTACCTGCGTCCAATTCCCCATCCCTCTCCCCAACGCCTCAGGAGGACTTCTAGCATAGCCGATCCGGGATCCCCCCTCAAGTATCTCCTAAAAGTCGATTGATTTATCGGAGTTTATGTCACAATGGGGGAGGACAGCAGAGGAGAACAGTTATGGCTTTACGTCTTGGGGATACGGTGCCCAACTTCACCCAGGATTCTACGGAAGGGGTGATTAACTTTTATGAATGGGCGGGGGACAGTTGGGTGGTCTTATTTTCTCACCCGAAGGATTTTACGCCGGTGTGCACCACGGAGTTGGGGGCGGTGGCGAAGCTGAAGCCGGAGTTTGACCGCCGCAATGTCAAGGTGATTGCTTTGAGTGTGGACGATGTGGAATCCCACAAAGGGTGGGTCGGTGACATTGAAGAAACCCAGCACACCAAGCTCAACTATCCGATTTTGGCCGACCCGGATCGCAAGGTCTCCGACCTCTACGATATGATCCATCCCAACGCCAATGATACGTTGACGGTGCGTTCCGTTTTTATTATTGATCCCAACAAAAAGCTGCGTTTAACCTTGACCTATCCTGCCAGTACTGGGCGCAACTTTGATGAAATCTTGCGGGTGATTGACTCTCTACAATTGACGGATAACTACAGTGTGGCCACCCCGGCCAACTGGAAAGACGGGGATGACTGTGTGATTGTCCCCTCCCTCAAAGACCCAGAAGTGCTCAAGGAAAAGTTCCCCAAGGGCTATCAGGAGGTCAAGCCTTATTTGCGGCTGACTCCCCAACCTAACAAGCCCTAAGATCCCTAGCCCCGCTCCCCTGTTTCAGGGGAGTTTTTTCAACACCCCAGCTCACTTGGGTAGGGGGTGGAAAAGCCCAACTTTAGCCGGAAGTGCTCAAGGAAAAGCCCGAGCGGTTAGAAGTTGAAGTTAAAGTCAGCAGAGCTTTGAGGAACTGTCTCCAATCCTAAACTGCCTAAGCATCCCCTCACTTGGGGGAGCATCAAGCCTGCTCCAGCCCCTCCTCAACCCTGCACTAAACTAATCAACAGCCCCCTACTCTGGCTGGGTTGTCGTTTTGGCGAAATGGGTGAATCACAATGGATTGCTCCCGTGCCGATCCCGAGTTGCGCCAGCGCATCTTGACCTGGCTAGGACAACACACCCCTGCCCCCCGCCTGCGCCATATCCTGGGGGTAGAACGGCTGGCAGCGGACTTGGCCGCCCACCACGGCTGGGATCCCCAACGGGCGGCCTGGGCGGGGTTGCTCCACGATGCCGCCAAATACTTTCCCCCAGAGCAATTGCTGGCCGTGGCCCGCCGGGATCCCCAGGTGACTTTGGATCCCATTTTGGAGGGGGATCCCCAGTTATTGCATGCGGAGGTGAGTGCTTGGGTGGCCGCCCAGGAGTTTGGCATTACTGATCAGGAGGTGTTGCAGGCGATTCGGGATCACACCTTGGGACGACCGGAGATGGGGGGGTTGAGTTGTGTGCTGTTTGTGGCGGATGCCTTGGAGCCCAACCGGGGCGACAATGAAACCCTCAGGCGCTTGCGGCAGTTGGTCTATGAGGATTTGACCCTGGGGGTAGCTGAGGTGGCTGACTATGGTTTGAGTTGGTTGCTGGGCAAACCTAAGCTGATTCATCCCCGCACCCTGGCGGTACGCAATGCCTTTTGGCAACGTCATCTGCTAGGGTAAGCCTTGGCGAGTTGGGGGATCCCCATGTTCAACTCACCCTTGTGGGGGGATGCTGTCACCCTGTTTTTGAGTCTGGTGATCCAGGCGATGCCGTTTTTGTTGTTGGGGATTGGGGTGTCGGGGATTTTGTCTGTGTGGGTGGACGAGCGTTGGTTGTTGGGCTGGCTACCCAAATCCCCCTGGTTAGCTGCCCTGGTGGGGGGGATGCTGGGATTTTTGTTTCCGGTGTGTGAGTGCGGCAATATCCCCGTGGCCCGCCGCCTGCTGATCAAAGGAGTGCCGTTGCCGGTGGGGATTGCATTTTTGCTGGCTGCCCCGGTGTTTAATCCGGTGGTTTTGATTGCCACCTGGGTGGCTTTCCCTCAGCAGCCGGAAATGGTTGCCTACCGGGCTTTGCTCTCCCTGGGGATTGCTGTGCTGGTGGGCTGGTTGTTTCGCTGGCACCCCCAACCCCAGAGCCTCTTTCAACCAGGCATCCTGCCCAGCCCTAGCCCTACCTCCCTATTGCAAGGAGGGACCTTCTGGGCTGGATCCCCATCCCCCTTGACGGCCTTAGCCGTCTACCAAAGGGCCTTGGTGGAGCAGGAACGCCAAAACCGCTCCCAGGGACAACGGTGGCTGCTGCTACTGCAAACCTGGAGCAAAGAAATCACCGAATTGGGAGCAGTCCTGATCCTGGGGGCAGCCATTGCCACCGCCGTTCAGGTGCTGATGCCGCGGCAGTGGCTACAGACCTCCGGGCAAGATAGCGTGATCTCCGTGCTGGTGATGCTGGCCTTGGCCGCCATCGTCTCCATTTGTGCTTCTGTCGATGCTTTTTTTGCCCTCGCTTTTGCCAGCACCTTTACCCAGGGATCCCTGTTGGCATTTTTGGTTTTTGGGCCGATGATTGATCTAAAAGCCATTGGATTAATGTTGACGATTTTTCGTCCCCCGGCTATTTTCGCTTTGATAGCATTAACTTTGCAGTTGACCTTTACCAGTTGTTTGCTGATCAATATCTTTGCCTAATTTCTTGATTGAGAAAATCGGGATCCCTTGCTTGGCAGAGGTTCAGGAGATCGGCCATAATAAAAAAGCTTTGCAGATGATTTCAAGATGGCATTTCAATCCTTAGTGCGGGCCTTGGCCCAGGCTCCCTACACTCAAGAATTGCAGCAGCGTTGGAAGAATCAGCCCCTGATTTTGCGAGGGGTAGCCCGTTTAGCCAAAGGACTGATTGCTTCGGCTCTGGCCCAAAATCGCACTTTATTGGTGATCACGCCTACTTTAGAAGAAGCGAGTCGCTGGACAGCCCACCTGGAGGGCATGGGTTGGGATCGGGTGCTGCTCTATCCTACCTCGGAGGCTTCCCCCTACGAGACCTATGACCCCGATCCGGAGATGATCTGGGGGCAGTTGCAGGTGCTAGCGGAGTTGCTGTTTGCCCCGGCAGCTTTGGCAGTGGTGGCAACGGAACGGGCGTTGCAGCCCCATTTACCGCCGCCGCCGCTGTTGGCTGCCCACTGCCTGCGGCTGCGGCGGGGACAGACCCTTGCTGTGAGGCAACTAGGGCAGCAGTTAGCCCGCTTGGGCTACGAAAAAGTAGCCCTTGTGGAAACGGAAGGGCAATGGAGTCAGCGGGGGGATCTGATTGATGTTTTTCCGGTGGCCAATGAGCTGCCGGTGCGCCTAGAGCTGTTTGGGGAAGAATTGGAGCGGATGCGGGAGTTTGATCCAGGTAGCCAACGCTCCCAAGATGCGGTTGAAGAGGTGATCTTGACCCCCAAAGATTTTGATCCCATCCTGCGGCAGGAACTCCTGGGCAAGCTAGACCATTTGCCCACCCCATTGCAGGCAGCCCTGTCAGCGGAACAACCGATAGCTGGGCTGCGGCGCTTCTGGGGGCTTGCCTGCGCGGCCCCGGTGGGTCTAGCGGAGTATTGTCGGGAAGCTGTTCTGGTTTGGGATGAACCCGAGCAGTGCTACGCCCACCATCAGCAGTGGTGGCTGCACACGGAAGAGCAGTGGCAACAAGCCCAGGCCCAAGAACCTTACCTGCGCCCCTACCACCGTCCTCTAGCGGAGATTCATGCCCAACTCCCCCATCCCCAACTGCAGCTTTCGGAATTGCCCGGCAGCGGCATCAACCTCAACTGTCGCCCCGTTCCCGCCGTCCCCCATCAATTTGCTGCCCTCGCCAAAACCCTCAAACAAGAACGCCAGCAGGGATCCCAAGTTTGGATTTATTCGGCTCAGCCCAGTCGCAGTGCGGCTCTGTTGCAGGAGCATGATTGTCCGGTGCAGTTTGTGCCCAATCCTAGGGATTTTCCCACCATTGATCGCTTGCGTTCTGCTCAGATTCCCATTGCTCTTAAACATAGCAGTTTGGTGGAATTGCAAGGGTTTATTTTGCCGGTATATCGGGTGGTGGTGGTGACCGACCGGGAGTTTTTCGGTCAGCATGCCCTGGTAACCCCCCACTATATTCGCAAGCGGCGCCAAGCCACTTCCCGGCAGGTGGATCCGAATCTGCTCAAGCCAGGGGATTTTGTCGTCCATAAGCATCATGGTATTGCCCGTTATTCTGGTTTAGAAAGTCTGACCATCTCTGGGGAGACCCGTGAGTATTTTGTGCTGCAATTTAGTGATGGTTTGATTCGGGTGCCGGCGGATCAGGCGAATGTACTTTCTCGCTACCGTTCCACTAGCGATACTCCCCCGGCTTTGCATAAGATGACCGGCACTGCCTGGGAAAAAACCAAAAGTAAAGTCCGCAAAGCTCTGCAAAAAGTTGCCTATGATTTGCTGGAATTGTATGCTAAGCGGGCCCAACAAACGGGGATTGCCTTTCCCCCCGATACCCCTTGGCAGCAGGAAATGGAAGATTCTTTCCCCTATCCCCTGACTCCGGATCAACTCAAGTGTGTTCAGGAAGTTAAACAGGACATGGAATCTGCTCGCCCAATGGATCGACTGGTGTGTGGGGATGTGGGTTTTGGCAAAACAGAAGTGGCGGTGCGGGCGATTTTTAAGGCGGTGATGGCGGGGAAGCAAGTGGCTTTTTTGGTACCCACCACCATCCTAGCCCAACAACACTACCATACCCTCAAGGAACGCTTTGCCCCTTACCCGATTGAGGTGGGTTTGCTCAACCGTTTTCGCAGCTCAGAAGAACGCAAAGAGTTACTCAAACGCCTGGCGAAAGGGGAACTCGATATTGTGGTTGGCACCCATCAATTGCTGAGCAAAACGGTGGAGTTTAAGGATTTAGGGCTCTTGGTGATTGACGAAGAGCAGCGCTTTGGGGTGAATCAAAAGGAAAAAATCAAAGCCCTGAAAACCCATGTGGATGTGCTCACCCTCAGTGCTACGCCGATCCCCAGAACTCTCTACATGGCCCTATCGGGGGTGCGGGAAATGAGTTTGATCACCACGCCGCCCCCGAGTCGTCGCCCCATCAAAACCTATCTAGCCCCCTATCGGGAAGAATCGGTCTATACGGCGATTCGCCAAGAACTAGACCGAGGCGGACAGGTATTCTATGTGGTCAATCGCGTCGAACAGATCGAATCCGCCGCCGCCCAGCTGCAAAAACTCATGCCGGGATCCCGAATAGTGATGGCCCATGGTCAGATGCCGGAGGGGGAATTGGAAGCGACGATGTTGAGTTTTCACAATGGGGAAGCGGATATTTTGCTGTGTACAACGATTATTGAGTCGGGCTTGGATATTCCCCGGGTGAATACCATTATTGTGGAGCAAGCGGAGACCTTTGGCTTGGCGCAGCTCTATCAATTGCGGGGGCGGGTGGGGCGATCTGGGGTGCAGGCCTATGCTTGGTTATTTTACCCGGAAGATAAGGTGTTGACCGAGGAAGCTCGGAAACGCTTGCGGGCAATCCAAGAGTTTAGCCAACTGGGATCGGGGTACCAATTGGCACTGCGGGATATGGAGATTCGCGGGGTGGGCAATCTGCTGGGGACGGAGCAATCGGGGCAGGTGAATGCCATTGGCTTTGATTTATATATGGAAATGTTGCAAGATGCCATCAAACAAATCCGCGGCCAAGAAATCCCGGCGGTGGAGGATACTCAAATTGATCTGCTGGTGACAGCGATGATCCCCCAAAGTTATATGCCGGATCCGGATCAAAAACTGCAGGCCTATCGCCAGGCAGCCGGTGCTTCTACCCTGCTGGAACTGCAATTGATCCAAACAGAATGGCGGGATCGCTATGGGGAATTGCCCAAGCCGGTACAGGAATTGCTGCGGCTAGTGGAGCTGAAGATCTTGGCCCGCAGTTTGGGGTTTTCCCGCATCAAACCCGCCCAAGAACACCTGATCCTGGAAACCCCCATGGCAGAACCAGCCTGGCAGCGACTCAAGGATGCTATCCCTAGCCATTTGCAGTCCCGCTTTGTCTATCAGCCGGGGAAGGTGACGGTGCGGGGGATGGGGAATATGGCCCCCAGTCTACAGTTGGCCCACTTGATCGAGTGGTTCAGCAAAATGGTCAATGCCCTACCCAATCTCACCCTGACTCGCTCCCCAGCCCCATGAGCCAAGGGCAAAGTTAAGGGCATAATTAAAGAATTGTGATCAGGTTCAGGACGCACCCGTGGCTCAGGATTACAAAGCAACCTTGAATCTCCCTCAAACGAACTTCCCCATGAAGGCGGATGCAGCCAAACGGGAACCGGAAATCCAAGCCCAATGGCAACAATGGCGCATCTATGAAAAACTCGCCGCCGAAAATCCCGGGGATCCCTTTGTGCTCCACGATGGGCCTCCCTATGCCAATGGGGATATTCACATGGGCACGACCCTCAATAAGATCCTCAAGGATATTGTCAATAAGTATCAGATCCTGCGGGGGCGGAAGGTACGCTATGTGCCGGGGTGGGACTGCCACGGTTTGCCGATTGAGCTGAAGGTGTTGCAGAGCTTGTCCCCGGCGGAGCGGGAACGGCTCACGCCCTTGGAGTTGCGCCACAGGGCCAAAGCCTATGCCCTCCATTATGTGGATATTCAGCGGGCCAGCTTTAAGCGCCTGGGGGTCTGGGGGGCTTGGGAGCAACCCTACATGACCCTAACCCCAGACTATGAGGCAGCCCAAATTGAGGTGTTTGGGCAGATGGCCCTGAAGGGCTATATCTACCGGGGGCTGAAGCCGGTGCACTGGAGTCCTAGCTCCCAAACGGCGTTGGCGGAGGCGGAGTTGGAATATCCCGACAACCACGTTTCCCGCAGCATCTATGTGGCCTTTCCCCTACACCAGTTGACCCCGGCCGCCCAAGAGGTGCTAGGGGGCTACCCCAATCTGCGCATTGCCATCTGGACCACCACCCCCTGGACTATCCCCGCCAACCTAGCCCTGTGCTTCCACCCCAAATTGACCTACGCAGTGGTGAACTCCCCCCAGTTTGGGGATTTGATCATCGCTGCCGACCTGCGACCCCGCCTGGAAACCATCCTGGCCACCTCTCTAGAGGTCAAAACTACCTTTGCGGGATCCCTGATGGAGCATTGTCAGGGGCGCCATCCCCTCTATGAGCGTTCGAGTTTGTGTGTGTTGGGGGATTATGTGACGACGGAGTCGGGGACTGGGATTGTCCACACGGCCCCGGGCCATGGGGAGGATGACTTCAAAACCGGACAAAAGTATGGCTTGCCGATCCTGAGTCCGGTGGATGACCAAGGGCGGTTTACCCAGGAGGCGGGATCCCGGTTTGCCGGGTTGGATGTGTTGTCGAGGCAGCCGGAAACCAGTGGCAATCAGGCGGTGATCGAGGCGTTGCAGGAGGTGGGGGCGCTGTTGAAGGAAGAGGCCTACAACCACAAATATCCCTACGACTGGCGGACGAAGGAGCCGACGATTTTTCGGGCGACGGAGCAGTGGTTTGCCTCGGTGGCGGGGTTCCGGGAACAGGCGTTGCAGGCAATTAAGCAGGTGAAGTGGATCCCGGCGATGGGGGAGAACCGGATTACGGCGATGGTGGCGGAGCGATCGGATTGGTGTATTTCCCGGCAGCGGGCCTGGGGGGTGCCGATTCCGGTGTTTTATGACTGCGAAACGGGGGAACCGCTGTTGACGGCGGAAACCCTGGAGCATATCAAAATGATTGTTGCCAAGGAGGGGTCAGATGCTTGGTGGCAGCGTCCGGTGGAGGAGTTGTTGCCGGAGTCCTATCGTGGCAATGGTCGCCGCTACCGCAAGGGCACCGATACGATGGATGTGTGGTTTGATTCTGGCTCTTCTTGGGCGGCGGTGGCCCAAGCGCGGGGGCTGGGCTACCCGGTGGATCTCTATTTGGAGGGATCGGATCAGCACCGGGGTTGGTTCCAGTCTAGTTTGCTGACCTCGGTGGCGGTCCATGGGCAGGCTCCCTACAGGGCGGTTTTGACCCATGGTTTTGTCCTGGATGAGAAGGGACAAAAAATGAGTAAGTCCCTCGGCAATGTCATCGACCCGATGTTGTTGATTAACGGGGGCAAAAATCCACAAACGGATCCTGCCTACGGGGCGGATGTGGTGCGCCTTTGGGTGGCTAGTGTGGATTACTCGGGGGATGTGCCTCTGGGCAAAACCATTTTGGGCCAAATGGCGGATGTCTATCGCAAAATCCGCAATACCGCCCGCTTCTTGCTGAGTAATCTCTTTGATTTTGACCCCAATCAAGACGGGATCTGTTATGAAGAGTTGAGTGAGTTGGATCACTATATTTTGCACCGCTGGAGTGAGGTGGCTACTGAAATTACGGCGGCTTTTGAGAGCCATCAGTTTTTCCGCTTCTTCCAGGCCATCCAAAACTTTTGTGCGGTGGATCTTTCTAACTTTTATCTCGACATCAGCAAAGATCGCCTCTATATTAGCCATGCTAAGGCCCGGCGGCGGCGCCAGTGTCAAACGGTGTTGGCCATCCTGCTAGACAATCTGGCTAAGGCGATTGCTCCGGTGCTGTCCCACATGGCTGAGGAAATCTGGCAACATCGCCCCTATCCGTCCCAGCATCAGTCGGTGTTTGCGGCGGGCTGGATCACCCCTGATCCCCGCTGGTCCCGCCCCGATCTGCAGCCGATCTGGGAGCAGCTTGTCCGGGTGCGGGAAGAGGTGAATAAAGCCCTAGAAGTTGCTCGCCACCAAAAAATGATCGGTGCTGCCACGGAAGCCCAAGTGACTCTCAAGGTCGGCGATCCAGGGTTACTCGCCATCCTCAGGGAACGCCAGGGAGAACTGCGCTACCTGTTGATTGTCTCCCAGGTGCACCTCCTGGCCGCATCCGAGGGGGTGCAGGTGGAGGTGCAGCCAGCTGCAGGGAGCAAATGTGTGCGCTGCTGGAATTACTCAGAACAGGTGGGCCAAAACCCTGACCACCCCCAACTGTGCGAACGCTGTGTGGCAGCTTTGGCTGGAACTTTTTAGACTAATGGCTACTGTAAGCCACTGCCACCTCCAAGGGGGGATCCCACTCGGGGTCGGTGCTCTCATCCCGCGGAGGATAGTAGTCCGGGGGCGGCAAGGGAGCCAATTCCCCCAAGGATAACCACTCCGTCAACCGCCCATCCGCCCGCAAACAACGCACCCGGGATCCCTGGATCTGCATCACTTTCAACACTTCCTCCCCATAGTCCCCTTGGGATCCCTGGTAGGTGACGAGGGTATTGGGTTGGAGCATGGTTGGGATTCCTTAGACGACTTTGGCGAGGAGGTGGTGTTTTTGCAGTTCTACCACGATCAGTTCGATCAGGGAGCGGATACCGGTGGCGTGCTGATGGAGCAGGGGGACTCCGAAGCGCTGGCAGGCTTCCTGAGCAGCCTGCTGCATTTCTTGACTGCTGTAGGTGGTGAGCAGGATGGCAATGTCGGCATCGCCAACGGTGGTAACTCGATCTTGGAGCGCCTCGGGGGGCAGATCAAAATCAAACCAGACAGAAGTGACCTGGGGCAACCGCCGCACCACATTCCGCTGCAGCCGGGGGTGACTGCCGTACACCACCACCTTGCCGGTGATGCCGCGGTACTCGTAGGGACGATCCGGGGAGTGACGATGCTCCTGACGCAGGGTGCTGAGCGGCGCCGCTCGGGATCCCCCGAGGAGGGTGGAGCGCTGGGAGCGTTGCTGCAGGGCAAAATCTACCATGCGGTTGAGGGTGGTTTCCACCGGGTAGCGCAATTCAAAGGGGTTGCCGCGGGTATTGAGTTCATTAATGCGGTGGATGAGGCGGCGCAAGAGGGGTTCGAGTTGTTCTGTGGCTAATAAATCTTCCCGATAATCACGAAAATAGACGGCAATATCACTGGCTTCAAAATAGGTTTTAGCTGCATCAATGGTCTCAATTAAATCTTGAATTAGGCCCTGCCGCCACTGAGCTAGGGCCTCATCCATTCGCCGTTCTTCAGCAATGATTAAGTCTTCCCATTCCCGTTTATTGAGGGCAACTTCTTCCTGGGCTAGCTGGATTTGATACTGGGCTTCCGCCAAAGGGCGAGGGTTTTGGAGCTGGCTTTGCACCAACTGCAACTGCTGCCGTAAATCCTGATAAATGGGGTCTTCTTCCCCCAAAATGGCACACTCCGCCAAGGACTGCTGCAGTTGCTCTTGCAAATGGCGCAGCCGCCTGCTAATCTCCTGCATGTACTGGTTAATTTTTGCTTCCCTCTGTTGCTCCTGTTGCTTCCTCCGCTCTTGTTTTTGTCGCTCTTGGGCTGCTTTTTTGGCTAGATTAATTTTTTCTAAGATCTCTTGCTCAGTTCGTCGAATAGGGTCAAGCATGATTCAAAACTAAGGTAATGTAAGTGACTGGAAACACATGCATCCATTGTACTGCTGTAGGATGAGACTGGAGGGAACGCAGCGGGGATCCCAAAGGTGCAGGTGGGGATTATTGGCTCGGGTTATGCGGCCAAACAACGGGTAGCAGCCCTGAAAGAGGATGGTCGGGTGCGCATTTTGGGAATTGCCGGCCACCATCGGGAGGCGGTGGAGGGGTTGGCGACGGCAGCGGGGGCGGTAGCTTTTGCCCAGCCGGAGTTGCTGCTGCAGCATCCCCGTCTTGATCTGGTGTTTGTCTGTGGGGTCAACCGGGATCATGCCCGCTGGGTGCAGGCGGCTCTGGAGTTGGGACGCCATGTGGTGGTGGAATATCCCCTGGCCCTCAGTTGGCAGGAGGGGTGCCGTTTGGTCAGCTATGCCCGTTCCCGCCAACGGCTCTTGCATGTGGAGCATATCGAATTGCTCAGCGGGGTGCAAAAGCTGCTGCGGCAACAGGTGCCTAAACTAGGGGAGATTCTGGCGGTGGAGTACCGCACCATCTCAGCCCACCCCACCGCCCCAGATCGCTGGACATTCCAGCCACAGGTGTTTGGCTTTCCCTTGTTTGCGGCGGTGTCCCGCTTGCATCGTTTGATGGATCTGTTTGGCAGTGTAGATGCGGTCTTTTGTCAACTGCGCTACACCGGCCCGGAAATGCCCCAACGCTTCCGCAGTTGCTACTGCCTTGCCCACCTCCACTTCACCTCCGGGATCCCGGCTACGATCATCTATGGCAAGGGGGAATCTTTCTGGCGCTCCCAACGTACCCTCGATATTCAGGGATCTTTGGGGGGATTATTTTTGGATGATGACCAGGCAGTGCTCGTCCAGGGGACAGAGGCCCAGCCTTTGGATACGGGATCCCGGATGGGGTTATTTGCGTTGGATACGCGTATGGTGATTGATCATCTGCTAGAGCAGAAGCCTTTGTATGTGCAGCCGGAGACGGTATTGGCGGGGTTGGCGGTGGCTCAGGCAGCCCAGTGGTCAGCGGAGCGGCAGCAGGTAGTTCCGCTGTCGGCGGTGCAGGATTGCCAGCCGGTAGCCTAGAACTGCATGCTGCTCTATCCCCCTCTTTCCCCTTGAAAGACGGCTTATGTTTCAGTCTCAATGGAAATGACTCTATGTTAGATTCTTTAGGTGCTCTATTGCACTCAAATAATAAAAAAAGGGCTGAATAACTCAGCCCCTCAACGCTAACTAATTAGGCTAACTAATTAGTTATGAGCTAGCGGCACCTAGCGATAGCCCTCAAGAAGTCCGCGAAAAGATCGCTTACGAGGTCAAGCTGACCTTGACAACCCGGTTCTTTTCACTTTCTTCCTTGGGCAAATGCAGGGTCAAAATGCCATCCTTATAGGTGGCTTGGACTTTATCGTTTTGCACCCGCGCCGGCAAGGGGATAATCCGTTGGAACTTGCCATAACGGAATTCGCTGCGAGTTACCCCTTTGTCTTCGCTACGGGTTTCAGAACGACGTTCACCGGACACCGAAACCGCATCAGCGCTGACTTGCACATCCAAATCTTCGGCGGACATGCCGGGGACTTCTAAACGCAATTCAATGGCTTCCCCAGTTTCATGCAATTCAGCAGAAGGCATAAAGGCAAAGGTCGCGGCAGTGTCGCGGGTGGCCGGCAGCAATTCATCAAAAAGGCGATTCATTTGCCGTTGTAGCAGATCCAGTTCACGGAACGGTTCCCAACGTACCAGAGTCATAGTCCTTACCTCCTTGATTCAGTGATTTTTAGCAGCCCATTGTTCGAGAAAGAAGCTTAAAATCTTTTTTTTCTTTCTCTGTTTTTATGATAACGATGGAGATCTGTGGGTCGGTTCGGTTTTCAAGATTTCTCAAGCAGAAATTACCGTACCCCTAACCAAGGACTGATCCCCAACTGATAGGTAGTCCAGATCACCATCCCTAACAAAAGACTGTCTCCCAAGGGCATTAACACAACGGTTGCCTGGACGCCCCCCATCGGCACCCACAGCAACGACAGCAGCAGCACCAAAGCTCCCGATGCCAGGTAGCAGCGGCTGTAGTGGTGGTTATGGCCAGCGGCGAGCAAAATCCCATGGCCGTAAGCCACAGCACCATAGGTGAGCAAGGGAAGTAAACACAGGCCCCGCAAAAAACTAACGCTTGCAGGGTTGGCCACCCCGCCGATCCACAAAACCAACGACTCGGCACTCAACCAGGTCAAAGCCGACAGTAAGGCAAAGCACACTGCCCCCCGCGGGATCCAGGTTTTCAAGAAGGCAAGGGCGATGCTGCGTCCCTGCTGAAACAGACGGCTGACATGGGGGTAGAGGGCATTGCCCAGAGGCACCACAATCAAACTCAAGGCCCGGACAATCCGCTCAGCCAAGATAAACGACCCCAAAGTGGTCAGATCAGCAAAAAAACCCAAAATCACCACATGGGTACTGTTGAGGGAGGTGTAAGCCAAGGCGGCCACCGCCACCGGCAAACTCTGCCGCACCATCCCCACCAAGTCTTTGCAGTCAAAGGGCTGCCAGCGCCAGCCGGGATCCCGCAGCATCATGCCCAATCCCAATAGGGCCATGATCAGGCTGCCACTGCTGTTGAGGAAGGCTGCCAAGGTCAGATCAGCCGGGGACTTGACCCAGATAAATAAACTCAGGAGGGTGCTGGTTTTAGCCAGGATTTGCAGAGCAGTAATCACCGACATACGCTCCCACCCCTGGAAATACCAAACCGGAAACAGTCCCTCCCCCACCACCCGCAAAAAACTGCCCACAAACACCCCAACATAGGGACGAAAGGGCGGTGCCACCCAGGCAAACCCCACCGTCAGCCCCAGCCCCAACACCACCAATACCCCCTTCAAGACCAAAATGGGACTGATCACCCGCCCCACCGCCTCGGGATCCCCGCGGTGAATGGCAATCAGCCGGGTTGCCGTCAGGGAAAAGCCAAAATCCACCAGCACAATCAGATAAAAACTGAGGGTATGGGCATAGCCCAAAACCCCAAATCCTTCCGTCCCCAACACCCGCATCAAGTAGGGGTAGCTCAGCAGCGGCAACACATATTGGGATCCCTGCACCAGCATCAGGGCAGCGATATTTTCCAGGAGTTTGCGGTTCATAGGGATTGCCGTTGCTCTAACCAAGCCCCATGCCCAGTGGCCATCAGCAACCACACCAACAGATGCATCCGTCCATCTAAATACACCGCATCCAACATCCCCGAGAGGAAAAAACAACCCAAGGCTATATTCACACCTAGCAAGAGGTCCCGATCTGAGCCGGCCGGCGCTTGATACCAGGCCTGCCAACTGCGCCCCCAAATCCACCCCCAAAGAATCACCATCCCCAACAGCAACGGGATCCCCCCTTCTGCGGCAATGTGCAGATAGAGATTATGGGCATGGCCGAGGAGTTCCGCCGGCGGTGGCAGCTGTTGATTGTGCAATTGGGCAAAACTCTGCCAGCCCCATCCCGTCCAGGGTCGCTCCTGAATCAAGCCCCAAGCAAAGCGCCAAGCATCCCAGCGATTTTGGGTAGAGGAAAAAAACAAACCCGTCGGATCCCAAACTTCCCGTAGCCGCTGCCAAACCAGGGGCGGTACCAGCCAGCGAAACCCCGGCCAATCCAGGGCTGCCCCCACCGCCGCCCCCACCGCCAGCCCCAGCCCCGCCAGCCCCAACCAATAGCGCTGCACCAGCCACAACACCAGCAAACCAACCATCAGGATCCCCCAGCTATTACGGGATCCCGTCAGCAGCACCATCAATCCCGCCAGGATCCAAAAGATCCAAACCCGGGGATCCCGGCGCCAGCCGTAGCTGACCAGCAGCAGCAGCACCAGCCACACCCCCAAGATATTGTGGGAAGTAAACACTGCCAACGGCCGATACTCCCGCCCCAGGCCTAGGATCAACCAGAGGCGGATCCCATCTAGGATCCCCAAAATGGCCAGCACGCCCCCCCCCACCGTCAAGCAGAGCAGCAGCCAGCGGCGGCGCCCCTGGTCCCGCAGCCCCCAACTCAACCCCCCAAACACCAGCCAGAACGGCCAATAATTAAACGACCCCGCCCAACTCGCCCAGGGAAACACCCCCAGGCTGGTCACCACCCCCATTCCCCCCAGCAGCCCTCCGATCCAAAGCGCCAAAGGATCCCGCAACCAGCCCCGCCAAGCTCCCCAGTGATAGACCACCCCTGCTAGCAAACAGAGAGCACTTGGCAGCAAATTCAGAACCAGGGATCCCGATCCCAGCAGCAACCAGCCCTCCTGCCAGAACCAATCCCAGGACAGACGCTTGAGCTGGGTTGTCATAGGGATTACAAGGGATCATAAGGAGGGCGAAAGCACGACCACCTTACCAGGTTTTCATCGGTTTTAACAAGTTAAGGGCTAGAGGATTCTCGTGCCCGCACCCGCCGCACCCCGATGCCACAGTCCCCGCAGCACTCAGGGCGGCTATAATCATCCCAACGCAAACAGGCTGTGCATCCCAACATCATTTCTGGCCAGCGTTCCTGAATCAGCAACTGTCGCTGCTGCAGAATCTGAGATTGGGAAAATGGATCTTGATAATCGGGAGGATTTTTCATAGCCAAACAGGGAACACCGCCTTATCTATGGGTATAAAAGCAAATCACCCCTGCCCATCAAAAACACGCAAATACTTTAACATTCCCCCGCAAAAAGGCAGGGGAAATCATGAGGTTTTGTGATGTTTTTTAAGCAAAAGCTTCCAGTTTTGACATGTTTTTTTACACCTCAACCCCAGCCTTACCGTCCCTGCCTAGGTAGAGCGGAGCTTGAGCAACCCTCAGTAGGCCGCCAAGAGCTGGCGGTGCACCACAAACTCGATGTAGTCACTCATGAAAAAATAGGTCATCATCACCCCCCCCGCCGCCAGCCCCACCAGCAACCCAGCCAGCATGCGGGAAAACTCCTGCAAACGATACGCCTGCTCCATCAGGTGCAGCGACCACCAGAGCAGCACAACAATAATCAGCAGGAAAAATAACATCATGTTAACGATTGTAACATGGAATTAAGGGGCGTTACATTCCTTAGGATAGCTGGGAGTTCAGAATAGTTCCAGATCGGTGCGGTTCAGGTGCAAATCGGGGTAGGCGCGGGCGGACTCACCGCAGGTGCGGGGGGTGGGAAAAATCTTGTCAGGATTGGCGATCCCCTTGGGATCAAAGGCCTGCCGTACCCAGAGCATGGTCTCAATATCCGTGGGGCTAAACATGGTGGTCATGTAGCAGCGCTTATCAGCCCCAATGCCGTGCTCCCCAGAAATACTGCCCCCCACCCGCACACACAACTTCAAAATCTCACCCCCCAACGCCTCCACCTGCTCCAGGGATCCCGGTTGGCGCAGGTCGTAGAGAATCAGGGGGTGTAAATTGCCGTCCCCCGCATGAAAAACATTAGCCACCGGGTAGCCATAGGCTTGGCTGAGTTTTTGGATTTCTCCCAGCACATAGCTCAACTGACTGCGAGGAATCACCCCATCTTGGACATAGTAATTGGGGCTGAGCTTACCCATAGCAGCAAAAGCGGCCTTGCGTCCCTTCCAAATCCGCAGCCGCTCTTGGGGATCGGTGGCCCTGAGGATCTGTCGGGATCCCTGCTGTTGCAGGATGGTCATCACCTGTTGGCTGGTGGCGGCCACTTCAGCAGCGGTGCCATCGAGTTCCACCAGTAAAACAGCGCCGGCATCGCGGGGGTAGCACTGGGTTGCCACGACATCTTCCACCGCATTGATGCTGAAGTTATCCATAATTTCCATGCCTGCGGGGATAATGCCGGCGCCGATGATCTGGGAGACGGCTTCCCCGGCCTGTTCGATCTGGGCAAAATCCGCCAGCAGCACCTGGATTTGTTCCGGGGCTTTCACCAGGCGCAGGGTGATTTCCGTGGCGATGCCCAGGGTTCCCTCCGAACCCACAAACACTCCCACCAGATCCAGCCCTGGCATTTCTGGGATTTGTCCGCCTAGATCCACAACCTCCCCCGTAGGCAGGACCACCTTCAGCCCCAGCACATGGTTGCTGGTCACCCCATACTTGAGGCAGTGGACCCCGCCGGAGTTTTCCGCCACATTGCCGCCGATGGAGCAGACACTTTGACTGGAGGGATCGGGGGCATAGAAGTAGCCTGCCCCCTGCACCGCCTGAGTCACCCAGGCATTAATTACCCCCGGCTGCACCGTCACCGTTTGGTTGGGAATGTCCACCCGCAGGATTTGTTTCATCAAGGTGGTGGCAATCACCACCGTATTGGCCCCCGGTAGGGATCCCCCTGACAGGCCGGTGCCCGATCCCCTGGCGACAAATCCCACCCCATAGTCAGCGCAGCATTTCACCACCCCTGCCACCTCAGCGGTGGTTTTGGGCAAGACAACCAGCTTAGGCATTTGTCGGTAGCTGGTGAGGCCATCGCATTCATAGACCTTCAGGTCCGCGGCTTTGCTGATCACCCGCCGGGGTTCCAGGATCTGGGTTAAATCATCAAGCAAGCGGGTCCAGAGGCTGGTGCTAGTGGCGGTCATAGGGGGGATCAGACAAGGGACTGATCGTCATCGTAGATCAGGGTTGCCACCAGCTAGGGAGAGGGGGTTTCCTCCTCGGGAAACGGTCCCGACTGGGTACGGGCAAACAAATAGGTGAGAAATCGGGAAGCGGAATAGCCACTGAGACGATACTTCACCAGCCCTTCTTTTTCCGCCTGATTAGGAATGGCCAAATAAATCGTCACCTCTAGCATCGTTGAACCATCGGGGAGGGGAACCTGCTCATAGGTGACCCGGGCTACCAAAGCCAGATTAATGATCAGCCCCTGCCCAACATCCACAAAATCCATAACGATCCCTAGTGGGGTGCTGGAGTGATTGTACTCTGGGGTTTCTCTTTGCGGCTAAAGAGACGGAAATAAAGGCTATGGCTGAGTTCTTTGAGGGGGAAAAGAACATAGGTGAGGGGATTGATAGTGATGACAATATCGCGGAAATCCCGTTTTGCCAGAGCGATAATCTGCCGTGCCACCCACTGGGGCGACATCACCCCATAGGGATTGAGGGAGCTTTTGAAGGGGCCCAAAATCAGCTTGCGGATGATGCAGGGAGCATCCAACCGCCGCAGGGTCACCAACTCCCCTAGGTAGCGCTTGGAAAGCTCATAGAGGGGGCTCAAAGCTGGACTCACCTCCGCTTCCGAGGTATTCACCCAGACTTCCTTGCGGGCAATATCGGCATTGGTTTTGATCTGGCTGAGGAAGAGCTCCATCATCCGCCACTGGGACAGGGCATTCACCTCCGTTGAGGTATCAATGGCTTCCGGGGTGCGGCAGCCATAGACATTCACCCCGTGATTGAGGATCAAAATATCCACCTGCCGCAGGGTGTCCAGCAAGTCCACTTCCTGCCCCACCTGCCAGACCACCCGTGGGATTTCCCGTTCTTCTCCCCCAACCGTGACCAGAATCGGGCGGTCATGGGAAGTCAAGGCCAGGGGCTTAGCCCCCTGCTCCAGCAAACAGGTCAGCAAAGCCCGCCCCAAAGCCCCAGAAGCCCCCGTCACCGCCACCGTCTTATCCTTGAGCGAAAGGGCCGTGCCCATAATCCGGTCAAACACCGTCAGCGTCCCCCCAAAATACGCCTGGCCATTATCAAAATGATGCCGCCAATGGTACGGCCGATTGACAAACCACTGGGTCGGCGGTCCCCCAAAAGCCCCCGGCAAATGGGTGAAATCACTGTGGGTCGCCCAGCCCCGACTGCGAGCCAAGGCCATCCCCAGAAAACTCAAAGCATAGGGGATCCCCACACTCCAGCCCCAGCTTGGGGCGACACTGTGCATCACCCCCCAGAGCAGGACGGCCGCCAGCACCAGGGTCAGGGCTTCCGGCACATCATTGCGCCATTCCGCTTCCCGGTAGAGCTTTTCCGAGACCCAACTCCAATCCTGGCGGTAAGCACGATGATGCACATAGTGGCCCAAAAACGCCTTTGGAAAGCGATGGGCTAACCAATGGCGCCCATCCCGGATCAACTCCACCCAGACCACCGCCAGCACCGCCCAGACCATCCCCAGCACCATATTGACCCTCCTCACCCCCTGATCCTAGCCCGACCATGAAGATTCCTTTCCAGATCCCCAGGTCCAGTCAAAACCCCTGGAGAATCTGTTATAAATGAGACTGTTAGTAATAAATCTTCACATACTATGCGATTAATCACCCTCAAGCGCTTGGTCATGGGATTGGTGGGGATCCTGAGTGTGGTGATGGTGTGGGGATCCCCGGTGAGTGCCCAAAAGATTTTGCCCTTACTGACGACGCCGTTGCCCCAGCCAGCTATGCCGGTATTGGACTTGGCGAATTTGCTCACTGACGGGGAGGAGCAGCATCTGAACGAGCAATTGGCAGCCATGGAGCGGGATACGGGTTGGAAATTGCGCCTCCTCACTCAGTTTGACCAGTCTCCAGGGCGGCAGGTGAAGGAATACTGGGATCTGAATGAAAAGAGTGTTTTGATGGTGGCAGATCCCAAGGGGGGCAATCTCCTCGCCTTCAATGTGGGGGATGCGGTGCGGACCATATTGCCCCGTACCTTTTGGATTGAATTGCAGTCCCGCTTTGGCAATCAATTTTTCACCCGTGAGCATGGCAACGATTATGCCATCCAAGCCACGGTGGATGCCCTGGAAACCTGCTTTCGTCAGGGGGGTTGTCGGGTGGTGCCGGGGTTACCTCAGGAGCAGTGGTTGCTCACCCTGACCACCTCCATTGCCGGGGGGATCATCCTCGGTTTTGCTGGCAAGCCCCGCCACAGTCAGGAACTCTTCAACTGGCGGTGGGCCCTGGCTTTTTCTCCCCTTTGGTTTATCCTCTTTGGTGTTTTCGGCATTGGCCCCGTTGTCAGCCGCACCCAAGACTGGCTGCCCCTGTTGCGCAACACCCTGGGTTTTCTGGGAGCCATGCTGGCTATCTACGTTGTGCCGATCAAGAGCCGCTGGGTAGAGGACGGACAATCTCTAGGGTGACCTTGCCGGTCATATCTGGGTAGGGGGGAGCACACTTGGTCAGGCGGACCCGGGTCCTGGCCGCCCCTGTCTCCCGCAGAATAATTGCAGCAATTTCTTCCGCCAACTTCTCAATCAAAAGAAAACGACTGGTGCGCACCAGCTCAGCAATTTTGGAAACCGCAGAGCGGTAGTCCAGCGTATCCCCCAACTCATCACTTGCAGCAGCCGGTTGCAGATGGGTCCACAACTCAAAATCAATCTCAAACCACTGTCCCAGCTTACGCTCCTCCTCCAAATAGCCCGTATAGCCGTAGTAGCGCAAGCCTGTTATCTGAATCCGATCCGGCAGGGAACTATCCATGGATTATGTCTCAATCACGGCACAATCAACACTGGGCAAGGCGCCAGATCAATCACCCGGTGGCTGACACTCTGTTGCCCCTGGCTCATCAACCCTCGATTGCCCATCACCACCAAATCTACACCCAGTTCGTCCGCTACATCACAAATAACAAAGGGAACATTCCCATGCTCAATCCGCGGTTTAGGGCTAGGGATCCCGGCGGTTTGGAGGAGTTTGCCCACTTCCTCGAGCAGTTTTTCTGACAAAGGTTGGGCATTGTCCCCCGCTTCCGGCGGGATCACCGCCAGCATCACCACCTCACTGCCATAGCGGCCGGCCAAGCTAGCGACCAGCTCGACTCCATGGCTGGTTTCCCGCGATTGATCCACAGCAAACAGGATGGACTGAAACATAGCCGTTCAAGTCACTCCCAACGAGACCTCGCTAACTGGGAGTATAGCTGTTTCCCGGCTGATCCTAGGCAGCCAGCTTCAGATCCCGCAGGGCCATAATGTCCACCTCAATGGAGGGGCCCATGGTAGCCGAAACGAACATCGTCCGCCAGTATTTCCCCTTGGCTCCCGAGGGGCGGTTGCGGTCAATGGTTTCCTGGATGGCCTTGAGGTTTTCCAGTAGGGCTTCTGCGGGGAAGGAGCACTTCCCGAACATGATATGCACGATCCCGGTTTTATCGGCTCGGAACTCCAGCTTCCCGGCTTTGAATTCCCGGATTGCCCCCGCCAGATCCAAAGTCACTGTGCCGCCCTTAGGAGAAGGCATCAACCCCCTAGGTCCCAGCAGTTTCCCCAGCCGAGCGACCTGGGGCATGATGTCTGGCGTGGCAATCAACAGGTCGAAATCCATCATCCCCTTGCTAATCGACTCAATCAGGTCCTCCGAACCCACCAGATCGGCGCCGGCATTTTGGGCTTCCGTTACTTTTTCCCCCCGGGTGATTACCGCCACCCGAATCGTCTGCCCCGTCCCCCGCGGCAGCACCACCGTTGTCCGCAACTGTTGATCGGTGTACTTGGGATCAATTCCCAAGCGGATATGTACCTCCGCCGATTCCGGGAATTTAGCCGTCGCCGTTTCCTTGAGCAGTTGCAGCGCCTCCAAGGGGGGGTAGGGCCCCGGCTTGACCTTTGCCTGCAACGCCTGCATCCGTTTTGAGAGCTTCCGCACCATAGTTTCCTCCTTGGGGTACTAACGAAGGGTCACTTCTCCCCCCTACTGTGAATGAACGAATCAACTGAACCAACTGAATCAATCAACAATGGTCACACCCATACTGCGGGCCGTACCGGCAATAATGTTCATGGCCGATTCCACATCCAGGGCATTGAGATCGGCCATTTTTTGTTCGGCGATCTGCTTTAACTGAGCCTTGGTCAGTTTCCCCACCTTATTTTTGTGGGGTTGATCCGACCCCCGCTCAATCCCCAGCGCTTTTTTGATCAGCACCGAAGCAGGCGGCGTCTTCAGCACAAACGTAAAACTGCGATCCTCAAAGATAGAAATCTCCACCGGGATCACCATCCCCGCTTGGTCCGCAGTCTTGGCGTTGTACTCCTTACAAAACGCCATGATATTCACCCCATGCATCCCCAAAGCAGGCCCAATGGGGGGGGCAGGAGTCGCCTTACCGGCATTCAAGGCCAGCTTGACGACAGCAACAAGTTTTTTAGGCATAAATGGGTACTAACTCTCCTTTTTGACTTGGGTAAACTCCAGCTCCACCGGGGTATCCCGACCGAAGATGGAAATCAGCGCCTTCAGCTTGCCACGCTCCGGCGAAATTTCAATCACCTCCCCGTAGAACCCTTGGAAAGGCCCCGACAGAACTTCAATTCTATCCCCAACGGCCATGTCAATTTTGATCAGATCCGGGCCCGCTTCCTGGGTCTGGAAGATACGCTTCAGCTCAGCCGGCGTCAAGGGCCGCGGCTTCACATGCCCCCGCCCCCGTCCGTAGCGGCGCTTCTCCTCCGTACCAACAAAGTTAATCACATTGGGAGTATTTTTCACCACCTGCCACAAACTTTCGTTCATGGCCATCTTCACCAGCACATAACCCGGAAAGGTCTTTTCCTCCACCGGCACCTTCTTACCGGATTTATCCAGCTTAAAACCTTGCTTTTTGGGGATCACTGCCTCCAAAATCTGATCCCGCACATCCAACGCCGCCGCCCGCTGCAATAAGGCGCTGCACACCTTATTCTCACAGCCCGCCGCCACCTGCACAAAATACCACTTAAAATCCTTGTCGGTGATAACTCCAGATTCCTGCTCCGGCGCGCGCGTCTGCTCTAAAGCCTCAACTTCACTCACCATAGTCAGGGATCCCTAAACGCCAAAGAGTTGTTTTGCTAGCCAGCCAAAGGCCTGATCCACCAAATAGATAAACAGGGCAAAGATGACCACAATCATCAGCACTGCCACCGACTCGCTGATCAGCTGCTGGCGGCTTGGCCAAACCACCTTCTCAAGTTCTGCCCGGACATTGTGATAGAAGCCAAGGATGCCCTTAGGGGTATTGGCTTCTGTCCGTACCTGACCACGACTGGCGGGGTCAAGGCGCTCAGCCTTGTCCTTACTGCTGGTTTTGCTGCTGACGTTACCTTTGACCATGGTGTCCCCGTCGTGAATCTAGTGGAAAAAACGCGCCCTGAAGGACTCGAACCCTCGACATCCGGTTTTGGAGACCGACGTTCTACCAACTGAACTAAGGACGCTCATACTCCTATACTAACCTTGGGAATTGCCCTTGCGGGTATCGAAGCGCTGTTTAATGCGGGTTGCCTTACCGGTCAGCTTGCGCAGGTAGTAAAGCTTAGCCCGCCGCACCTTGCCGGGTCGCACCACCGTAATGGACTCGATCCGGGGGGAATGCACCAAAAACACCCGCTCCACCCCCACCCCTTGGAACACCTTGCGAACCGTGATGGTGCGGTTGATGCCGCTGTGATCCATGGCAATCACATCCCCTTCAAACAGTTGCAGGCGTTCCTTGCCGCCCTCTTGGATGCGGACTTTTACCCCTACCCGATCCCCCACCCGCAGTTCTGGGATGTTCGTTTTCAGATAGGGTTGTTCGACCAAAGCCATGATCTCTTGGGCGTTCATGGTGCAGATGCCATCAGTGCGATCTAACAAGGTATCAGAAAAGGGCTAGGTCTGTCTAGGGAAGCTGGAGAATTGGGCTACAATCTACTGCCAGGGCAATTGCCGGGAAGTGAGGGCTAGCCATGCTCAAAAATGACCGTTGGATCCGGGAGCAAGCACAGGCAGGGATGATTACCCCCTTTGTGCCGGAGTTGGTGCGGCGGGTGACGTTGCCAGATGGATCCCTAAGGCCGGTATTGAGCTATGGTTTGTCTTCCTTTGGCTATGATATTCGCCTGGCCCCGACGGATTTTCGCATCTTCCGCCATATTCCCGGCACCATTGTCAATCCCAAGCGCTTTAATCCCGATAATCTGGAAACGGTACCTTTACACGAGGATGAGGACGGGCAATATTTTATCATTCCTGCCCATTCCTATGGTTTAGGGGTGGCGTTGGAGCGATTGGTTGTGCCGGAAACCATTACCGTAATTTGTATTGGCAAAAGCACCTATGCCCGGGCGGGGATTATTGCCAATTTGACCCCAGCAGAGGCAGGCTGGCGGGGCTACCTCACCCTCGAGTTTTCCAATTCCTCCAGCGCCGACTGCCGGATTTATGCCAATGAGGGGGTGGTGCAACTGCTGTTTGCTGAGGGGATGGATCCCTGTCAGGTGAGCTATGCTGACCGAGCCGGCAAATATCAGGACCAGCCCCAACAAGTGGTGGTGCCAAGGGTCTAGCCACCAGGGTCAAAACAGGAGAACTTCAAATCCACAAAAGCAGTCTTTTTAGGGATCCCCAGTACTTTGCTAGGTCATTGAGGCGATTAGAGGAGAAAACGAGCCAGAATGTAGAGGGCAGCGGTGAGGAGTTGCAGGGTCATCACGGGTATTCCGTAGCTGAGGAATGTGCGAAAGCTGATGCGTTGGCCGTGCAGTTCTGCCCCTTGGGCGAACAGCAATTGAACTGTCGTCAGGACAATCAGCAGGTCAGGTAAGGTTTGAGCAAAGGAATTTTGGCATCCTTAATGTTGCACTTGATTTTTTCAGCCACAAGCTTTGGGTTAGTGTGAGCTAAGGCACTGCGATGTTTTTGGAAAAATCCCAAGATATCATCATTTCCATGGAGACTGAAACAGATCCCTCTCCCAGAGCAGGCTACCGTGTGTACACAAGTCGCCCTAACAGTTTAGGCTAGAAAACGCTGAATCCCTATCCTCTTGGGGAGCCTGTTTAGGTGGATGTTCAGGATTCCCAAGTCAACGACCTTTTTCGTTGCCATCAATTACGGCTCCCCTGCCCCCATAAACCAAAATAGCACAGGGATCCCTGGTGCTTTTTTAGGCGGGGATGGAAAGCTCTGGATGCAGGGCGTTTCGGGGTTGCCCGTTGGTGTAGAGCAAGGCGCGTTTGGGTCCGTGAATGGGGTCTTCGACGATGATGGTTTGCTCCCGGCTAGCTCCAAGGGAAATAATGGCAATGGGTACGTTCATGACCTGGGCTAAAAACTTGAGATAGTTGGCGGCGGCTGGAGGTAAATCTTCAATGCTACGACAATTCTCAGTGGAGGTTTGCCAGCCAGGTAGGGTTTCGTAAATGGGGGTACATTGGGCAAAAATACGGGCATCCCTAGGGAAATGATCGAGCTTTTCTCCTTTATATTCGTAGGCAATGCAGACTTTAATTTCGGGGAGGGTATCGAGAATGTCTAGTTTGGTGATGGCTAGGCAGTCAAGACCGTTGACCCGCACGGCATAGCGCCCAATCACGGCATCAAACCAGCCACAGCGCCGCTTGCGACCGGTGGTGGTGCCAAATTCTGCGCCCCGCTGCCCAAGCATGGCACCAGTGGCATCTTTTAATTCGGTGGGGAAAGGCCCTTCGCCGACACGGGTGGTATAGGCTTTGGCAACCCCAATCACTCGGTCAATACAGGTGGGGCCAACGCCGGCACCAATACAGGCACCGCCACTGATGGGATGGGATGAGGTGACGTAAGGATAGGTGCCAAAATCAAGATCCAAAAGGGTCCCCTGTGCCCCTTCAAAGAGGATATTTTTGCGGGTCTGAATGGCATCCGCCAGCATTAAAGCTACATCGGCAATGTAGGGACGCAGTCGCTCCGCATACCCCCGGTATTCTTCAATGATGCTCTCCGCTTCCAGGGGCGGTAAGCCGTAAACCTTGGTCAAAAGATCATTTTTGTAGCTCACCAACCACGTAATCTTATCCCGCAAGGTCTCGGGATCCATGAGGTCAATCATGCGGATGCCAAGGCGCTCGGCTTTGTCCGCATAGGTCGGACCAATGCCCCGCCCGGTGGTGCCAAGGCGATAAATCCCCCGCCGCTCTTCTTCTGCTTGATCAATGATGCGGTGATAGGGCAAGGTCACATGGGCGGTGTCGGCAATGTACAAATGATCCGTCGGGATCCCGAGGCTGTGGAGTTTGTCGATTTCCCCAAGGAGGACTTGGGGGTCAACGACGGTGCCGCTGGCGATGAGGCAGTGGGTTTGGGGGTAGAGGATGCCGGAAGGGATCAGATGCAGTTTGAAGGTGGTGCCGTTGACGACGAGGGTGTGGCCGGCATTCACCCCCCCCTGATAGCGCACCACCACATGAGCTTTT
Source organism: Thermostichales cyanobacterium HHBFW_bins_127 (assembly GCA_039794745.1). Lineage (GTDB taxonomy): Bacteria > Cyanobacteriota > Cyanobacteriia > Thermostichales > Thermostichaceae > JAUQVP01. The sequence continues at coordinate 4,359 of JAUQVP010000006.1, read as the reverse complement.
TCACTCAGGAGGTCGGTAATTTTGCCTTTGCCTTCGTCGCCCCACTGAGCGCCAACCACCACAACGTTTGCCAAGTAGGTAACCTGATTCAGTCCGACCCCTAATAATACCAAGAAGCCCTAAAATTAGGGGAGATGTAACAAAGATTTGAGGGGCTGGTGTCGTTTCAGCGGGTGGCCCAATGGCTGGCGGGAACCTTTAGCAATCGGGAACAGGCCCTGGATCAGCCGGTGTGGTTTATCCCGGTGACGCTGTGGTATGTGCCGCTGCCCCATCTGTTTGCGGAGGGGCTGGGTTTTTTCACGGAGCAGATCAATCAACATCGCCCCCAGGAGTTCTACCGCAGTCGTGTGCTGCATTTGCTGGATCGGCCGCTGCGGCTGGAAAACTACCGGCTGCGGGATCAAGGGGCCTGGGCAGGGGCTTCCCAAGATGCCAATAGGCTCCGACAACTGCAACCCCAGGATCTGATCCTGCTGCCAGACTGTACTATCTGGCTGACGGCGGTAGCAGACCATATCCACGGAGCCATGGACCCCCGGCGGGAATGCTGCCTCAGCCCCGATGCCGATACCCGCATCGAAATCAGCTTCGATCTCTACCCGGATGCCTTCCATACCCTCGATCGCGGCTTCAAACGGGGATCCCAGGAACAGGTGTGGGGATCCCGGGCGGGGGCTTACCGCTACCGACGCGTGGGTTAACCGTGTATTGTTCAGGCTTAGTCTGTGGGTTGGGGGTTGTTGGATTGACTTTGGGGGCTTGACATCGGTTTTGGCAAGATGAAGATTCGTCCTGGTCTTCTTTATGAGTTTATTTGGATAACGTCCCGGCGGAAGTGTTTTACCAAGGGCTGTCGGGTTCGAGCTTTTGATGGTGGCCGACCGTTAATTTTTTCTCCATAAGGAGGTTTGCCAGTCCCCTTTTCTATACTCCGATCCTTAGGGGGGCTGTTCCAGGCAACAAGTTTAAGGGTAGGTCTAAAATTGCCTTATTGTGGAGAATGGAAGGGAAGGGGATTCTGGCTTTTTTAAGGTCCTCTTAAAAACTTAACGCTGCAACCATGCCTGGGCGGCCATGCCGATGACAATCCCTAAGCCCACAAAACGCACTACCTGCCAAAATAGGGAGGGCTGAGTGCGCCGGACTAAATACTGGTGCAGACGGGCCTCGAGGGCATCTAGATCGTGGTTGAGTGCCTGCAGTTGCACCAAAGGCATGGACTCCAACTGCTCCAAAGTGCGCAAATCCTGAACCTGTTGCTGCAGGGCCTGGAGGCGCTTTTCCACCGCCGATAAAAGCCCCTGGGGATCAGGATCGGGCACGCCGACCACCTCCTTGCAAGGGTTTGGCACCATAGCCGGTCTGAACCTCATTAAAGGGTTGAGGGATGAGCTGCCCTGGCTTGACCGGCGGTAAATTGAAAAGCTGCCGCACGGCATTTTCCACTTCCTCCAAGGGACGATTGCCAACGGATTCGTAAACCAGCCGGCCCGTCCCATCAAATAGTAAGGTCTGGGGAACTTGCCCTTTGTAAAACCGCCCCGGCCCCTGGGGATCCCTTAGATCGAGGCTGTCGACGTTGTAGGGCAGGACGTTGATGCCAGCGCCGTAGCGAACTTGCAGGTTGGCAATGGCAGCGGCATAGGGTTTGCAGTCGCGGCTGTCATCAATGTAGTAAACCAGCAGGACAGGACGACCGTATTTTTGGGAGGCTTCCAGGGTGGTGCGGGGGGGAACCATGCCGCCGTTGGAACCATAAAGGGCAAAGATATTGCCGTCATAGTGGTCATCGTTGAGCAGGGCCAAACTCGGGGATCCCGAAAGTCCCAGCCAAGCCAAGAGGGTGATCAGCAGCCAGCACAGGTGCCGGTTCATAGGGTTGTTTGAGAGAGGGGCTGATGTTCAGTGTAGCTAGACTTGGGTCGGGAACCATAAGCCTATGTAGCTGAGCAGATCTTGGGGGGACTGCTGCTGCATCCATGCGCGGATCAATTGCCGTTCTGCTTCGGGGTCGGGGATTTTGCCCAGGCGATCCATGGCTGCCAGGCGGGCTTCAGCCCGGCCAGCATTCAGTTGCAGGTCTAGGCGTTGCTCCGGGGTGAGCACCAGATCCGGGTGGCTGAGCAGGTATTCACTCACCTCTAAATAGAGAATCGGTCCAGCCACCGTGGGTGGGGGTGGCGGCAAGTTTTCCTCCTCCTCAAGATAGACCATCGCCGCCTGCCAGAGCTGCTGCCCATCCAAGGCCGCTAACATGGCCCCCAAACGCTCCTGCCACCTCACCAGCTCAGTCTCCGGGATCCCTCGCTGAGCCGCCAGTTCCCCCAGTCTTTTCTGCAATCCTTCCAGATTCAGGGAGAGGATTTCCTGCTCCCCCGTCTCCAGATCCAAGCGTTGCTGCAGGGCTGCCAAAATGCCGGCACTGACCATCAGGGGGGGAAACGGCACCCCAATAGCCCCCTCCCCCCCTTGGGCCAAAAAGCCCTCCAGATCCACTCCAGGAGCCATCAACCCCTGCACCAACCCCAACAACTCCTCCGGGCTGTAAAAACTCAGCAGATCCAACACCGGATCGGGATCCCCGGACCACTGCTGGCGGGCTTGTTGCAGGGCCGCCTCGATCAGCAGGGGGATATCGGCGGCAGATTGACCTGCCTGGAGCAAAGCCTGAGCCGACTCCAGCAACAGCTCGGCGGCGCGAATAAACACCATCCCCCTTGGCGCTGTACCGGCGATCCATTCTCCATTGCCCATAGGCTCCTAACCCTGGCGCTGCAAAATATCGGCGTAGGAATGACTGAGGAACCAGCGGTCAATTTCCCGGGCCCGCAATACCGGCACCGGATGGGTCCGCCCCAACCCCTGCACCTGCTTGAGCATCAATTGCCACTCGTCCCGATCCAACTCCGCATAGGTGCGCGCCTGCTGCAAAAAGGCCGCCACATTCAACTGCCCCGCCAACTTTGGGGATCCCCCGCAGAGTTTCATCAGCACCGAGATCACCGTTTCTGCCTTTTGGGTGACCAAAAGGGCCGCCCGGTCACAGCTAAACTCGGCACATTGCAGCCATTGCAGCAACTGTTCTTGGAGAGTTTGTTGGAGGAGTTCCCCAAAGGGGATCAAGCCTGCCGACAGCAGCAGCAAATTAGCCATCGTCAGGTAAAGACCGTGATTACATTTCAGATGTCCCAGCTCATGGGCCAACACCGCCTGCACCTCCGGGGGATCGAGTAAATCCAGCAAGGAACTGTGCAGGACGATAAACGGCTGCTGCCCCCGCATGGCAAACGTGTAGGCATTGGGGACAGGATTTTGGCGGATGTAGAGCTGCGGCACCTCCATATCCAGAATCTGGCAAGCTTCCACCAACAGCCGGTGCAGTTCAGGCAACTGCTGCTCGTGAATCTGAATGCTCGACGCCAGGTTATCCAGATAGAACAATTGGCTAGCCGTAGATCCCAAAACATTCTGAATCAGCAGCCCTAGCCCGGGGATCTGTTGCAGAGACTGGGTTGCCTGCCAATCCACCGGATGGCGAAACTGATCGGCAGACAAACCATACAAACGGCGCACCATAGCAGCAGCAAGCAAGTGAGTGGGTTCTTCTCTAGCATACTCACAGCCAGCCTTGCCTAGAATAGAGTCACCTTCCTGGGGACAACCGATGCGACCACCCATCCCCCAAACCGATCCTCCCCTCCCCCCCCGCCAAACCATGCCCACCATGTATGATTTGCCCAGCGAGGGCGTCGGGGATCCCGGTTTGCCAGACGAGTATCACTGGTTCCAGGCAGAGTTGTTGCGGCAGACCTTTCAGCCGCCCAACTATCCAGTGGAGCGAATTTTTGTGGCCACCGACCTGAACCTCTACTATGACCCCCACAATCCTCTCTGGTACAAGCGGCCGGACTGGTTTGCGGTGGTTGGGGGAGAGCGCCTCTATGAGGGCCAGGATTCTCGCCTCAGTTATGTGATCTGGCAGGAGGGGATCCCGCCGTTTATTGTGATCGAGTTGCTCTCACCGGGTACGGAAGCAGAGGATTTGGGGCGGACTGTCCGGGGGGAGGGGCAGCCGCCGACGAAGTGGCAGGTTTACGAGCGGCATTTACGGGTGCCTTATTACATGGTTTTCAATCGTTATACGGATGAGCTGCTGGCTTATCAGTTGGTTGGGGGGCACTACCAGGTTTTGCCGGCGGGGGAGCGGGGGCTGTGGCTGCCGGAGGTGGAGTTGGGGCTTGGTCTCTGGTTGGGAGAGATTGAGGGGATTGAGCGGCTGTGGCTGCGCTGGTATGACCAAACCGGCACCTGGATACCAACCCCGGCGGAGCTGGCTTGGCAGGAGCGCCAACGGGC
>JAUQVP010000005.1:0-46287 GCA_039794745.1 Thermostichales cyanobacterium HHBFW_bins_127 | reverse complement strand
ACGTTTCTCAAAAAATTACGGAAAATACTTACCCCGGGTGGAGATCATCACGGCTCCAGCCTCTTGAATCAGCATCCTCGCTTCCCGGTCCAGGCGATAGCCGAAAAACAAGGGGCGAACCTCCACCCCCGCTCCCGCCTCCACCTGAGCCACCAGCGCCAAAAACCGCTCCACCTCCGATGCGGTGATGTTGCTTTTCACTTCCCCCAGCACCAGCACCTGCCTGCCCTGAATCTGCCCGCGAATCACCAGGTCAAACTCGTATTCCCCCGTGCCCAGGATGTCCCGGTCGCAAAACTCAATTTCTAGGCCCCAGTGGTGTTCGAGGATGTCGGGGACGACTTCCAGGGATCCGCCGAGGGATTCGCTGAGTCCGCCCACCTGTCGGGCCAGGTTTTTGAGGGCGCGTTCGGTGGCTTTTTGGGCAGCGGCGAGTTCTTCGACGCGTTCTTCGGTGCGTTTTTGGGCTGCTGCCAGTTGTTCTACCCATTCTTCCGTGCGTTTTTGGGCCGCCGCCAACTCCGCCACAATGGCCTTCAACTCATTAAAGTCGCGGGTGGCAGCGTAAGCTTCCTCGATCACCTCGACCAGGAGCTGAGCCTGCTCCGGGCTAAAAACAGCACCCAATTTCTGAATCAAGGCAGCATTCATGACAACCCATCACCAGCCTATCCCCCCATCATAGCCATCCCTAGCTGTGGCAGACTTGTTCTGAAGCTCTGGGGACTGAGTTGTGACTGCCTCCCTGATCCTGCCCTCAGCTGCTGCTACCCAAGCTTTAGCTGCCAAACTGGCTGCCCACCTTTTCCCCGGTGCCACCCTGTTGCTGCAAGGGGATCTTGGCAGCGGCAAAACCACCTTCGTGCAAGGCCTAGCCCAAGGCCTAGGCATCCCGGATGTCATCACCAGTCCTACCTTTAACTTGATCCATGAGTATCAGCAGGGATCCCTGGTTTTGGTTCATGGGGATCTTTATCGCTTGACACCTGAGGAAGTGCTGGATTTGGGGTTGGAGGAATATTGGGACAGGGGTACTGGGGTGGTGGTGATTGAGTGGCCGGAGCGGCTACCTTGCTGGCCGGCGGAATGGCTGTGGTTGAATTTTAAGTTCCTTCCGGATCAGCCCCAGGGACGGGAGTTGCACTGGCAAGCCCAGGGGATGCCCCATCGGCGCTTGGCGGAGGCGGTGCTGGGGTAGGGGGTAGAGGGTTTAAGATGCGGTTGCGTTTGCTGCGTTTTTGTTGGTACATTTGCTTGTCAGATTCATTGAGTAGGTCTTCAATTCCACTGTGGATTTGCGGGTCGAACAAAGTCATCCCCAGACTAAATTGGATTTTGAACTCATGCTCCCGATTGAGCTGAGTGATTTCATCCTCTAGACGCTGGATCACCTGGTCGATTTGATTGGGATCCGTATTGGTGAGTAGCACCACAAACTCATCACCCCCCAACCGTCCGATTACATCAGAACTGCGAAAGGTACTTTTGAGGGCTTGGGCAAACTCGAGCAGCGCCTGATCCCCAACCGCATGGCCATAGGTATCATTAATTTGCTTAAAGTGATCTAGGTCGAAAAAGAGCAGCATCGCCCTTGTTTTCAAGCGCTGACACAGGTGCAAAGAATGATTGGCCAACGTCATAAACCCCCGCCGGTTGGACAGCAGCGTCAGGTCACACATCGTCGCCAACTGGGCAGCCATCAGTTCTTGTTCGGCCATCGCCGCCAAATCCCGCAGCAACTGCAGATCCTCCCCTGACAACTGCCGCGGCCGGTCATCCGCCAAACACAACGTCCCCAAACGGGCCCCATTGCCCACTGTCAACGGCGCCCCCGCATAAAACCGCAAATAAGGCTCCCCCGTCACCAAAGGGTTATCGGCAAAACGGGGGTCGAGATGGGTATCTTCCACAAGCAAAATATCCGGCCTAAGAATGGTATGGGCACAAAACGATACCTCCCGGGGTAGGGATCCCGTGGGCATACCTTGGGCAGACTTAGTCCACTGTCGGTCGGCATCAATGAGATTGATGGCAGCAATTTTGACATTGAATAGCCGCCTGGCCAGCCGAGTGAGACGGTCAAAACGTTCCTCCGGGGGCGTATCCAAAATGGCTAGCGCCTGCAACGCACTCAAGCGGAAAGGTTCGTCAGGGGGCAAAGGCGCAGGCTGCATGGGGAAAAACGCAAAAAACACAAAATAAAATCAATACCAAACAGTTCTAGGCCAAACTAAACAGTGTCAGAAGTGCTAACGATTATACCCATACACCCAAATATACCCAAATCTTTGGGGCCCGGCAGTGCCCAGGGTCACCCAGATCAGGGGGATCCCGGAATTGGTAACAAAGGCATCGCTTTTCTCAGCTAGCCTCCCTTAGAGTTTACCCATTGACTCCTTGATCCCAAACAGATTCTGGAAAGTTGCCCCGCCCCGCTCCCCATCGGCTAAGACAGCAATAGGGAGGACACCTGAGAAACTTAATAAAGATTTCATAGTCTTGTTTACAATAGGAAACTGAGTCTTGGCTGACAAGGTTGCCAACGCAGCGTCTCACAAGGAGTTAGTCATGTTTATTCGCATAGCCGACCAGCATCGCCAGCTCATCCAGGATTTGGTGATGAACTTGCAGGCATTGGCGGTGGTCTTGGAGCGGCGGGGGTATCTGGCGTCCTGTTACCTGTGCGGGGATAGTTTTGAAAGTGCCTCGTTCATGGTCAGTTTGCAGGAAGGACATTTGATTCGCTTTTTGGTGTCGGAGTGTGCCATCAGTTGGACGGAAATGCGCGATGATCGAGAACTGATGAAACTCGACGGCAGTGAAGCCATTGAACAGCTCCAGGAACTGGCCGACCGCATCAAAGCCGAACTAGGGGAACCGGCTTTGGTCTCCCTCTAGGGCTGGGGCAGGCGAATCAAAACCACGGTTCCTGTGCCGGTTCGCCGCGCCCGCCACTCCACCGTGGCGCCAATCAGGGTAGCCCGATAGCGCATATTCGCCAAACCATGGGATCCCGGCTGCGGGTGAGGGGTGGGGGTCAGGCCGATGCCGTCGTCGCTGATTTTAATTTCGATGCCGCCGGGGTAGGGGGTGATGGTGATGTCCACCCGTTGGGCGCGGGCATGCTTGACCACATTGTTGAGGGCTTCTTGCACCATGCGGAAGAGGTTGGTGCGGCTGAGTTGATCCAGGGTTTCGAGGGCGGAGCCGGAATGATCCTCAAACCGAGTCACCAAGGGGTGGGGGCTGCGCTGGGCCGCCCGCTCCAAAAGACTGCGCAGGGCCGCCCCCAAGGTAAACGCCCGCATCGCCGTCGGCTGCAAATCCTCCACAATATCTCGCAGTTCAGCAATGGTCTCAAGCAATTGCTGGTGCAGAGGCAATAACGCTTGGGGATCAACCCGGGGGGCATGGGCCAAGCGATCCAGAGCCCGGCTCAGGGATCCCAGATCGGCGAGGGTTTGGTCGTGGAGATCGGCGGCGAGGCGGCGGCTTTCTGCTTCTCGCCCTTCGCTGAGACCGCGGGCGATGGCGGCTTGGGCTTCCTGCTGGCGGAGTTGGTCGAGGTAATCCGCCCGTTGCCAGGAAAGGGCGACCATCTGGGCGAGGGCTGCCATCCATTCCTGGTCGGATTCGCTGAAAGCCCGGTGGGGATGGACAGCGGTGAGGATCCCGGCTTGACCGACGCTAGCCCAGATGGCACCAGCTTGGGGATCGGGGGGATAGGTTTGCCAGGCACAGTCAGCTCCGGGGAAGGCCCGCTGGATCCCGGACAGGGCCACTTGGCGAATGGTTTGTAGGTCGTGGGTGCTGGTCAGTTGCTGGGCAATTTGCCGCAGCAGGCGTTCCCGCTGGGCGAGGGTGTGGGTTTGCTGGTAGAGCCGCGCCTGGTAGAGGGACATGGAGCGATAGAGCAGGGTGCGGATTTCTTGCAGCCAGTGTTCCCGTTGCATTTGTTGGCGGAGTTGCTGGGTTTGCCGGGTATTGGCAACGGTCATGGCAATAAAGGAGGCAATCAACTTGAGAACCTGCAAAAATTCTCGCTCCAAGGGCTGATAACTAAAAATTGCCAGGGCGCCGATGGGTTCACTGCCGAGGTTAATGGGGTAGGCGGCAAAGGCCTGCAGCCCTTGGGCAATCACCCAGTCCGGGCTGAGGATCCAGGGCTCTTGGGCGGGGCTATTGCTCAATTCTGGCTGCCCCTGCTTCACCATTTGCCCAATGGGGGTATCATCAGCCACCAGGCGTTCGATGCGCGGTTGGGCGGGGGAGACTAGCCCTGCCAAGGCGACGGAGCGGTAGCATTGCTCCTGGGAATCGTAAAACCAAACCTGGGCGGAGGCGAGGCCGAGGCGACTGACCATGGTATCAACTACCGCTCTCCCTAGGTACCGTTGCCAATCCTGACCCAAGCACAAGCTGCAGTTGACCAGGTCAACGACAATTTCATTGGCCTGGTGTAGTTGCCACAACAGGGATCCCGCAGGTAGGTGGTCACTGTCGAGGGGCATAGGCGTGGGGAGGAAGCTAATCTCTATTTTGCTATTTTGCCAGGCTCAGGTTTTGGGAGATAATCGAGCCAACGTTTGGGAGATGGGCAATGGTGGGGACGGCTTCGCTGCCGCTAGAGCAACGGGTACGGCAAACTCGCTTGGCAACCCAGGGGCTGGTGCAAACAACTCCTGCCCAGCGGGCGGCAGCCTTGACAGCGATGGCGACGGCTCTGGAGCAGTCCCAGGCACTGATCCTGGAGGCCAACCAGCGGGATCTGGCGGCGGCGGAGGCCATGGTGGCCCGGGGGGAGCTGACGGCGGCGGCCTATGCCCGTCTGAAACTGGATGCTAAGAAACTGGCCGGGATGATAGCCGGGGTGCGGGATGTGGTGCGGCTACCGGATCTGGTGGGATCGGATCAGTGGGTGCGGCTGCTGGATGATGGGCTGGTGCTGCGGCGGCGCTGGTGTCCTTTGGGGGTGCTGGGGGTGATTTTTGAGTCCCGCCCGGATGCGGTGACCCAGATTGTTTCTCTGGCTCTCAAAACCGCCAATGGGGTGCTGCTTAAGGGGGGGGCGGAAGCCATCCATTCCTGTACCGCTCTGGTGGCAGTCATCCATCAGGCCCTGCACAGCGTCGGTTGGGATCCCCAGTTGGTGCAGCTGTTGACGACCCGGGAAGAGATTCGGGAGTTGCTGGGGCTGGAGGGGTGGATTGATTTGATTATTCCCCGGGGGTCGAATGCTTTTGTGCGTTATGTGCAGGAAAATACCCGGATTCCGGTGTTGGGGCACGCCGATGGGATTTGCCATTTGTTTATTGATGCTAGTGCCGATGCGGAGATGGCGGTGAAGTTGACGGTGGACAGTAAGGTGCAGTATCCCGCTGCCTGTAATGCCATTGAGACCCTGTTGGTGCATCAGGATTGTGCCCAGCGGATTTTACCGTTGGTGGCGGCGGCCCTGCGGGAGCAGGGGGTGCAGTTGCGGGGCTGTGAGCGCTCGCGGGCGATTGTGCCTATGGATGCGGCAACAGAGGCGGACTGGGATACGGAGTATTTGGATTTGATTTTGTCCATTAAAATTGTGGACTCATTAGCGGCAGCCATTGAGCACATCAATACCCATGGATCCCGGCATACGGAGGCGATTGTGACGGAAGATAGGGCGGCGGCTGAGCGGTTTTGCCAGGAGGTGGATGCGGCGGGGGTCTATCACAATGCTTCTACCCGCTTTGCCGATGGTTTTCGCTATGGTTTTGGGGCGGAGGTGGGGATCAGTACCCAGAAGCTGCCGCCGCGGGGCCCGGTGGGGATTGAGGGATTGGTGACCTACAAGTACCTTTTGAGCGGGGAAGGGCACATTGTGGCTGATTACGCCGCCGGCCGCCCCTTCAAACATCAGGACCTCTGAGGGAGGCTCAATCCCTCTGCCCCCAAAAACAGGCAAGCTGGCACTAACAAGGGTTCAGATGGGCAACCCTTCAAAAAAACCTGCTCCCCTGACTCACCAGGGGATCCTATAGTCATTGTCATGGAGACTGCCACCCTCACCCCTGCCCCTCTCCTAGCGCGGGAAAGGGGGATCTTGACTAGCCATGATGGCCCCTGGATCCCGTTCCCAGGGGAGGTGCAAACTTCCCCTAGAAACCTTGAGAGATGGTTGAGAGGCTAGGGGGCTAAAAATCCCACTGACCTGCTTCTCAGGGGGAGTTAGCGGAAAAGGCCGGCGATGGCGGCCAGGAATCGCTGCCACCAGGGGCGGGGCGGAGGGGCGGGCGGAGCAACCGGCTGCTCAGCAGCTTGCGGGATCCGGGTAGGGGGATCTGGTGGCAGCGGCGGGGGTGGGGCTGGGCTAGCTGTAATGGCAATAGCGACTGGGGATGTTTCTCTATCGGTCCCTGAAGGTACTGGGGGTGCTGGGGCTGACCAACGACGCTTCTGAGCTTGGATAGCCCGCAGATGCTTAGCCGTCTGGCTGGAGCCGGCAGGGATATGCACCCGAGCGGGACCGGGAAGCCGGGGGCGCACGCCGGCAATCCTGCCCTTGGCCGGGCCTTGGGGAAAGAGGGGATCCCGACGGGGCGGGGGGCTATAGACGGGTTGAAAGGCAGCAGGGCCAGGGGAGGGGGTGACTTGCTGGGGCTGGGCCAAGACAGGGGCTGGGGGCAAGGGCTGGACTACTGGGGAGACAAAGCGCCAAGGTTTGGGATGGGGCAAAGCGGCAATCCGAGGCTGGCTACCTTGCCAAAACTGACTGACATTGGCCCGGGGGGCACGGGGCAGCACAAGCCGCGCCGCTACCCGACCCCGGGCAGGCCCCTGGGCATAACGAGGCAGTACCTTCACCGGCGGCGGTAAGCTGACCGGCTCAACGGGGGTAGGCACAACAGGCTCCACAACCTCGATAACCCCCACAGGATCCGGGATCCCGGCAGGGGGGGGAGGGGGTAAGGGTTGCAGGGCAGCCACAACGGCTTGCTGGCGAAAGGAGCGGATTTTGCCGGCGGTATCTTGTTGGCGGGCCAGGCGGCTGATGCGCTGGGCCAGGGAAACTGACCAGGACATGGTAGGGATCCAAACTAATGCTGGTTATTGTAGAAACAAACAAACGTTTTCGACTGCCATCCTCTCCTATGATGGTTACTCATGGCCTAAAGGTGAGGTATGGCAACCCGCATCGAAAAAGACTCCATGGGGGAACGGGAACTGCCGGATTCGGTGTACTACGGCATCCAAACCCTCCGCGCCCTAGAGAACTTTCCCATCAGCGGCATCCGACCCCTGCCAGCCTATGTGGATGCCTGCGTGCTGATCAAAAAAGCTACCGCCCTCACCAATGGGGAACTCGGCTGCATCCCCAGAGAAATTGCTGCCGCCATCGTCCAAGCCTGCGATGAAATCCTGGCGGGATCCCTCAGGGATCAGTTTGTGGTGGACATTTATCAGGCGGGGGCAGGTACCTCTCACCACATGAATGTCAATGAGGTGCTGGCTAATCGGGCTTTGGAGATTTTAGGGCTGGGGAAGGGATGCTATGAGCGGCTGAGTCCCAATGACCACGTTAATTATGGTCAGTCCACCAATGATGTGATTCCCACGGCCATTCGCCTTGGGGCAGCTTTGACTTTGGAGCAGGTGTTGTCAGGGCTAGATCAGGTGGTGGCAGCCCTGGAAGAGAAGGCGACGGCATTTCAGGGGATTATCCGCTCTGGAAGAACCCATCTGCAGGATGCGGTGCCGGTGCGTTTGGGGGAAAATCTCCGGGCCTATGCGGTGATCTTTCGCCAGCACCAGCTCTGGGTTGGCCAAGCCCGCCACAGCCTTTATGGATTGGGGTTAGGGGGAAGTGCCGCCGGTACCGGGATCAATACCCACCCAGACTATGTGCCCAGGGTGATCCAACATCTGCAAACCCTCACCGGACTCCCCCTCCACCCAGCCCCACACCCCATGGCCGCCATGCAAAGTATGGCCCCGTTTGTACAGGTGTCGGGATCCCTGCGCAATCTGGCCCAGGATGGGATCAAGCTGGCGAATGACTTGCGTTTGCTAGATTCAGGCCCGGCAACAGGTTTGAAGGAAATTGCCCTGCCGCCGGTGCAGCCGGGTTCTTCGATTATGCCTGGCAAGTACAATCCAGTGATGGCTGAGATGCTGAATATGGTTTGTTTTCAGGTGTTGGGACTGGATACGGCTATCACCTATGCGGCTCAGGCAGGACAGTTGGAATTGAATGTGATGATGCCCTTGATTGCCTTTGACCTGCTCCATAGCATCCAGATTCTCGGACAGGGTTTGCAGGTGTTTGCCCAGCGCTGCCTGGCGGGGATCACTGCCAATCCCGAGCGCTGCCGTTATTTTGCCGAATCCAGCCTGGCCTTGGTCACTGCCCTCAATCCCCATATTGGTTACTTGGCAGCGGCGGAGGTGGCCAAAGAATCCCTGCACAGCGGCCGCCCTATCCCAGAGGTGGTGCTGGCCAAAAAGCTCCTCACCCCAGAGCAGTTGGCAGCCATCCTCGATCTGGAGGCGATGAGCCAGATTCAGTGGCCCCCTAGCGGCGAATCAAACGACTGACCCGCACCGGCTCCCCCTGCTGCTGGTTGTCTGGGTCAATCCACCTGGCCACCCAAACCAGTTCCGTCTTGAGGCTGGGAATCGTCATGCGAGTGCTGCTAGAGCGATACCCCTGCTCCTCCTGCTGCCAATGGAGCAAATAGCGGGGCCCATCCAGACATTCCTGGGTTTGCCCGTGCAGCACCGACAGCTCTACATAACTGCAGGGCGGTACCGTCGCCGCCACAGTAACCTTGATCTCGATGGTCTGCTGGGAAACCAAGGAATCCGGCAGGGTGATGGTCAAATCCCCAACCAACTCAGGCTCAGACCCCGGCACAGCCCCAGGTGGTTCCGGGGCTAATTGGGCTAGACGCAATAACTTTTGCACACTGCGCTCGCATTGCTCATCCACCCAAGACGAGGGCCACGACAGGGGCGGGGTCGGTTCTGGGGGGGATCCCGGTACCAGTTCGTCTTCCTGCCAGAGTTTGGGGCGGTTGGTCATCAGGGGGCTGGGGGGTTCTGCCTGACAGGCCACCCGAAAGGACTGGCGGGCTAGCAGCTGGGATCCCTGGTAGAGTTCCGCTTGCCCTTGTAGGGGCTGGGTCCAGGGGTGATCGGGGAGGAGCAGCGAGACACTAAAAGCAACACTTTTACCTTCCCCCCACATTTTCACGCTTTGCCGCCCCTGGCTAATCAGCACCCCCTCCGGGCTGGCCAATTCCATGACAATATCCCCAGCACAACTGGTGCGCCCAGCAACAATCACCTTGCTGCCCGGGGATCCCGCCAGTTCCTGCCGCATCAAGGTAAAGTCCACCGCCGGCTCCGCCACTGGTGCTGGTACTATAACCGCCGGGGCAGCGGCTGGCTCCGGCTCCCCGACCACCTGGACAATCAACCTATCGTTTTGGGGATCCCCAAACAGTTCGGCGATCAGGTCCCCATCGCGGCAGCACCATTCCCACCAGCCGGGTTCCAGGTAGAGTTCATGGGCCAGTACGGCGATCCCTTCCTCATTGGTGCGGGCGGTGCTGTCCCAACTGTGCAGGGGCTGTTGTTGGCCGGGGCTGGGGTGGGGGGGGTAGTGGCGGCAGTGGACCGGCAGGGTGAAGTGGGGCTGGGGGGACTGGACAATCAGGGTATAGACCCCGGCGGGAATCGTTTCCCCATGGCCGACGGCTTGCCACCCCTGTCCTTGCCGTTGCAGCCAAAAGTCCATACCCACTACCCCTGCTCCCCTAGGTAGGCAACCAAGTCTGCCATCGCTACCCGCACCTGCTCCCCCGTGGCCAACTGTTTCACTTGTAACACCCCTGCCGCCACTTCCTCCTCGCCGATAATCACCGCCCACAGCGCCTGCTTGCGACTGGCCCGCTTCATCTGCTTGCCAAAAGCACTGCCACTCAAATCCACCTCCGCCGGGATCCCTGCTTGCCAGAGGCTTTGGGCCACCTGCAGAGACACCGCCGCCGTCACCTCCCCCCGCGACACCACATACACCCGCGGCCCCGGCAGCACCGGATCCCCGAACCGTTTTTGCAGCAGCAGCACCAGCCGCTCCATCCCCAAAGCCCAGCCTACCGCCGGCGTGGGCGCTCCCCCCAATTCCACTGCCAAGCCATCGTAGCGACCCCCCCCACACACCGTATTTTGGGATCCCAAATCCGCCACCGCCTGGATCTCAAAAGCTGTGTGGGTGTAGTAGTCTAGCCCCCGCACCAGCTTGGGGTCAATCTCGTAGGGGATGGCCAGTTTATCTAAGTAACTTTGCACCTGCTGAAAGTGCTCAAGGGACTGGGGGCTGAGATGATCGAGGAGTTTGGGAGCTTGGCGGACAATGGCTTGGGTGGCGGGATCCTTGCTGTCCAAAATCCGCAGGGGGTTGCGCTGCAGCCGCTCCTGGGAATCTGCGTCCAACTGCTCTCGATAGGGGGTGAGGTAGTCCAGCAACGCCTGGCGATAGGCCAACCGATCCGCCGGGATCCCCAGGGAATTGATCAGGAGGCGCAAGTCCGTCACCCCCAGGCTCTGGAGCAACTGCCAGGCCAAGGCAATCACCTCCGCATCCGCCCGGGGATCTGCCGCCCCTAGCACCTCCACCCCCAACTGGTGGAATTGGCGTTGTCGTCCTGCCTGGGGGCGTTCGTAACGAAACATAGGGCCTGAATACCAGAGCCGCTGCACATCCCCCTGACTGTGGAGATGGTGCTGTACATAGGCCCGCATCACCCCCGCCGTATTTTCCGGGCGCAGGGACACCTCCTGTTCCCCGCGGGTGGTAAAGGAAAACATCTCCTTGCCCACCACATCCGTTGCCGTGCCGATGCTGCGCACAAACAACTCTGTCACCTCCAGAATTGGGGTGCGGATTTCCTGGTAGCCTGCTAGGTCGAACCAGCGTCGGGCTGTGGCCTCGATCCGCTGCCAGATAGCAATCTCCGGCGGCAAAATGTCGCGCGTACCCTTCACTGCCGAAAGACGCTCGCTATCCATGCTGCTCAGGGAACTCCCAGGCTCAGGCTTCAAGGTATTTAGTTATCTTAAAGGAAGTCAGGTGCTAACGGTGCCGTTTGCGCGCCGCCGCCTGCTTGCGCTTCAGTCTCAAACTCGGCTTTTCATAGCGTTCCCGGCGCTTAATTTCAGACAAAATGCCCGCCTTCTGCACCTTCTTCTTGAAGCGGCGCAGGGCCGACTCAATCGTTTCTTGTTCGCCGAGATGAATCTGAGCCATGCAGCAACCTACCTCCTAAAATCTCTCCAAAAGAGCATCTCTGATCATAGCAGATGGCCCACGGGCCTCAGAGGCTGGGATCCCTACGTTGCTAAGTATGGGCAAGGGTTCTAGGGACTCGTTACCATAGGAAAAATCGTAAAGGCAGGAGACTATGCTAGGGCGAGTGATGCGGGCACTGGTGGGAACGGCACTCTTGTTTGGCAGCGGTCTGGCGGGGGGGATCTGGGTGGCCCGCTCCGGTCGCCTGGAAGCCTGGACAGGGCAAGTTCCTGGTCTGACTCTGGTGCCCCAGGAACGAACCACCTCAGGGGTGCAAGCACTGCAAACCGTCAATCGGGATCCGATTGCGCCTACGGGTTTGAATTTTGTTGCGGAAGTTGCCCAGCAGGTGGGGCCGGCGGTGGTGCGGATCAATGCCACTCGCTCCCTGGGTCCTGGTGCTCGCCGCTTGCGTCCTGGGGTGCCGCCGGAGGCCCGTGGCACCGGCTCTGGTTTTATCATCAGTGCTGATGGGGTGATCATCACCAATGCCCATGTGGTGGAAGGAAGTGATCGGGTGACGGTGACCCTCAAAGATGGGCGCAGTTTTCCTGGGGTGGTTAAGGGCAGTGATCCCATTACCGATATTGCTGTGATCCAAATTGAAGGGCACGATCTACCCACGGTGCAGTTGGGGGACTCGGATCAGGTGCAGCCGGGGATGTGGGTGGTGGCCATCGGCAATCCCCTAGGGCTGGACAACACGGTCACCGCTGGAATTATCAGTGCCACGGGGCGCAGTTCTTCAGAGGTGGGGGTGCCGGACAAGCGGGTTTCCTTCCTGCAAACGGATGCTGCCATCAATCCCGGCAATTCTGGGGGACCGTTGCTGGATGCCAATGGGCGGGTGATCGGTGTTAATACCGCCATCATCCGCGGCGCCCAGGGGCTGGGCTTTTCCATCCCCATCAACACCGCCCGCCGCATCGCTGAGCAACTGCTGCTCCACGGGGAAGTCCAGCACCCCTACCTGGGAATCCAGATGATCACCCTCACCCCTGAGCTGAAAGCAGAAATCAACAGCGAAGGCACCCTTGCCATCCAAAGCGATCAAGGGGTGGTGATTGCTGCGGTACAACCGGGATCCCCGGCGGCGCAAGCGGGCCTACGGCGGGGGGATGTGATTACCCAAATTGGCGAGCAAACGATCACCACGGCTGACCAGGTGCAGCAGGCGGTGGCTGCCGTGAATGTGGGAGATACCCTGCTGTTGACCATTGAGCGCCAGGGCACCCGCCAGACCGTTCCCGTGCGCACCGGCCGCTTGGCGGAAAGCCGCTAGCCCCCCTAGATTAGAGAGTTAGGATCCCACTAGCGCTCCCTGTGCCTGACCTGCGTGCGGCCAGCCCTCTCATCTACACCCATGATGCCTATGGGCGTTATTGGGCCTTCTATTGGGAACAGGCGGAACTGTTCGGGGTTAGCCCCGGTCGCATCATGGCCGGCCTCGATTCCTGGGATCCCTGGGATCCCGAGGGTTATCGGCGGGTTTGTCAGGAAGTGATTGCCAGCGGGCAGCCCCAGTCCACCCACTACCAAATCCGCAGTAGCCGCTATAGCTTGGCCTTTCAGGTGCAGTTGAATCCCATCTGGGATCCCGGGGGGCAGGTGGTGGGGATTACGGGTGTTGCCCAGGTAATCCAGGCAACTCCCTTGACGGGTGGGGCGGTGAGTTTGACCACCGCCAGTTTCAGTACCCAGCCCCATTTGATTCCTGGGGACAATCCGGTGACGGAGCGTTTGCTGCGCAGCCTGCGCCAGACCATCAATCTCAATCAGATCCTGCAGCAGACGGTGGATCATCTCGGGGAGTTATTTGGGGTGGATCGCTGCGTGGTGGGGCTTTATGATTTGGGCAGTGCTGCGGTCACCATTGCCTCTGAATATCGCCGGGATCCCGCCATTGCTTCTTGGCAGCATCAGTCCTTACTTTTGGCGGATCATCCCGTGTATATCCAGGTGTTGCGGCAGGAAGAAACCTTGTTGACGCCGGAGGTAGCTGCCATTACCACCTTTTATCAGGGGCAGCCCAATGGGATTTTGGCTTTGTACAACTTGCGCCAGCAGCCTTGGCGTTCGGATTATTTGGCAGTTTTGCCCAGTATTGCCACCTACTTAGGTACGGCCATTGCCCATGCTACCTTGTTGGAGCAGAGTAATCAAATTGCCCTGCGTTTGCAGCAGGCTAACCGGATCTTGCGGCAAAAAAATCAAGAATTGGAACAGGCTCGGGAGCAAGCGGAATCCGCCAATCGCCTGAAAAGTGAGTTTCTTGCCAATACCTCCCATGAATTGCGCACCCCTTTGAATGGGATTATTGGTTTTTTGCGTTTGATTCTCGATGGGCTGACGGACGGTGAACAGGAAACCCGCGAGTTTCTCCAGGAAGCCTATCGTTCGGCCTTACATTTGTTGACGCTGATTAACGATGTTTTGGATATTGCCAAAATTGAAGCCGGAAAAATGACTTTGGATTTACGCCCTTGTGATTTGGCGGTGCTGTTTCAGGATGTGGAAGCCAAAACTCGCCTGCAAGCCCAACAAAAAGGGCTAGAGATGCACTTTTGTATCGGCGATGACCTGGATTCCACCTGGGTGATTGGGGATTACCAGCGGCTGTTGCAAGTCTTGCTGAATCTGGTGGGCAATGCTATTAAGTTCACCCCTGCCGGTTCGGTTACGGTAAGCGCAGATGCCCAAGCTCCCCAGGTTGATCAGGTGCGAGTGCGGGTGCAGGATACGGGCATTGGTGTCTCCCGAGAGAAGCAAAAGCGCCTCTTCCAGGCTTTTACCCAGGTGGACGGCTCCACCACCCGCCAATACGGCGGCACGGGCCTGGGCCTGGCCATCAGCCAAAAACTGATCGAAGCCATGCATGGAGAAATTCACTTCTTTAGCCTGGGGGAAGGGATGGGATCTACGGTCACCTTTACCCTGCCCATGTGTCCCAAGGATCAACAACCCAAGGGATAATCAAAGGGCAGTCCCACCATAAACCTCCATGTCCCCCCAAGATCAGCTCAAACAACAAGCCGCCCAAGCCGCTGTTGCCCAAATTACCTCCGGGATGGTGGTAGGGCTAGGGACCGGCTCCACCGCTGCTTTTGCCGTCAGTGCCCTGGCCGAACGCATCCGCCAAGAAGGCCTTCAGGTCGTCGGTGTCCCCACCTCAGAGCGCACCGCCCAACAAGCCACCAGCCTCGGCATCCCCCTGGGCACCCTGGCTGAATACCCTGTCCTAGATCTGGCCATTGATGGGGCCGACGAAATTGCTTTGGGATCCCTAGATTTGGTCAAGGGGGCGGGGGGGGCATTACTGCGAGAAAAACTGGTGGAAGTGAGCGCCAAACGGCTGATCATCGTGGCGGACGAGTCCAAAAAAGTCAAGCAACTGGGCAGTAAGTTTGCCATCCCCGTCGAGGTGGTGCGGTTTGGGTGGCAGAGTACCCAGCGGCGGGTGGCCGAGCTTGGCTGTAGCCCGCACCTGCGCCTCACCCCCGGCGGGGATCCCTATCTCACCGATGAGCAGCACTACATTTTGGATTGTCGCTTTGAGCCGATTGCCGCTCCCGCTGCCCTTGCCGCGGCCCTCAAAGGGATCCCTGGGGTGGTGGAGCATGGTTTATTTATTGGCATGACCAGTGAGGCGATCATTGCCACGGCTACCGGGATTGAGCGTTTAACCCCCTAGTTGCAGCAGTCCGGGTTGGGTTTGCCGGGGCAGGACGGGTTGGCTATTGAGGCTAGCGGCAAAGCGCAGGTCAGTCTCCAGGGCGGGGTTGAGCCGCAACAGGCGTTGTCCGTGGGAGGCTAGGCACAGGAGTTCAAACAAGTGATCTTGCCAGTGTTTGTACAGGGCTACAGCGGCCACTGCCTCATCATTGCCCATTTGGGCCTGGGGTAGAGCCGTCAGCACAGCCCCGGCGCAGGCCGTATCTTCCAGGGAAAAAGCCCCTTCCCAGCCCGATCCCACCAGCCACACCCGCTCAAACCCCTGCTCCCGGATAAACCCCGCCACCACCTCCAGATTCACAAAGGCTGCCGTCAGCACCACCCCTGCTGCTGCCACCGTTGTCAGAGCCCGGGTGCCATTGGTAGTACTCATGAACAGGCGTTTGCCCCCCACCCGCTCCGGCGTACAGTCAAGGGGGGAATTGCCCAGGTCAAACCCCGGCACCGTTGCCCCCCCCCGTTCCCCCAGCAAAATCCGCCCCTGGGGATCCCAAGTGGCTGCCGTTGCCTTGAGGGACTCTAGATCGGCAAACACCTGTACCCCCTCCGCCCCCGCCGCCAAAGCCGTGGCAATGGTTGTCGTTGCCCGCAGCACATCGATTGCCACCGCACAATCCGGCCACCTATCTGCCGGCACCTGCTCCGGCGTATGAAACACCTCAACCCGCATCGGCATCCCCGAACCTCCTGTTTTCACCCTAGGGCCTTCCCGTGCCTATCCCCAGGGCTGCAACGATCTGCAACACTTGGTAACATTGAGGGGCCCCCATTCCCCCGATTTTATGCTGCGTCTGGAGCATATCAGTAAGATCTATCCCACCGGTGAAGTGCTCAAGGATGTGACCTGGGAGGTCAAGCCTGGGGATCGAATTGGGTTAGTGGGGGTGAACGGGGCCGGCAAATCCACCCAACTCAAAATCATCATGGGCAGCGTAGAGCCCACCAGCGGCCAGGTGATCCGCCCCGCCAATCTCAAGATTGCCTGTCTCAACCAAGAATTTGAAGTGGATCCCCGGCGCACCGTCGAGCAAGAATTCTGGACCGTCTTTCAGGAAGCCAACCAGGTGCAGGCAGCTTTGGAGCAGGTGCATCGGCAGTTGGAAATTGCCCAGCCTGAGCAACTAGACCCCCTGTTGCGGCAGATGGATCGCCTACAGCGGCAGTTTGAAGCCCTAGATGGCTATGGCTTACAAGCCCGCATTGCCAAAATCCTGCCGGAGATGGGGTTTCACCCCCAGGACGGCGAACGCTTGGTAGGGGAGTTTAGCGGGGGCTGGCAGATGCGCCTGGGTCTGGGCAAGATCCTCCTACAAGAACCGGATCTGTTACTGCTAGATGAACCCACCAATCACCTCGACCTGGAAACCATCGAGTGGCTAGAAAACTATCTCAAAAATCTAGGGATCCCCATGGTGATTATTTCCCATGACCGGGAGTTTTTGGATCGGCTTTGCAATCAAATTGTGGAGACAGAGCGAGGGGTTTCTACGACCTATTTAGGGAATTATTCCAGTTATTTAGCTCAAAAAGCTGCCCAAAAGGAAGCGCAACTGAGTGCCTATGAGCGGCAACAGAAAGAACTGGAGAAACAGCAGGCCTTTGTGGATCGTTTTCGGGCTAGTGCCACCCGCAGTAGCCAAGCCAAAAGCCGAGAAAAAATGCTAGAAAAAATCGAACGCATTGAGGCACCCGTTGCTGATGTCCGCACCTTGCAGTTTCGTTTTCCTCCTGCCCCCCGCAGTGGAAGGGAAGTCGTCAAAATTGAAAATCTCACCCATGCCTATGGGGACAAGATTCTCTTTTTAGGGGCTAATCTTTTGGTAGAGCGGGGGGATCGGATTGCTTTTTTGGGGCCCAACGGGGCCGGCAAATCCACCCTGCTACGCCTGATTATGGGTTTGGAATCCCCCCTAGAAGGGGAAGCGCGCCTAGGGAAACACCATGTCATCCCCGCTTATTTTGAGCAAAACCAAGCAGAAGCCCTGGATCTGGACAAAACCGTTCTCAACACCATCCATGACGTTGTGCCCGATTGGAACAACGAAGAAGTCCGCAGCCTGTTGGGACGATTTTTGTTTAGCGGCGACACCGTCTTCAAAAAAGTGGGATCCCTGAGTGGTGGGGAAAAAGCCCGGTTAGCCTTGGCAAAGATGCTGCTGACCCCGGCCAATCTGTTGATTTTGGATGAACCCACCAATCACCTCGACATTCCTGCCAAAGAAACCCTTGAGGAAGCCCTAGTCAACTATGATGGGACGGTTTTGATGGTTTCCCATGACCGCTACTTTATCAGCAAAGTTGCCAACAAAATTGTAGAAATTCGCGATGGGGAGCTGCGGGTTTATCTCGGGGATTATCACTATTATTTGGACAAAATTGCCGAAGAACAGGAACAGCAGCGCCAAGCTCAACAAGAGGCAGAACGCGCCGCCCGCCTCAAAGCCAAACGGGACAAAGAACGAGAAAAAGCAAAAGCCAAAAAACTAGCCCAAAAATCCTAAACAGGCCTCTGCAATCGCCTGCCATCCCTTAGCTAAGTTGCTCAGATCATAGCCCCCTTCCAAACCCAACACGGTGCGAGGGGTAATCTCTAAACACAGGCGGGTCATGTGTCCAAAATCCGCCGGCAGCAACGCCATACCAGCCAAGGGATCCCCGGCGGCGCCATCTAGCCCGGCACTGACCAACAGCAAATCCGGCTGAAAGCTTCTCAGGAAGGGCAAGGCCCGTTGTTGCAGGGCTTGTTCATAGACATCCCAGCCCGATCCCGCCGGTAGGGGCAGATTGCACACCTGCTCGCTGGAATGGTTGCCTGTCCAGGGGTAGTGATCCCGCTGGTGCAGGGAGACAAAGGCACAGTTGGGCCGATCCCCCAAGATAGCTTCGCTGCCGTTGCCGTGGTGGACATCCCAATCCAAAACGGCCACCCGCAAGCCCCGCTCCAGGGCGGCCAGGGCGGCAATGGCCACGTTGGCAAACACACAAAATCCCATGCCCCGATCCGGCAGGGCGTGGTGGCCTGGCGGGCGACAGAGGACCAGGGTGGGTTGCCGGGTTGCCAGGGTTTCCTCCATAGCCTCCAGCCAAGCCCCCACCGCCAACCAAGCCGCCTGAAAACTCTCCCGGCTGATGGGGGTATCGGGATCCAGCAGTCCACCCCCAGCCTGGGCTAACTGTTCCACCGCTGCCACATACTCCGGTGCATGGGCGCGGTAGAGCTCTTCCCGGGGGGGGAGGTGGGGATGTCGCCAGCACAACTGATGGGCCGCAGGGAAGGTTTGTAGGGCTTGGACGATCGCTTGCAGGCGAGCGGGAGATTCCGGGTGCCCCCAGCCGGTGCGGTGCTGCAAAAACTGATCACTGTAAAAGACACTCAGGGGCATGGGTTCCTCCTAGGGCTATTGTAGTTCTTGTTTTTAGGCGGGGCCCCCGTTAGAATAGGGGTTCACTGGAGAGGTGGCTGAGTGGTTGAAAGCGGCTTCCTGCTAAGAAGTTATGGGGCCAAAAGCTCCATCGAGGGTTCGAATCCCTCCCTCTCCGTGCCGGCCTAACCCCAATTCAACCTATAGATTTAGATTGTGAGGCGGATCATCAATGGGGGGCGCCGCGGCTGCATCATGCCGGGGGAATGCCCAGGGTCTTGTTTGTTGAAAAGCTCTAGCTATTGCCACAGAGACAGCCCCAGCTCCCTCACCCCCAGCCCCTCTGCCAGAGCGGGATGAGACTATCCCCATCCCGGGATCCCGATAGATGGTGTTTTATGGGCTGGTTTCATCTTCCGTGAGTTTTTGCCAGGCCGCTTGGAGGGCAGCTTGCATGCGCTGCCCGGCGCGGCTCAGCCGTTGCTGCCAGCGCTCCCAACCCTGCTGGACACGCTCCACCGCCTCATCCAAGATGCTGTGATCCACCCGTCCCTGCAGTTCATCGCGGATCTGTTTGATTTTCACCCGCACCACCTCCGGGGGATCCTGGGGCCCAACCAGGTTTTTGAGGCGCTCACTGATGCGCTGTACCCACTGCTTCACCTGTTGGGAGGTTTCCGTCCACAAGCCCCGCAGCCCTTCCGTTTCCGATTGCAGCCGCCGGGGAGCATCCTCCTTGACCACTACCGCCTCGGCATCAATGGCCTCAATATCCTCTGGGAAAAGCACCGCTCGCCCACCCCAGGGTTCGGCAATGCTCCCCCCAACAATGTAGGCCACAACATCCCCCGTCTCCCAGTCAAAGATAAAATCCTCAATCCGACCCACCGGCTGATCCCCTAGCCGCACCAACCGCTGATACAACGAACTCACCGGGATCCCGGGGGTGGTGAAATAGCTGGTGTAGGTGAGCAGCGCATCCGGCCCAATAACCGCAACCTGCTCCAAGGGGGTGTAGCCTTGGCTACTGGTGAAATAGCTCACCCGCCCTTGGGGATCTACCCAGACTTCTTCCACCCGCCCCAGGCTGGCGGCGGTGGTACCATCGAGAGCCAGCAAACCAATCACTTGACTGCGGCGAACCATGCGTTCCATAGGCATTTGGGGGAATGGACTCTGCTTCCAGGGTATCGTTAAACCATCTGGGGATGGATCTAAACTACGATAGATCCACTGTTATTGCGCCCTATCCATGGTTTCCCCCTTTGTGGTTACGACCCCCATCTACTATGTCAATGCCTCCCCTCACATGGGCAGTGCCTATACGACGATGGTTGCCGATGCGGTGGCCCGTTACCACCGTTTGCGGGGGGAGCCGGTCTTGATGATCACCGGCACCGATGAACATGGGCAAAAAATTGAACGCACCGCCGCCGAACGGGGGATCCCACCCCAGCAACATTGCGACGAAATTGCGGCGGAGTTTGTGGCATTATGGCAGCATTTGGGGATTGAGTATGACCGGTTTATTCGTACCACCGATCCCCGTCATTTGCAGGTGGTGAACGATTTTTTCCAGCGGGTTTGGGAGCAGGGGGATATTTATCTGGCACAGCAGCAGGGCTG
Source organism: Thermostichales cyanobacterium HHBFW_bins_127 (assembly GCA_039794745.1). Taxonomy (GTDB): domain Bacteria; phylum Cyanobacteriota; class Cyanobacteriia; order Thermostichales; family Thermostichaceae; genus JAUQVP01. The sequence continues at coordinate 26,238 of JAUQVP010000005.1, read as the reverse complement.
GTACTGTGTGGGGTGTGAGACGTTTTACGATGAAAGTGAACTGGGGGAAAATCATACCTGTTTGATTCACCTGAAACCAACGGAATGGCGGGATGAACCCAATTATTTCTTTCGCCTGTCCCGCTATCAAGAAAAATTAGAAGCTCTCTATCGGGAACAACCGGATTTTATTCTGCCCCCTAGCCGTCGCAATGAGGTGATCAATTTTGTAGCTCAGGGGCTGCGAGATTTTTCTATCTCTCGACTCAATGTCTCCTGGGGGATCCCGGTGCCTAGGGATCCGGAGCAGACGATTTATGTGTGGTTTGATGCTTTGATTAATTATTTAAGTGCTTTGTTGGCTCCGGGGGATGAGCCGAGGTTGGAGGTGGCGTTGCAGCGGGGTTGGCCGGCTAGTTTGCACTTGGTGGGGAAGGATATTGTGCGTTTTCATGCGATTTACTGGCCGGCGATGTTGATGTCGGCGGGTTTGCCGTTGCCGAAGCGGATTTTTGGGCATGGATTTTTGACCAAGGATGGACAAAAGATGGGCAAAAGCTTAGGCAATACCCTTGATCCTTGGCAACTGGTGAATCAGTATGGGCGGGATGCGGTGCGCTACTATTTTCTCAAGGAAATTGAGTTGGGCAAGGATGGGGATTTCAGTGAGGCTCGCTTTCGGGATTTGCTCAATGCCGATCTGGCCAATGACTTGGGCAATCTCCTCAATCGTAGCCTGAATATGCTCAAGAAATACCGGGATTACAGCATCCCTGAGGTCACCATTCCCCCAGACCACCCCCTCAAGGTTTTGGCAGAACAGGTGATTCCCATGGCGGAAGCCGCCTACGAGATCCCCAATTTTACCCAGGCGGCGGAGGCAGCCTTAACTTTGGTTCGCAGCAGCAATAAGTACTTGGATAGCGAAGCCCCCTGGACGAAGTTCAAGCAAGGAGAGCAGCAGCAGGTGGAAATGATTCTCTATGCGGTGCTAGAGTCGGTGCGCATTGCCGCTTTGATCCTAGCCCCCATCACCCCAGAGCTGAGCCTGACCATCTGGCGCCAACTGGGCTACGGGGTGCTAACCTTCGCCGACCTGCACTGGCAGGACATCACTTGGGGATCCCTAGCGGCGGGGCAGGTGCCGCAAGCGCCCCAGCCAGTGTTTCAGCGCTTGGGCTAGGAGCAATGGCGGAAGATGCTGTCCAGATAAGCCTGGGCCGCCGTGTAACCCCAACCCCAGTCGCTGTGGTGCTGCCGATTGCAGGGTAAATAGGCCCAGCACTGCCCTTCATAGGTGTAGAAATAACATAGTTCCCACCAGGGCTGCCCCGGGGCCACATCCTTGACCGCCCGCAAAAACTTCCCCCGCCACTTGGCCAAACGCACCTCCACAAAATAGGGATCCCCGGGATGGAGGGTTTCGATGGCTGCCACCAGTTCGGAACGAGCGCGCTGATTCATGGGGGTTGCATTTTTTGGTCTCAGTTTAGCCGATCCAGGCTGCCCAGAAACAATCCACCGCCATCGCCCCATACAACAGCACCAAGTAAGTGTTAGCTGTCAGGAAAACTCGCTTGGCCACAGCCAGATTTTCCGGATCCCGCACCAGATCTTCAATGGGGGCGAGCAGATAGAGCCCTAGCCCCATGGCCGCCAGCCCATAGCCCCAGCTCATCACCTTCAGGGGCCAGACCAACAGCAGCGAACCCAAGCCCAACCCCAAAGCATACCAACGCATCTGTTGGGCCGTGACGGCATTGCCCCTGACCACCGGCAGCATCGGGATCCCGGCTTGGGCATAGTCCTGTTTTTTCAGGATAGCCAAGGCCCAGAAGTGGGGTGGGGTCCAGAGAAAAATGATCAAAAATAACATCCAGGCGGTCAGATCGAGGCTGCCGGTGACCGCTGCCCAGCCCACCAGAGGGGGAATGGCTCCCGCCGCGCCGCCGATGACGATATTTTGGGTGGTGGAGCGCTTGAGCCAGTGGGTATAGATGCCCACATAGAAAACAATGCCCGCCATAGCCAACAGGGCGCTGAGGAGATTGGCATAGACATCCAACAGGACAAAGGCAAGGATTGCCAAAACCACAGCCAGGAGCAAAGCGGAACGGGGATGCACTTCCCCCGTAGGTACAGGTCGACCCTGGGTGCGGGACATCACCTCGTCAATATCCCGGTCGTAAACCATGTTGATAGCATGGGCACTGGCAGCCGCACAGGCCCCCCCCAGCAAGGTCACCAGCATTAGCCAGGGATCCACCCGCCCATGGCCGGCTAAAAACATGGCCCCCGCCGTAGTCACCAACAGCAGGGCAATGATTTTCGGCTTGACCAAATCCCAGTAGGCCAACCCCGGCCAACGCCGTCTCAAAACCGCATCTCTAACCATGCTCAGCCTCATACAACTGCCCATGCCGAGCCATCAGACCCAGCACCACCAGGGATCCCAGCAGAGCAGCCCCTACCATTTGGTGGGCCACCGTCAGGGGTTCCACCTGGAGGCGGAGGGAAAAGGTGCCCCAGCCCAGTGCCAACTGCCCCACCAGCAAGAGTCCCACCAGGGTCAACAGCAGGGGGTGGCGACGTTGCCAGATCCCCAGCCCCAAAGTCAGCAGTACCGCCAGGGTTGCCGGCACCACCCCGAGCAGATGGCTATTGAGCACTTGGCACAACGTTGCTTCTACCCCGCTCAAACACTGGTGCACCGCCCAGCGGGAAGCCACCAGCGCCCCCAACAAACTTTGCAAGTAGATCACCGCTGCCGCTCCCCAAGCCACCCCAGAAAACCAGCAGCCCCGTCCCCAGGATCCCCGCAGCAAGCCGTAGCCTACGGTCAATAGCCCCAGGAAAAAGAGCAGCCCGGTGCCCAGGTGAGCGGTGACAATATCAAAGCGCAGCAATTCCGTTACCGTCAGGCCCCCTAGTAGCCCCTGGATCCCCACTAGCGCCACCAATCCTCCGGCAGCCCAGGGTAGCCACCCCGGCACCAGCCGCCGGTAGATCCAACTTGTCCCCAGCAGCACCAGGGTCATGCTTCCCACGGTAGCTGCCACCAGCCGGTGGAACCACTCCAGAAAAATCTCCAGATTCATGTTGGGCCAGAGGGTTCCATAACAAAGGGGCCAATCCGGGCAGGCCAAGCCAGCGTTCATCACCCGTGTGGCACTGCCTAACCCCATCAGTAGCCAGGTCAACCCCGCCAGCCCCAGGACAAACCAACCCAGGCGTCGTTGCAGCCCCCGCTCCCCTTCACAAGTTATCTCAGCCGGAATCACCGTCGTCATGGCAAGTTTGAAGCATCTCCCTTCCTGATGCTAGGCCTACCCCTCCGATCCCCCAGCAGAATTAAGGTTTTTTTTGCGATGCCCAACGTTTTGCCACGGGATCATCATCAAACTTCATACCAATCCCACAATCAGCAGCACCAACCCTAGCCCACCGCTGCCTACGGCCCCCCACAACAGCCCCTGGGCCGCCGCCTGGCCGCCGCGAATCAGTTCTTCCACGGGCTTAAGGCTAATGACAAAGCGCCCCTGACCAGGCCGCCGCATCAGCAACCGACCCTCCTCGTTGATCACTTCCCCCAACACAAACACCTCCCGCCCTACCGGGATCCCTTTTTCTTCCAATTGGTAGCCCAGGGTGCGCTGTCCCCCCGTGGGATGGCCTGCCACCTGCAGGTTAAAACCGCCAACCCTCAAAGATGGCTGGTTAGCGGGTTCAAAGCGAGACAGGAAGGTTTCGCCGATAAACTCAGCCCCATCGGGACGAACGTGGAGGGTGCCGCTGCTGTCCCGCAGCAGGAAAGGGACATGCCGTTGGTGTTGGGTTTCCACGCGGGATCCCCGTTCGGTTTTGGGGTTGCGTCTGCCGTCGGCATCCGTTTCCCAGCGGGTTTCCTCGTACTGACGGGTGACGGTCATCTGGTAGTAGACACACTTTTCCTGGGCAAGTTGGGAGGTAAGGGGCTGATCACAGACCACTTCCCCACGGATGCCAGTGACATAGTTGAGGGTGCCTAGGTCTTGAGCGATGGACTGAACCGTTGCCAGGGTATTCTGGTCGGCTTGGAGGAGTGCCCCCAGGCGCCGGCGCTGCACCCGGTACCCAATCCCTAACCCAGCCCCCGTCAGCAGCAACAGCAAACCCACCACCCACATCCTCAGCCCTCATCCACTGCTCACCTATTGTCCGGGATCCCGCGTACTACCGCTAGGGCCTGTTGAGCTACGGTTTTCCAGTCGGTTTGGGCGTTGTATTCGCTTTTGATGGGATCTTGGCCGAGCCAGAGGCGGGCAAACAGCACCGATTCATCTTCCCCCGGTTGGGGTTGGATGGTGATGGGTTGTTGCATCGCTGCGGGTGTGAGGGTGGCGAGGGCAGCGAGCACACTTTTGCTGAATTGGGTGTCGTAGCCGGATTCCAGGATATAGGTGCGGTCGGCTTTGACGGTCAGGTGCAGTTTCCAGACCTCTTTGCCCCGCCTTTCTGTTTTGGGAAAGCTGAGGTCTTGGATGTAGCCGGTCAGGGCCTTGTGCACAATCGGCACCGGCTCCCCCTGGTCATCGAGGGTGTACCAGAGGCAATTGTTGCGGCGATTGCAAAATACATACACCGGCGTCGGCGGATCCCCAAAGCCGAGGGGGGGATGGGTGGGTTGCAGCAGCTGGATGAGCTGACGCAGCAGGGTTTCTAGGGATGGCTCCATAGTTTCACTAGGGAGAGATGACTCAATTTTAGCTAAATTGACTATGATCTGAAGGTGAAATGCCATCCCACATCCCAAAAACCAATACGATATTTACCTTATTTACCTTGTTTCTATCTTGAAAGGAGGAGTTAGCTTGGATTAGAGGCATGGGATCCCGGTCTAGGTTTAGGTTCGCCTATGTTTGCCAGATGCTTGAAACCTGATCAGGGAGCATGGTTGGGTACTGTAGAGACAAAAGGCTGAGCTGTTGAGAGGCTGGTGGAGTCTTAATAACTACAGCTCAATCAGTAGGACTATTCTAGATGAGAATTAACCAAAAGTAGTTGTTAATAGTTGTTAATAAAAAGGGATAATTTCTTGGAGCGGTTGTGACCCAATTCAGAGTTAGCTAAACTCCCCATCCTTGCTGACATTCACCCAGCACCAACCCCGCTCTCCCCAACCAAGGGCGGGATCCCGGCGATAGGATGGAGAAAAGAGGCACTTAGGTATGCGAGCCATGCGTCCACCCCGTTTTTTCCCCTGGTTGATCCTCTCGCTTTTGTTTGGCAGCTTTCTGGGATTCGGCTTTATCCTCGGCTTCCTGTTGGGCAAACGCCCCTCCTGCCGCCGCCGGGATCCCCAACCTGAGCCACCTGCTGCCCCCGCTTCCTGAGCCTGCCGCCACGGTATGATCCCCTCAGGTACCATCTGGGGAGAGCATGGCACGAGTTTTGGTGACGGGAGCGGCTGGTTTCTTGGGATCCCATCTCTGTGACCGCCTGCTAGAGCAAGGGAATACCGTCATAGCCCTGGACAATCTCTACACGGGTCGCAAGGAAAATCTGCCCCAGCACCCCCAGCTCACCTGGCTCCTAGCCGATATCATCCAACCCCTGTCCCCAGAGCAGCAGCAGCACATCGGCCCCGTCGAGCAGATCTACCACCTAGCCTGCCCTGCCTCCCCCCCCCACTACCAGCGGGATCCCCTGTTTACCCTCAAGACCAGCTTTCTTGGCACCCTCAACACCCTCAACCTGGCGGAAAACTGGGGAGCGCGAATCTTGGTGGCTTCCACCTCCGAAGTCTATGGGGATCCCCAGGTGCATCCGCAGCCGGAGAGCTACTGGGGAAATGTCAATCCTTTTGGGGTGCGTTCCTGTTATGACGAGGGCAAGCGGGTGAGCGAGAGCCTATGTTTTGCCTTTCGGGAGCGGGGGGTGGAGGTACGGATTGCCCGCATCTTCAATACCTATGGCCCCCGCATGGCCCTCGATGACGGGCGGGTGGTCAGCAATCTGGTGGTGCAGGCCCTGCAGGGCAAGCCCCTGACCGTCTACGGCACGGGATCCCAGACCCGCAGTTTTTGTTATGTCAGCGACCTAGTGGCGGGGATGATGGCTTTGATGGCTAGTGGGGTGAGCGAGCCGGTCAATCTCGGGAATCCCAGCGAGTTTACGGTTTTGCAGTTGGCTGAGCAGGTGCGGGGATTCATTGACCCAGCTTTACCGATTCAGTTTTTGCCCCTGCCTGGGGATGATCCGCAGCGGCGGCGCCCGGACATTACCCTGGCCCAGACCCGCTTGGGTTGGTTTCCCAGCGTCAGCTTGGCTGAGGGCTTACCCCTGACCATCGCCGACTTTCGCCGGCGCCTTAGGGCTTGAGGGCGGCAATCCGGCTCTGCATCGCCTCTGTGATCGCCGCCTGTTGCTCCGGCCTACTCACCTCCATATACACCCGCAGCAGCGGCTCCGTCCCGGAAGGGCGCAGCAGAATCCACGAACCATCCTGCAAATAGAGCTTGATCCCATCCTTTCTGCCCACCTCCTGCACCGGGATCCCGGCGATATTGTCAGGGGGGTGGGTTTGAAACGCCTCCATCACCGCCAGCTTATGGGCCTGACTGAGGTGCAGATCCAGGCGGTGGTTGATCAAAGGGCCACCCACCTCTGCCACCACCTCCGCCACAATCTGACTGAGGGGCTTGCCCTCATAGGCCAGCATTTCCACCATCAGCATATCCGCCAGGATGCCATCTTTTTCCGGGATATGGCCGATGACACTGAGCCCTCCAGACTCTTCCCCGCCGATGAGCACCGTGGTCTGGCGCATTTTTTCACCGATATACTTGAAGCCCACTGCCGTTTCATAGATCTCCAGGCCATAGTGCTGGGCTAAACGATCCAGCAGATGGGTGGTTGCCACTGTGCGCACAATCGCTCCGGTTTTGCCGCGATTTTTGACCAAATGTTTAGCCAGCGCCAGCAACACCAGATTGGGGGTCAAGACCGTGCCCGTTTCATCCACGATCCCAAAGCGGTCGCTGTCCCCATCGGTGGCCAGCCCTAGATTGGCCCCTGATTCCTGCACCCGCAGGATCAACTCCACCAGTTGCTCCCCCTTAGGTTCCGGCATCCCCCCCCCAAACAGCACATCCCGTTGGGCATGGAGCACCTCCACCTCACAGCCGCAATGGCGCAGCGCCTCATCCACATAGCCGCGGGAGGTACTGTAGAGGGCGTCATAGACCACCTTCAGGCGGGCTTGGCGGATGCGCTCACAATCTAGCTGGCCATAGAGAAATGCCAGATACTCCGGGCGGGGATCAAAACGCTGGATCGACTCCTGGGGCACCGGGTCGGGGACAGCATCACTGGCCTGGGGGATGGCCGAGACAATCTTATCGGTAATGTCCGGGGTGGCCGGGCCGGCGTAATCGGGAATGTACTTGATGCCACAGTAGGGAGCCGGGTTGTGGCTAGCCGTGAACATCAGCGCCCCCGCCGATTGGCGATGGCGGGCGGCATAGGCAATCACGGGCGTCGGGCAATCTCGGTCGGTCATTTCTACCCTCCAGCCCGCCGCTGCCAGCACCTCCGCCGCCGTTTGGGCAAAAGCATCCGCCAAAAACCGCGTATCATAGCCCACCAGCACCGGGCGGGACTGGTCGTAGGCCACCTTCAAGTAAGCAGCAATCGCCCGTGTGACCTTGCGGACATTGGCAAAGGTAAAATCATCCGCAATCAGACCCCGCCAGCCATCGGTGCCAAAGACAATGCCACCCCCCGCATGTGCTCCCATAGGCTCCCTCCAGGATTGCTCTCCCCTGGCATTCTCGCACACCGGGGCCAACCCAGATCACCGCCGCCGCCGCCCCAAACCTGTATGCTAATCAGCAGTTTCTCCCTGTAATATCCCTGAGGGTTTAGTGTAAGTTAGATTCAAGACAAGGGCTTTGCCGCCGCTTGCCAGCTAATTGCGTTCCTCCATCTCCACTTGGGTATCTCGCGCTATGTCTGAACCGACACCTACAGGAACCTACCAACATATCCTGATTGTGGAAGATCGAGATGGTCGCCGGAGTCATGTTCTGACAGCCACCAAATACTTCATTGGCCGGGACTTAGCCAATGACATCTGCCTCAACTCCCAGTTTGCCTCCCGCTATCATGCCATGCTCCTGCGCATGCCCGGGGAAGTACCTGGGGAGTATTCCTATCGGATCATGGATGGGAATGTGGATGGCAAACCCAGCACCAATGGCCTGTTGGTCAATAACCAGAAGGTCCCCTCCCAACAACTGAAAACCGGTGACGTGATCTCCTTCGGCCCCGACGCCAAGGCCATGTACAAATTGGTCAAACCCACAGCCCCTAAACCGGAGAAACCCCCAGAAAGCTAGGCTCGGCATCCAGAATGGCTTGTAAGGTCAAAAGCCGCCGAAACGGGATCCCGGCTGCTGCATAGGTTTGGCTGCCCCCCTCTTCTCGATCCACCAGGGTCAGGATACCTCCCACCCGATAGCCGGCAGCTTGCACCCGTTCGGCTGCCTGCAGGGCAGAGGCACCGGTGGTGACCACATCTTCCAGGATCCAGACCAGGGACTGGGGCGGCAGGGTAGGGCCCTCCAGCCAGGCTTGGGTACCGTGGCTTTTGGCTTGCTTGCGCACAATCAAAGCCGGCAGCAATCGCCCCACCCCCAACCCCGCTAAACTCACGGCCGTCACCAGTGGGTCAGCCCCCAAGGTCATACCGGCTACTGCCTGGGTTTCTGGGGGCAGCAGGGGCAACAGCAACTGCCCGATCAACCAAGCCCCCTGGGGATGCAGGGCCACCGGCTTGCAGTTGAGGTAATGGGAGCTGGTCTTGCCGGAACTCAGCACAAACTCCCCCCGCTGATAACTGAGCTGCTGCAATAGCCATATCAAGCCTTGCCGCTGCTTTTCCAGATCCCAGGTGCGGATGTCCGCTGGTAGTGTGATCAGTGTCATTTAGTCTTCCTCAGGCTGTTGCAAAGAGAAGGAAGGGAGTTGGATTTCCTCCATGAAGACGCGGTTGCGCCCCAGGGCTTTAGCCTGGTAGAGGGCTTGGTCTGCCTGCTTGATCAAGGTGTCGGCATCCACAGGTTTCAGGTCAGTGCTGACGCCGATACCAATGCTGATGGTGACTGGCACCTGCTTTTTGGGGGAGATGGCGATGGGCGTGTTGTGAATCACCGAGCGCAGGTAATCGGCATAGCGGAGGCAACGGCTCGGGGAAATCCCCGGCGTGACACAGACAAATTCTTCCCCCCCATAGCGATAGAGGAGACTGGCAGGGCGCAGATGGGCTTGCAATCGTCGGGCAATCACCTGCAACACACAATCCCCAACATAGTGCCCAAAGGTATCATTGACGGCTTTGAAGTGGTCCACATCGATCATCATCAGGCACATATAGCGGTAGCGGGCTTCACTATAGCGGGGCCCCACCTGCTGCAGCATTTGCGGTAACCCCTGATCCAAAGCCCGCCGATTCAAAACCCCCGTGAGGGGGTCGGTCATGGAGAGGGATTCGAGCAGTTCATTGCGGGCTTGCAGTTGACGATTGGCTTGAGCCAAAGCTTCCGTCAGATGATGCAACCGCAAGCCCGCCCGTACCCGCGCCAACAACTCATCGCAATCCACCGGCTTGGTAATGAAATCATCCGCCCCTGCATCCAAGCCCACCACCCGATCCTCCACATCACTGCGGGCCGTCAGCAAAATAAAATAACAGAGCTGCATCTCCGGATTGGCCTTGATCCGCCGGCACAGCTCAATCCCCGATATATCTGGCATAATCCAATCACAGAGGATCAAGTCCGGCAGCTCATTGACAGGACAACGGCTGAGCATCTCCCACGCCGCCCGACCGTTCAACGCCGAGACCACCTGGTACTGACTCTCCCGCAACATCTGCACCAAAAACTCCCGACTGCTGGCGTCGTCATCAACTACGAGGATGCGGGCTGGGCTCTCCGGGATCCCTGGGATTTTCATGGATGCATGGCTGGGGTAGCTCTATGGTGACACAGGTGGGCGTAAACCTCTATCTTCATCTAAGCCGACGATCCTGAGATGGCAAGGCTGATGCTGGGGCAGCAACAAGGGTGGGTAACCCTCGAGGGTAGTATGTTCAAACTCCAATCTCCCCAATCATGGATGCCCACCCAGCCTAGAGAGATAGTCAGAATCTTTGTCTCCCATTTTGAGGGAGGGGCTATGGCCAGTGAAACCCTCGGCGAAGGGGGTGGGAGATCTGTTGCAGTGGCAATTGAAATGGCTGTGGTTCTTGCCCTGTTGACTTAGTTGACTTATCGGCAGAGGACGGAGAGCTAGGACTTTGCAGCCCAAAGTTTGCCCCCGCACCCAGGAGGAACTTTCGAGAATCCTAAGCAGCTGAAAACAGACCGTAGATGAGCGGCAATCTCCGGCAATAATTCTCAATACTGAATCCACTCAGAGCCAAGATTTTGCCCTAGCGATCCACTTCCCCCATGATGATGTCAATGCTGCCCAAAATCGCAATCATATCCGCAACCTTCATGCCCCGCACCAACTGAGGCAACACTTGCAGATTGACAAAGCCCGGCGGACGAATCTTCCAGCGCCAGGGAGTTGCCGAATCATCCCCAATTAAATAAATCCCCAGCTCACCCTTGGCACTTTCCACCCGCACATAGTTTTCCCCAGCAGGAACCTTGAAATTGGGGGAAGGCTTCTTGCTGATGTACTGATAATCACTGCCATTCCACTCTGACTTAGGCCCCGCAAAGAGCCGCTGCGCTTCCAAGTTCTCGTAGGGACCACCGGGCAGAGCCTTCACCGCTTGGGCAACAATTCTGCAGGACTGACGCATCTCCTCAATCCGCACCAAATAGCGCGCCAAAACATCCCCATCCGGCTGCCAAGCAATCTCCCAATCCAACTCGTCATAGCATTCGTAGTGATCCACCTTGCGCAGATCCCACTTCACCCCCGAAGCCCGCAACATCGGCCCCGATAGGCCCCAGTTGATGGCATCTTCTCGGGTCATCACCCCAATCCCTTCGATGCGCTTGCGGAAAATGGGATTATTGGTGATCAAACGCTCGTATTCATCCACCTTGGGCAGGAAATACTCGCAGAAGTCCAAGCACTTGTCCGCCCAACCGTAGGGCAAGTCCACTGCCACCCCGCCAATGCGGAAGTAGTTGTGGTTGATCATGCGCATACCGGTTGCCGCTTCAAATAAATCTAAAATCGGCTCCCGATCCCGCATGGTGTAAAAGAAAGGCGTCTGAGCACCCAAATCCGCCAAAAATGGCCCCAACCACAGCAGGTGATTGGCAATCCGGGTCAGCTCCAGCATGATCATGCGCAGGTAGCGGGCCCGCCGCGGCACAGGAATATCTGCCAACCGCTCCGGGGCATTGGCGGTGATGGCCTCATTAAACATGCCGGCGCCGTAGTCCCAGCGGGTCACATAGGGCAAATACTGCACCACGGTTCGGTTCTCGGCAATTTTTTCCATACCGCGATGCAAATAGCCGATCACCGGCTCACAGTCGACAATGTTTTCCCCATCCAGGGTGACCACCAACCGCAACACCCCGTGCATAGAGGGATGGTGAGGACCAAAGTTAATTAACATTCGGTCGGCACGGGTCTCAATAAATTCGCCGCGCATGGGGTTGGTCATCACCATAGGCAAGTCTCGTTTGCAAAGCCCTGTTCTTGCACTTTAACATTACTTTTCATCAAACCGCCGTCCTACTCCCTGCTTTTCTAGATGGGTAGCCAACTGCAGGAGGCGCTGCTCCTGGTAGGGGGGGGCAATCAACTGCACCCCCAAGGGCAGTTCCCCTAGCCAAACGGGATAGGTAAGGGCGGGCAGACCCAAAAAGGAGATGGGCTGGGTGAATATGCCGAGGTTAGGGCGCACCAAAACTTCTTCCCCCCCAACCAGGATGGTCTGTTGCCCCAGCAGGGGAGCCGGATAGGGGGTAGCGGGCGCCAACAGGATGTCCACCTGCTGCCACAGTTGGCTCACTTCCCGACTCAACCAAGTCCGCACCCGCCGCGCCCGATCCACCCAAGCAGCCGGAAGCAAAGCTCCCGCCAAAAGCCGATCCCGAGTAGCAGGATCAAAGTCTTGGGGACGCTGCCGCAATCGCTCCAAATGCAGGGATCCCCCTTCGGCAGCGGTGATCAGAAAAGCGGCCGCCCGAGCCAAATCAGGGTAGGGCAGTTCCACCGTGTGGCTTGTGGGCAGGGCCTGGGCGACTTGGTCGACGGCCGTAAGGGCAATCTCCCAGGCCTGCTGGCGAAAATAACCCCCCAAAACCCCAATCCGCCAGGGCCAGGACAACTCAGCTTGGGGATCCCGGGGGCTGAGGAGGTGCAGCAGCAGGTCGAGATCGCGGCTGGTGCGGGCAAAAATCCCCACATGGTCAAGGCTGTGGACGAAGGGAAACATGCCTTGGCGGGGAATCAGGCCAAAGGTGGGCTTGAGGCCGTAGATGCCACAGAGAGCTGCAGGCACCCGCACCGAGCCGTTGGTGTCCGACCCCAGGCTAAAGGGGACTAAGTCAGCAGCCACGGCAGCAGCAGATCCCCCGGAAGAGCCACCGGCACTGCGAGTTGGATCATGGGGATTGCGGGTGCAGCCGTAGTGAGCATTCTCGGTCACAAATCCGTAGGCATACTCGTCCATGTTTTGACTGCCGACTAGGATCGCCCCAGCCTGCTGCAACCGCTGAATCACCCAAGCATCTGCCGGCGCCGGAGCAAGATCTCGGTTAATCCGGGATCCCGCCAGGGTGGGGTAGCCCTGGACGGCGAACAAATCCTTGACTCCAAAGGGCACCCCAGCTAAGGGTCCTAAGGGATCCCCGGCTTGGCGGGCTTGGTCGATGGCGTGGGCTTGGGCTAGAGCCCGCTCAGGGTAGAGGCGGGTGAAACAGTTGAGTTGGGGATTGTGGTTGGCGATGGTGTGGAGGGTGGTTTCGATCAGGTGGGTGGCACTGATTTCTCCTTGGCTGACGGCGGTGGCAAGGGCAATGGCGTCGGGCATAGGCTGGCGGGTCAAGGGCTGGTTGATTGTAGCCTATGCTTAAAATCGACGTCTTTGCACTTTGAATTAGGGCGTGAATCAGGGCAGGAAGAGGGGCTAGCCTTGGGTTATGCCCACAATCCCTTGACTCTTCTGAGGATTCTGAGGACATCTGAACATCTATTGACGTCTTCTGCTGAAGCGGCGGTTGCCTCTTGACCCTCTTGGCTAGGAATAAGCTTTTCTGGACTTGGTCTGATGGTTTGGCTTTGCGGATTTCTAAAAGGGGATCAAGAAAGGGGACAAGCGGCTGTCAACCCAGATAACTTCGGCGCTGCTCCCACTTTGCTGTGATTGAGTAGGTACAACTGCCAGAGGCGAATGCTGGTGGTGAGATCCTGTTGGTGACGGCCTGGCTCCAAACAGATCTGCCGAGAGTCAATGGCCTGTAGCAGATCTTCTAGACGCCGCAAAAGTTGTTGCGAAGGAAAACCACACAGCAAGAGTTGATTCACTGCCCTGGCATCCTGCCAACCCAGACGCCCTTGCTGCAAAATCTTTCCAATCAGGGATCCCGACCGACCTGTGGACACCATATCCCGTCCGAAATCAAGATGCTAAAACTGGAGGACTCCTTCACGTCCCCTTAAGAATTATTGTACCCAAACTGTGATCAAAATCACCTAAGCAAAAATACAGAGCTTGGGGAATGACTAGCGAATATCCTGTAAAAACTGCCCTAGGGCAGGTTCGGGGGCTTGGGTCTGCCACAGGAACGTCCGCCCATCCCCAAAACGCCCAATCCAAAGGTGATCAAGCTGGATGACCGCCACGTTCAAGGGCCAAGTTGGCCGGGGCTGAGCAGTGGCTGCTATGATGGCCTGGAGCTGGGGACTGGCCAGGAGGGCTGCCAACTGTTGGGCATCGAGGGTGGCCGGCAAAGCCGGCAGCTCTGGCAGCACAAAGTCGGGATCCCCCAGAGCCATGGGTAGCACTTCCCGCAGGGGGCGAGAATGGTGGCTCAACAGTCGCCGGGCCTGGGGGGGCAGGGCCGTTGCTGCCACCTGCACCTGAACCCCCCTATCTTGGGCCAATACTGATGCCAAGCTTTGTTGCAGCCGCTGGCCGGCTGCCTTGGCGTCGGTCTGGCCGTCCATGGCAAACTGCCCGCCAATGACCAACGCCCCCCTGAGGCGACGGATCCCCAAATCCCGCAGCCGACGAGCAATCTCCACCCCATCTGCCCAGATGAAATAGGGATCCCCTTCCCCGACAATCCAGATGTCTCCATGAAAGGTGCCCCCCTCCACCCTACCAAGACCATAAACATGGGTGGCAAAGCGGTGCTCTACAGGCCAGGTGCAAAGCAACAGGCCGGCCCGCAGCAGGGGCGCCAGCTGAGGGGTGGGCAGGCCTTGGTCCCAGCCGGCGGCCAAGAGCAGATCACCCTTAGGGTCAGTGATCAACAAGCTATCTTGGTCACCCCAGGCATAGGTGTAGGCAGACCAAGCTGCCTGGTACCAACTGCCGGCGGTGGGAGTGGGGGTGGGGGTGGGAATCAAAGGTGGTGGGGTGGGGATGGGAATTGCCGGAACTAAGGCTGGGGCAGGCGGCGGATTGACGCTGGTCACAACACTGATTGCTGCTAAACCCAGCCACGGCCAAAACCTGTTCATCCTGCTCTACCCCCGCTCCTGGCTCTAGTATAGCCAGGCAAAGAAGACGCTACAGTAATAAAGAACAGCGTAACGAGGGATCCCATGAGTCGTGGCTTTGGTCCATTTGGCAAAATCCAGGAGGCGATCAAGCAAGCCCAGCAGGTGCGGGATAATGCCCAAAAACTTCAAGAAGAGCTGGAAAACTTGCAGATAATTGGACAAGCGGGGGAGGGTCGGGTGCAGGTGACGCTGAACGGCAACCAAGAGCCGATAGCAGTGAAGCTGGATCCCTCGGTGTTGCAGGAGGCGCCGGAGGTGGTGGAAAATCTGCTGCTGACGGCGTTTAAGGCTGCCTATGAGGAGTCTTCGGAGACGATGCGCAAACGCATGGAAGAATTGACCAGTGGTTTCAATTTGTCCGGCTTGGGCCTGTAATGGGTTTGTAAGGAGAGAGCGATGACGTTGGCAGTCGGTACGGTAGCCCCTAACTTCACGGTTGCAGATACCTACGGTAATCCGGTCACCCTAGAGCAGTTTCGCGGCAAAACGGTAATCCTCTACTTTTACCCCAAGGATGACACCCCCGGCTGCACCAAGGAAGCCTGTAGCTTCCGCGATGCCTATGCGGACTACCAGGGCAAAGACTTGGTGGTGCTAGGGGTAAGCATGGATGACCAGGGATCCCACCAGAGCTTTACCCAAAAGTTCAATTTGCCCTTCCCCCTGTTGGCGGATGTGGATGGGACGATCACCCGGGCCTACGATGTGGCCGGGGAACGCAATGGGGTGACCTATGCCCGGCGGGTGACCTATGTGATCGATCCCCAGGGGGTGATCAGCCGTGTCTATGAAACGGTCAATACGGAAACCCATGCCACGGATATTCTTCGCGACCTAGGGCTGTAGCAGCGTGGACGATATTCCAGTAGCCCAACGCCAACACCCCCAACCCACTACCCCTCGGGATCCCTGGTCGGGATGGTGGCGCTTGGGGTTAGGTTTGGGGCTGGTGGTCTTGCTGATCCTGGGGGTGGTGATGCGCCAGGGGCCGTCCCCGGTGGTGGCTTCCGTTGCCCCGAGTCCCCTGCCGGTGTCCCCGAGTCCTCTACCGGCTTCGGCAAGCAATTTGCTGGGGCATCGTCCTTTTGCGGAGGCGCCGGCGGATCAGTTGGAGACGATTGGTAGCTACCAGGGGCGGGCGGTGCAGTTGCGCCGCAGTGCGGCTCAAGCTTGGCGGTCGATGCAGCAAGCGGCTGCCCAGGCGGGGGTCGTGCTGGTGCCTATTTCTGGCTTTCGCAGCATTGCCGACCAGGAATATCTGTTTTTTCAGCGGGCCCGGCAAAAGTCCCTCCGGCCCCAGGAGCGGGCTTTGGTCAGTGCTCCCCCCGGTTACAGTGAACACCACACCGGCTATGCCCTGGATATCGGCGATGGCCGGGATCCGGCGACGGATGTGGAGGTGACGTTTACCCGCACGGCGGCCTGGGCTTGGCTCAACCAGCATGGGGCCCGCTTTGGCTTTGAATTGTCCTTTCCTGAGGGCAATTCCCAAGGGATCAGTTTTGAACCCTGGCACTGGCGCTACGTGGGGGATCGCCACAGCCTAGAAACCTTCTACGGACAACCATCCCCCCGCCTCTCTGAATAACATTAAGCCTAAAATCAAGCCTATGAAAGAAGCTGTTGTAATCATCACCGGGGGATCGGCAGGGATCGGGGCTGCCACTGCCAGACGCTGCGCCCAACAGGGATCCCGATTGGTTTTGCTGGCTCGTCAAGGAGAACCCCTGCGGCAGCTTGCTCTGGAGTTAGAGCGGCAGTACAACAGCGAAGTGATGACCTTGGCGATGGACACTCGGGATCCCGAGGCTTGTGGGGGGATGGCTGAGCAGGTGCGGGCTCGCTTTGGGCAGGTGGATGTGCTGGTGAATAATGCTGGTTATTGTTTGACGGGATCGTTTCAGGACACCAGCCTGGAGCAGTGGCAGCAGCTTTTTGCCACCAACCTGATGGGCTATGTGCACATGATTCGGGCGGTATTGCCCCTGATGCAGGCTCGCCAGCGGGGGGTGATTATCAATGTTGGCTCCATTGGCGGTAAGGTACCGCTGCCGTTGATGAGTGCCTATTGTGCCAGTAAGTTTGCTGTCAGTGGCTTGACGGCGGCCTTGCGCTGGGAATTGGCCCCGCAGATCCAGGTGAGCGTTGTCCATCCCGGGGTGGTACGCAGTGACTTTCTCCAGCGGGCCGAGTTTGCCGGGGATCCCGAGCGGCAGGCAGAATTGCGGCAGCGTTTGCAGTCGTCTTTGAGTTCCTGGCTGGCTACGGATCCGGAAACGGTAGCGGAGGCGATTTACCAAGCCATCCTCACCAATCCTGGAGAGGTGGTAGTGGGCTGGGCGGCGGCGGTGGACAAGGCCTACCAACTGTTTCCTGAGGGGGTGGGATCCCTATTGCGGGGATGAGTCTGATCCAGGGCTTGGGCTGGCGGTGGGGTTGGAATGGGGAGCGGGGGTTGATTGGCGGCGAGGACTGGGCCATGGAGCTCAGCCCGGAAGAATGGTGGGACTGGTGTCGGCGCTGTGATCAGATCTGGAGCACCTGGCAAACCCTGCAAGCCCACCTGATGCCCGGAGAAAACCTCACCCTAGAACAACACAGCCCACTCCTCACCCTGATCCTGACGGGATCCTCGGAGCAGATGACCCTGTATGTGCAGCTACACACTGGTCGGGTGGCGGAGGGGCAGTGGCAAGGGGCAGCGGTTTATTCCTTGTTGGCATCTGTGCTGCAAGGGGCTCAAGGAGCTTTTGCTGAATCCCCCTCTGCTGCTCTGGGTGAGGGACCAGAGTAACTATAAGTAGTCTATCCAGCGGGGCAGAATCGTTTCCGAGCCATACCAGATCCGCTGTCCCCGGGGGGAGTGCATCACCCCATCGAGGATCAGATTGGTGGCTCCCGGGAGATGGGCAGCGGTAATCGGCGTGATCCCATCCCCCCAAACATTGCCTACCCCATCGGTGAGTTCGTAGCTGGTGTAGGCAAACCACTCCGCCAGGTTCCAACGCTGCCAAGCAAAGGGCTGGCCTAAAATCCCCTTGCCCGCCAAACACACATACTCCACCTCCTGCCAAAAAGCCCCCGGATAAGCCTCATTGACAAAGCCGAGATTAGCCCGCGTCCATGGCTCGCGACTGCGATGGGGCGTCCCCAAGCTGATCAGCTTCCTCACCCAAGCCCGCCGCCCCCACACCCGCCCACAATAGGGCCGGGATCCCAAGTAAATGCGGGCAATCCAGCCGCCTGCCGAATGGGCCAGCAAACTCACCTGCTCCGCCCCCGTAGCTTGGCGTGCCTGCTGCACCGTACGGTCAATCAGCTCCAGAATCGGGGTCACCGGTCGTCCCCCCACCGTCACCAGCCAATCTCGCTGCCGCACCGGCACAATCCAGGCATCGTAGCCCCGCTGCCTCAGCAAAGCCTGCAAATCCCGGTACTCAGCCCCCGTGGCAAAATAGCCGGGAATCATCACCACCGGCAATGCCATTCAAGACACCTGATCTGGCATCACCACACTGGCCACCGGCACCTCCCCAAAGCCCAAGAAGGGACTGCCTTCCACCGCCTCCGTACTCAAGCTAAACAAAGGATTGGACAGCAATCCCGCCAAAATCGTGCCAACCACCGTCACAATCATCCCCACCCGCACCGGCTGCATCCCCGGGATCCCCCAGTCATCGCTGGGGTAATTTTGCACCGCCAGGGACATTTCCTGCTCTTCTTTGACCACCATCATCTTGATGACGCGAATGTAGTAGTAGATAGAGATGACACTGGTCACCAAGCCCACCAGCACCAGGGTATAGGCACCCGCCTGCCAGCCCGCCCAGAACAGATAGAGCTTCCCGAAAAACCCAGCCATCGGCGGCAAGCCCCCCAAAGACAGCATACACAGGCTCAAACACAAAGTCAGGAAGGGATCCTTTTGGTATAGGCCGCTGTACTCCGTGATTTCATCGGTACCGGTGCGCAAACTAAACAGCGTCACACAGAGAAACGCCCCCAGATTCATCACCAGATAGACCCCCAGATAAAAAATCAAACTGGCATAGCCCGCTTCCGTACCGATCACCAGACCGATCATGGCAAAGCCCGCCTGCCCGATGGAAGAATAGGCCAGCAGCCGCTTCAGGCGGGTTTGGGTAATGGCCACCACATTTCCCAGCACCATACTGAGAATTGCCAGCACCGCAAACACCGACTGCCACTCCTGACTCAAGCTGGGGAACGTCGTCACCAAAAAGCGAATCGCCAAAGCAAACCCCGCCGCCTTAGACCCCACCGACAAAAACGCCACCACCGGCGTCGGGGATCCCTCATAGACATCTGGGGTCCACTGGTGGAAGGGCACCGCCGCCAGCTTAAAGCCGATCCCGGCAATACACAGTACCAGGGCGATGGTTGCTGCCAGATTGCCATCGGCGAGGGTAGGAGCGATTTCATCCAGGTGGGTTTCCCCCCCCGACAAACCGTAGAGCAGGGACATGCCATAGAGGAAGATGGCACTGCTGCTAGCGCCGATCAGCAAATACTTCAACGCCGCCTCACTGGAGCGGGGATCCCGTTTCGTGTAGCCGGCCATGAGATAGCTAGCGATGCCCAACGTTTCCAGAGACACAAAGACCGTCACCAGATCCGTTGCCCCAGACAGGAACATGCCCCCCAGGGTAGCCGTCAGCAGCAGGATATAGAACTCCCCTAGGGCAGCCTTCGCCATTTCCAGATAGCGTTCCGTCATGCACACCGTCAGGATCCCGGTCAGCACCACCAGGCCGCGGAAAAGAATGCTGAGGGGGTCAGCAATGAAGCTGCCCAAGAAACTTTCCCCATCTGGGTGTTGCCACTGCAGCACCAGGGTCACCGTGGCACTGATCAGACCCAGCATGGAAATGGGGAACAGCCAGCGTTTGCCATTGTCCCCTTGGATCAGGTCAACCAGCAAAACCAGCACCAGCGTCAGCGTCACAATCAATTCTGGGATGATGGCACCCGCATTCAGGGGCACTGTGGGATCGAACAGGGGCATAGGGAGCTTAGATAATGGGCCACCTTTCATGATATGCGCAGGAATACCCACATCTGCGGTTTGAGGGGGGTAAAAATCACTGCAAAACATCCCTAAGGAGCGCCGTCTCCAAGCTAGGACTCCCAAGCAACCCTTAGTGCGGTTTTGGTAGTTCTGCCTGCCCCATAGCCACAACTGGATAGCCTTGTCACAGCAGTGGGAGGCGGAAAAGCCCGAAAGGGCCTTTCAGTCCCAAGTGCTCGAAGAACCAACCCTCAGCAAGGAAGTCAGCGGAACCTTAAGAAACCCTCTAGAGGCGCTTTGGCAACGCCGTTGTGAACCCAATAGATTGTGTAAGAGTCCCTAGGCAGGGGCAGTTGGGTGGATGCTCAATCCTGTGGCTTCAGCCCGGTGAGCATGTCACTGAGCCGTCAAACCCCTGATCCCCCAGCCTATCCCCCCTTCAATAAAGATACATTTTCTCAATCCCCCTCTCCCCTTTTGGGAGAGGGGCCGGGGGTGAGGGAACGGTTGCCGTCTCCATGGCAATGACTACAGAGGTGAGGTAGATGTAGAGTCACCGGGGATGGCAACAAAGGATGGCAATGTTGGTGGTGCTGTTGAGTGGGGTGATGTTGGTGGGGATTTATCTGCGCTTGCGGCAGAGCTTAGCCGCTGCCCCCCGCCTTGACCCCAGTCTGGCCAGCTCTATCCCCCCTGAAACCCTGACGGTGATCATTCCTGCCTACAACGAAGCCGCCAACATCCAACCCTGCCTGCGTGCCCTGCTGGGCAGCACCCCCGACCCCATCCAGGTGATCGTGGTGGATGACCAGTCCCAAGATGCCACCCCAACCCTGCTGCAAACCCTCGCCCAAGAACTCCAGGATCCCCGCCTGACCCTGATCAGCGGCGCCGATCGTCCCCCCGGCTGGGTGGGCAAAACCTGGGCCTGCCACCAGGGATCCCTGAGGGCTAGGACTCCCTATGTGCTGTTTATGGATTGTGATGTGCGGTTGCAGCCGGGCAGCTTAGGGGCAATGCTTGCTATGGCCCAGGGTCAGCCGCCGGGGTTGGTGAGTTTTGCACCCCAGGTGGTCTGTGGCTGTCTGGCGGAGTGGCTGGTGCAACCCCTGATGGTGGCGATTTTGGCCGTGGGCTTTGATTGTGCTGCTGTTAACGATCCCCGCCGTAACCAAGCCTTTGCCTTTGGGCCGCTGATGCTATTCCACCGCCAAGCCTACCAAGCCATTGGCGGCCATGCTGCTGTTGCCGACCAAGTGGTAGAAGACGTAGCCCTCGCCCGCCGCGTCAAACAAGTCGGTTACTCCCTGCAACTAGCCCGCACCGGTCCCCTTGCCCGCCTGCGCATGTACCTCTCGGGATCCCAATTGTGGGAGGGTTGGACGAAGAATTGGTTTGTCGGACTCCACAAGCGTTGGGATTTAGCAGCCGGGGCGGTTTTGGGGATTGTCTTGGTGACGGTGGTACCTTGGCTGGGGCTGCTGCTAGCGGGCATCAACCGGGAACTGGGGTGGTGGCTGGGGGCGGGGGTGGGGATCTTGATGCAGGTTGCCATCCGTTGGGAATTGCAGCGCTCCGCCGGTCTGGCCCCCCGTTATTTGTGGCTGACCTGGCTAGGGGGGCTGATTACCGCCAGCATTATTTTGGCTTCCATCTACAAGACCTGGAGTGGGCGGGGTTGGACTTGGCGGGGGCGCCCCCTTAGTCCTGCTGGTAGCGGCTCAGCAACTCCTGCAGGGTCATGCGAGGAATATAGGGCCAGCCCCCCGATTCCTCAATCATCTGCAACAGCTTGTAGAGATCATGGCGGGTTGTCGGCAGAGCCGCATGGAAATACTGATCCCGCAGCTCTTGATGCAGTTGCTCAAGCAGGCGCAACAACTCCAAAAGCCCAATCACATCCGTAGCCCGGTTGCGGGCCACCTGCATCACTTCCTCAGTAATCTGCTTCAGATCCGACTCCACCCTGGCTCCCGATCAGTTGGGATTCATTGTACCCATCAATCTCCGCTGGCTCTAGGATAGGGGAAAGCCCGCGGAGAACAGCAACCATGGTCTGGCAACTGTTGACATGGCCGGTAAGTAGCCTCCTGTGGCTAGCCGAACAAATCCGCGACCGTGCCGATGCCCAACTGGACACCAAAGAGAACTTGCAAAAAGAACTGACAGCCCTGCAGATCCAACTGGATTTGGGGGAGATTGACGAAGCTACCTACGCCCGGCGGGAAGAGGAGATCCTGCGGGTGCTGGAAGAGGCTGACAAGGCAGAACTAGATCAACCTGAGGAGGGCTAGCATGTCAGGCCCCGAGTTACCGATTCGCTTTCGGGACTGCCGTTGGTCCCAGCTGTGGATTTGGATTGAACTGGTCAGCCCCCCCAGTGAGTCGGATCAAGCCTATCTGCAACAGGTTTTGGAGTCCTGGTACACCTTGGGGGTTTTGGGGGGATTTAATGCCGGCTGCCTGCCCATCCAAGAGGCTGGGGTGGATTTGGATCAGTTTGTCTATCCCGCCGACAACGAAAGCTTGCCTAGCCTGATGCACAACCTTGGGGATATTAGCTTCGATGGCTGTTGGCTGAGCACCTGGGCCGATATGGGCACCGCCGACGGCTTGGCCCTGGATATTCTCTGCAATGCCCTCACCACCCTCAGCCGGGAATACGTCCTGCTCAAGCAGGTGGTGTTCGGCGGTGAGGCCCCACCCCCGCCCCTTTGATAGACTAAAATTAGTTAAGTTTTTTAACGTAAGACCATGCAACGGCGCAAAGCACTTCGCTATGGACTGGGTGCCGGTCTGCTGGGCTACCTGATTAAGATGATTGTTGCTGAGGATGCTATGGCGACCCAAGAAACCTTCCCGGTGAGTTATACGGATGCTGAGTGGCGGGCCCGGTTGACCCCAGAGCAGTACCGGGTGTTGCGTCAGGAGGGGACAGAACCGGCCTTTGCCAACGAATACTTCGATAACAAAAAGCCCGGTATTTACCAATGTGCTGGCTGTGGGCAGCCCCTGTTTAGTTCCGAAGCCAAGTATGACAGCGGCACTGGTTGGCCAAGTTTTTGGCAGCCCATCAGCCCGGATGTCATCGGTACCAAAACGGACTGGAAGCTGTTTGTCCCTCGCACGGAGGTGCATTGCTCCCGCTGCGGCGGACATTTGGGGCATGTTTTCCCCGATGGCCCGGCTCCTACCCGCTTACGCTATTGCATGAACTCTGCTGCCCTCAAGTTTATTCCGGCGGAAACCTGAATGCGCTCCACCCTTGCTCTTGCCCTTGTTGCTTTAGGAATTTGGGGATCCCCGGTGGCAGGGCAGCCGGCGGCTACCTTTCAACCGGGATTTTGGCAGCCACGGGTGCGCATTGATCCGCGGCAGCCGGTGCAGGTGCGCATTGAGAATCGTTTGGCTGAACGGGTGGACTATGAGGATGTGGAGAATCAGTCCCTTACCCGCCCGATTTTGCCTGGGCAGAGCTTGCGGCTGCAGGTGATGGCTCCGGCTTTTCTCAACATCGTCACTCCACCGCCGCGCTTGGAAATCAGTACCCTATTTGATCTGCGTGTCGAACCTAACAATACTTTGGTGATTCAGGTGCGGGAAAGTCCAGATTACTTTGGCGGTGAGCGGGTGGTGCAGGTGGATGCCCAAGGGGGGGTCTATGTCTTCTGAGGCGCCGGTCTGCTTTCCCATCCGCCCCCTGATCCGCTGGTCCATCCTGGGGCTATACACGACTTTGGTGCTGCCTCTGGTTGTTTTCGCTGGCTCATGGGCTTGGTCAGGGGCAGGACTGATGCTG
Organism: Thermostichales cyanobacterium HHBFW_bins_127; assembly: GCA_039794745.1. Lineage (GTDB taxonomy): Bacteria > Cyanobacteriota > Cyanobacteriia > Thermostichales > Thermostichaceae > JAUQVP01. The sequence goes on along the minus strand of JAUQVP010000005.1, from coordinate 2,683 downwards.
TTGGGATCTGTGGTGGGGGGCTGGTTGTTGTTGGGGCTCCTCAGTCAACGGGTTTGGGTCAGTCCAGAGAGGATGTGGGCAGACTATCCTGGCTGGGTACCGGGCTGGCTGCAGCAGTGCTGGTCGGTTGCCTGGGACGATGTGGTAGAAGCGGAGGCTGCCACCACCGCCCAAGGAGGATTGGTCTATTATTTGCTCACCCGCTCCGGATCCCGCATCTTGATTCCCTTGCGGGTGGCAGGGCTGGGTAAGCTTTTGGCGGCAATTGCCCATTTCACCGGGATCCCGACTGCCGAGATGCGTCCCTATGTGCAGACTTGGATGTACGGGGGCATCAGTCTGGGGGCAGGGTTGATGGCTTTGGTGGATGTCTGGCTCCTCCAGCTTGTGCTGTATACCTAAATTTGGTTAGAATCCATGACCAAATGGGTGAGGAGTTTTATGATTCGTTCCTTAGCTGGTGCTGGTTTAGGTTTGGCGCTATTAGGGTTCCCGTTCTTGGCCGGTTGCAACACAAGTTCCCCGGCACCCTTTCGGGCGGAGGAAGTTTTGAATTCTGGAGTGGTGACCCTTTCTGGGGCGAATGAGGTTCCGCCGATTACGACGACTGCTACTGGTTCTTTTACCGCTAGCCTTAACGTCACCCAGCGTTCCCTTACGATTACCGGCAGCTTTAGCGGTTTAACGGGGGATCTGTTTCCGATTGGAACATTTGGTCCGGCCCATGTTCACGAGGGGGCAGCAGGTACTAATGGTCCCGTAGCGTTTTCCCTGCTTGTCACTCCCGACGCCACTGGCCGGAATGGAACCTTCTCTTTGGTTGCTCAAGATCTCACCCAGGAGCAGATCGAGGAGTTCCGGGAAGGTCTCTATTATGTCAATATCCATACGACAACTTTCAATTCTGGGGAACTGCGAGGGCAAATCACTTTCCCTGCTCCTTAATCCTGATCTGGATCCCTTTCTTGTCTAGATCTCTAGTCTTTGGAAGAATTCCCTAGGGATCCCGTGGAACTAGCTTGGCGGGAAAGGTTCCGGTTCAGTACCTTTCTGCTTACAAGGAGGAGATAACTCCTGACCTGGACTAGGGGTTTTTCAGGATTTGCCTGTCAGTTGCTTGGCGACCAGGGCTATCTTGAGTAGGGACTGCAAAGTGCCTCTGCTACTGCTGACCGAATAACAACATCTCAATTCAACTAGGTTTGCCCCTTCTAAGGGAGATGCTCATCATTGCCCTAATGGAATCACACCGGAAAGCTGCCGCTAATTGGCGAGGAGATGGGTGATCCAGTCCCCCTGAAGCCTGTATGAAACCCAGCCTTTTGGGCACACTAAGAAGAACTTGCTCAGGGATCCCATGCCCTTTTCCTCCCCGGTGATTACCACGGCTGCGGCCCTGCTTGAGGCTTTTCAGCACGGGCATCGTCATTTCCGCGGTATCCGCTTGCATCGCCCTGACTTAAGCGGTGTGCACCTGCCGGGGATTGATCTAACGGGGGCTTGGTTGATGGGGGTGGATTTCACGGGATCGTCCTTGAGTGGGGCCATCTTAAATGGGGCCCATCTGGAGGGGGCTTTGATTTGGGAAGCCCGGCTGCTACGGGCCCAGTTGCTCGGGGCTGACCTGCAAGGCAGTCAATTGAATGGATCCCTGCTGCGAGAAGCCCAGTTGGTGGGAGCCAATTTGAGCCAAGCCACCCTGATGGGAACAGATTTGACCGGGGCAGTTTTGATCGGGGCCAATCTGTCGGGATCCCATTTGCAGGCGGTGCCGGCAGAAAGTGCGGTGGTGATGTTGGCGGGAACCTTGCGGGCTAACCTGCTGATCGAGCAAGAACCCCATCTCATCACCCAGTTTGTCGGCTGCGACCTGAGTGGAGCCAATTTTGCCGGGGCTTGTTTGAATTGGGCAGATTTTACCGGCGCCGACCTGCGAGGGGCCAATTTTCAAAGCACCCAAGCCCAAGGCATCAACCTCTGCGGTGCTGCCCTGCGGGGCGTCAACTTTGAGGGCGCCAACCTAGCAGGTGCCTACTACGACGCCGATACCTACTGGGATCCCGAGTTCAACCCGATGGATTGGGGGATGGTGCGGATGTGATCTCTGCGGCTTTCACCCTGCGAAGCCGGCCAGCCCAGGTGATATAACCACAGGGAAAGGGGTGGTGAGAATTCATGACCAGTCGGCTGGTGCTGCAAAAACGGGAGGAAGAGGGATCCCTGAAGTGGGTGGGCTGGTTATTGTTGCCCTCCTTGTTATTGCATTTATTGATTTTATTGTTATTGGGGTGGAGTTGGCGTTGGGTGAAGCCGGAGGAGCCGGAATCCCGCCCCATCCAATTTCGTTTGGTTGATCCTGAGGATGTGGTACCGCCTCCGGAGACGGAGGTGCGTTCCACGGCTAATGCCCGGGATGCCGGGGAAGCTCGTCCTGTGGAAGCCAGTGCTGGTGGTCAGCCCCAGGCCGCCCCGCCGCCCCCGCCGCCACAACCGGTTCAGCGTCCCCCCGTTCCTCCCCAAGCAGTGCAGCCGCGGCCGGCGCCGCCCCCGCCGCCCCCGGTTCCCCCGCCCCCGCCGCCGCGGCCCGTGGAGCGATCCATTGCCCAAGCTACCCCCCAGCCCACCCCCACCCCCGCCCCCCCCGCCACCCCGGTTCCCCGGCCTAGCCCTGCTGCCACTCCTG